>JAQVLN010000078.1:4276-9736 GCA_028704155.1 Desulfitobacteriaceae bacterium
CCATGCGGGAACCCTTTTCATCCTGCTGCATCTTGGAGATCATATGCTGCAGGAACAGCAGAGACCCATCCGAGGTCCGGGGAGTACCTGCCCCAAAGCGGCCAAAAAACCCCAGTTCTTTGACTTCTTGATCAATAAAATCCTTATCCTTCTTCCAATCCACACCAAAAGGCGGATTCATTAGTCCGAACCTGACCCGATTGCTCATATGTCCATCGGCGGTGAATGAATTACCTAGAATAATGTTCTTTTCGCTCTGGCCTTTTATAAGGATATCGGCTTTACAAATGGCATATGATTGGGGATTTAACTCTTGCCCAAACACTTCCACTTGGGCGTTGGGATTTAGCTTCCGGATGTGTCTGCCGGCCACTGACAGCATGCCCCCGGTTCCGCAGGCATAGTCACCGACGGTGAAAATTGCTCCTTCCTGGGTCAGCTCGCTCTCCAGTTGGTTGAATAGGATGTTGACCATGAGTTCTATCACTTCCCTGGGGGTATAGTGGTCACCGGCCTCGGCATTTTCTGAAAATCTCCTGATCAGCTCTTCAAAGATGTAGCCCATTTCCTGATTACTGACCAGATCAGGATGCAGGTCGATCTGGCTGAACTCCTTAATCACCAGGAACAAAAGGTTGTTGTCATCCAGCTTCTTAATCTCCTTGTCGAAGTCGAAATTCTCCATAATTTCCCGAACATTGGAGGAAAAACTCTGTAGATAGGTCGCGAAATTGGCCTTAATATTATCAGGGTCATGCAGTAAGTTCCTGAATTCATATTTGGACTTATTGGAAAAGCCACAGCCTGTGATGCTATTTAGGATGGCTTCTATGTCCGTGGTCTTAGCCCTTTTCAGTACCATAGGTTTGCTCTTTTCCAGCAAACAGTCAAATCTCCTTAACACTGCCATCGGCAGTATAACATCGCCATATTTCTCTGCCCGGTATGGACCCCTCAACAGTTCTGCAATTTTCCAGATAAAGTTTACCTTATCACCAAAATTATTCACTCTACTTTGCCTCGATTCCATTGTTAGTGTTTATAAATTCTGTTTTATCGGACAATATTCCTGCCTGTGGAAGTAAAGACTGCAACGATAACCACTTTCTGGATTACAGAGAGGCTTTCTCGGTTTTTAAACTTTTGAAAGATGAAGGTGGAGATGCCGCTAAATGATATTTATGTTATAATAAAGCAGACAATCTGAAATGACGCAGAGGTGACATTATGTCAATGACCCAGTTTCGCAAATCATTCGGTATCGTACAAATGAAACGTCGATCAACAATTACAATCGGAAAAGAAATACGTAAATTGCTTCACCTAGCCGATGAAGGCGATGTATTTGAAGTGATTGTGGAGGATGGCCGTATTATTCTTGAGCCGAAAAAGCTTGTCCCGGCGGATCAAGCTTGGTATTGGACAGAAGAATGGCAAGCCGCAGAAAGGGAAGCCCGGGAAGATATCAAAGCTGGAAGGGGCAAGCGTTTTGACACGGTTAAAGACCTCATGCAAGATCTTATGGAGGCAGATGATGCCGATGATAAAGATTGGCACCAATAGGTTTAAATGGGCATTTCGAAAAATTCCGCGTGAGATCCAAATGCTCTTTGCGGACAAAATGGAGCAATTTATTAATGATTGGCGCCATCCTTCTCTCCGGGCTAAAAGAATTCAAGGAACTGACGGAGTATGGGAAGCCGGCCTTAATATGAGTGTTCGATTCACGTTTGAATGGATTGAAGAAAACGGTAAACAAATTTGTCTCCTACACAACATAGGGGATCATGATCACGTTTTGCGGCCTCCGTATTAAATTAAAATAGCCTCCCGGAATAAAAAGGGAGGCCTAGGCAACCTTAGGGAAAATAACATGTTTTAGCTCCAGGAGTTCTTCCTTTTGATGAGAATACCAAGCATCAATGTGCTGGCACATCATGATGCCGTAAATGCGTATGTACCACATCTTAGTCGAGCGGTGCCGACCCGATTTCAGCTTGTAATCAATCTTTTGGCGTTTATTAGTCCGTTCAGAAGAGGTTCTCCGCTTGTAAATGAGCTTCCAATCCACACCAAAAGGCGGATTCATTAGTCCGAACCTGACCCGATTATTCTTATGTCCATTGGTGGTGAAGTGCCCCATATGTATTCCTATGAAATGAGGAACAACATGAGCTTACTCGATGTCAGCATCAAACATGCAGGATATATGAAGAACGAAGTTATCATCCGAAATATCAATTTTTCCTTGAAACATGGTGAGCTATTAGGCTTAATTGGCCCTAATGGATCCGGAAAAAGTACAATTATTAAAGCAATCGCGGGGTTGCTTCCTAATCTTCACGGGGAAATTATTTTTAACGGACAACAAAAAAGATATGCTTATATCCCGGAACAGCCGGTTTTTTACGAAGAATTAACTCTTATGGAACACTTGGAACTAGCGGCAGCCGCCTACTCTCTGACGGACAGGCTGTTTGAAAAAAAGACGGAAGAACTGTTAAGGATCTTTAAACTTCATGATGTTAAGCATCAACTACCCGTCAATTTTTCTAAAGGAATGCAGCAAAAAACAATGCTGATTATTGGTTTTTTGATTAATCCCGATGTTTTCGTCGTGGATGAACCTTTTATCGGATTGGACCCCCGGGCAACCAAAAACTTTCTTGCCCTGCTTGATATAGCGTTAAAACAAGGCGCCGGTGTATTAATGTCTACGCATATTTTAGATACAGCTGAAAAAATTTGCAATTCGTTCGTTCTAATATCTGATGGTAATTTAGTTTGCAAGGGTACTTTGGAAGATATAAGAAGAACATGTAATTTACCTCGCGCCTCACTTTTTGATTGCTTTGATTATTTAACTGGAGACAATAAATGAGGTCAGCAAAGGAATTATTTTTCAATCGGGTCACCAATGAATGGAAATATCAAATAAGTACATGGCGAGTTACCATTGACTGGACAGTAGCCCTTTATTTTTTGGTTCCAATAATAATATTTCTCATAATAACATATATAGATTGGTTAAAAGCCCCGCCGTTTTGGTTGCAGCAGCTGTCTTTTATCCAGTTGGCATCTATTTTATTTTTCTTAATAATTACCGGTAATATCAGGGTATTTGTTGAAGAAGCGGATATGCTTTTTTTGGTCCAACAAAAGCAGTGGATCAGGCAATTGAGAAAATGGGGGATTGTTTACTCCATCGCTATTAATTTGTTTGGCTCTTGCTTGCTCTTTATTTTTTTATATCCGTTGTTAACTTTATCTTATAAAATGACGTTATTCCCAATTATCAGCTGGTACATATTATTTGTGGTTCTTAAAATTCTGACCGGGGTAAATAAACAACTGGCATCCATTTATTTTTCCAATTGGAAGTTGAGCCTGGCTAAGTGGTTAATATATCTATTAACCGCTATATATTATCGGATTAGCTTAATATTATTAGATAACACAAGCTTATTCTTTTTAATGATTTTTATCTTGGTTATCCTGCTTATCTTTTTTTCACACCATCTAATGGCGCTTAGAAATACTTTTTCTAAGGATGTAGCCAGAGAACAGAGTATTAAGCTTCGATATGTAAATGCTATTATGCAGACTTCAAATAACGGGTTTCGGAAGAGTAGAATAATCCAAATCAACAAAAAACCGTGGATTTTCCGCCGCTCGAACCGGATCTATACAGAACGAAAGGCAGAGAACCTTCTTGCGGAAGCTTGCTTAAAATCTGTAATACGCAATAACACGAATATTTATCCCATACTCCAAATAATTTTGATTTGTATCCTCTTTGCTTTATCTATACCGGTGAGTTTGAAATGGATTGGGCTAGTAGGCTTTGCGTTCTTGCTTGCTAAAGTTGTTGGGAACTTCTGGGAAAAGACAGGGAAGAATGAATATATTCGAATGTTTTCCTGGAAGGCGGAAGACTGTAGAAAAGCAGCAGTCAAAGCTACCTTTTTGCTATTTACGGTCTTTTTCCTGCCAATTAGCTTCTCATTAGGGATGACGGCTTATTCTTGGCCCGGTGTTGTGCTTTTCATGGTATTGGGAGAAATCATCGGGTACTTTGCTGTTAACATTATTCTTTATTGAGGCAAACAAGTTCTTAAGGCGATGAATGGTTCCTGTTCTTCCCAAGGATTTTCGGTAATAATACTTCTAGGAGTCTGTTGTAAAACACCAAAAATCAATATTGCAAGTCTTAAAAACCACAATATATAGTGTTATAAATATGCGATTTGTGCTAAATATGGACATCAACTTTCGGAAAAACTACTTTTACAACAGTCTCCTAGCGCGGTAAGGGAGATTTTTTATATGATTGACGTCCGAAAGATGACCAAAAAATACGGCAAGCTGGCGGCCAATGACAACATCAATCTGTCCGTGGGCCGCGGCGAACTGGCCGTACTGCTCGGTCCCAACGGCGCGGGCAAATCAACATTGATCAAGTCTGTTTGCGGCCTTCTGCGTTTCCAAGGTGCCATAACCATCAACGGACATGAGAATCACACAGTGGAGGCGAAACGGCTTTTGGGGTATGTGCCGGAGTTTCCCGTGCTGTACCCGATGCTGACAGTGGCGGAGCACCTGGAATTCATTGCTAAAGCGTACCGGTTGGAGGCTTGGGAAAAAAGAGGGGAGGCATTGCTTCGCCGTTTTGAATTGGACGATAAAAAAATGAAGCTGGGTAAAGAGCTTTCCAAAGGAATGCAGCAAAAAGTCAGTGTCTGCTGTGCACTTTTGCCCCAGCCCCAAGCGGTTATTATGGATGAACCGTTGGTCGGTCTTGACCCCCATGGGATCCGCGAACTGAAAACGGGCATTGTTCAGCTGCGGGACAGCGGCTGCGCCTTGCTGGTCAGTACCCATATGATCGAAAGCGTAGAGGAAGACTGGGATGTAACCTACATCATGGCCGGGGGTCGGATCGCGCGCGTTTGCCGCCGTACGGACCTCGTGGCCGGCCAAAGCCTGGAGGAAGTTTATTTCGCCATCACGGAGGGCGCGGAGGAGAAAAACCAGGAGGAAACGCTATGAACAGTCTTGTTTTTTTGCTGGTCAAAAGCGCCAAAAATACCCTGCTGGAGCTACGGCGGAAACCGGCGAAGCTGGTGTTATGGGTGCTTGTAATTGCCGGCATTGGCGGAGCTTTTCTCTTTTCCCTGTTTACCCCCCAAAGTGCAGCCGGTTCCCATGATCTTGTCTGGCTCAGGGGTATCCTGTTCCTTTTTATCCTGTTTTTTGTCGTGGTCGCCATCCAAAAGGGCCTGGCTAGTGGCGACGCTATTTTCGATATGAACGATGTCAATTTACTGTTTGTTTCACCGGTCAGTCCCCGTTTGATCCTGATGTACGGCCTCGTGCGCATGGCGAAAATGGCTTTCCTGGCGGGGTTTTTTATCCTGTTTCAAAGCAGTTCCTTAAGCCAGGGCTTTGGGGTAGGGTTTG
>JAQVLN010000079.1 GCA_028704155.1 Desulfitobacteriaceae bacterium
CTTCATGCATTTAATTCAACTAGAAAAAGATCACTTACTCTTTACGATGGTGTGGAAATGTCTTTGAAAAGCTTATGCACGTTAGGTTTTAAAATAGTTGGCTATACTGAGGCGATGTCAATTAATCCCTTGTTCCGGCTGGAAAAACTAGGAATTAAAGAATACATCAAGCGACTTTATGCTCCGGAAGGTAAATATTTAGGCCATCCAGATCAGAATTTTGATAAACCATTAGAAGTTGACTATATTCGTTTTATACCAAAGGACAATAAAAAACCAAATCCCCAGGTCTTGCTTGATATTTGTAAGCATGAAAACATAGATCCAGCTGATACTTGGTATGTAGGGGATAGTTTAATTCGAGATATTTCAATGGCAAATTCGGCAAACATTAAATCAATTTGGGCGAAATATGGAACACAATACTCTCCAGAAGTGTGGGATAAATTGGTGAGTGTAACACATTGGACTGAAAATGATGTTCGGAGAGAAACTGAACTTCGAAACCAATATAAAGAAGTTGTACCCCAATATACTATTAACTCATTTTCTAAGATTATCCAAATTCTTAATATGGAAGATGAATCCTACGATAGAAGTTTGGAATATTATGACGAATTGAAGTGCTGTATTAAATTTTGAAGTAATAAGGTTTCGTTAGTAAATCATTAGCAACAAGGGAATATATAGAAAAAAGAGAGATTACAAAAAACTGTAAATCTCCCTAAGTATATGCTATATCTTGAAATTTTGGTGCGGCCGAGAGGACTTGAACCTCCACGCCCTTGCGAGCACTAGAACCTGAATCTAGCGCGTCTGCCAGTTCCGCCACGACCGCGTGCATATGTTATTATAAGTAAATGCAGTCTTATTGTCAACATTAATTTAATTGTATATAATATTTTTGTTTTTGTTAAATATCTTATTTATTTTTAATAAGAATTACAATATTATGAATTTTTCGAGAGAATAATCGGGGATAGGGACTGACCTGATTTTGCTTAGGTTAGCCTTATCGACTTGGATAATTAAATATACATATACAAAGTTATTGTATTTTACTTTAATTGGTATGATAATGTAATAATGAAACAGAAGAGACGGCATTAATCGGGATAGGGGTGATGAAATATTTCCAGAAAGAGCAGGAAAAAGGAACATGTTGAATATGCCTTAAAAACATCGCAGCTGACGGTTGAGAATGGTTTTTCTGATATTTTTTTAATCTATAATGCTCTGCCTGAATTAAATCTTGATCAGATAGATACTTCACTTGTGTTTCTCAATAAGAAATTAAAGGCCCCTCTTCTTATTAATGCTATGACAGGCGGTCATCCGGAGGTTAAGCATATAAACCGCAGTTTGGCAGTTATTGCAGCCAAGGCAGGAATTGCTATGGCCATAGGCTCCCAAACTGCCGGTTTGGAAGATCCTAAAGTGAGGGACACATATAGGGCAGCCCGGGATGAAAACCCGGAAGGAATATTATTGGCAAATGTAAGTGCTCTTTCTTCACCGCTGATGGTGAAAGATGCTGTTGAGATGATCGAGGCAGATGGTGTTCAGCTGCATCTGAATGTTGCCCAGGAACTGGCGATGACCGAAGGTGACCGAAATTTTCGCGGTACTTTGGCTAATATTGAAAAAATTGCAGCTTTATCCGAAGTTCCGGTTATTGTTAAAGAGGTGGGTTTTGGACTTTCCCATGAGGTAGTCAGGAAAATTTATGATGTTGGCATACGTTATATTGACATCAGCGGTAAAGGTGGGACGGATTTTATCAGGATAGAATATATGCGTTCAGGCAGTGAATATCAGAATAAATTTCGCAATATCGGAATATCTACTGCCAACAGCCTGGTAGAATCAATGAGCCTTGATTTGCCCTTGACAGTTATCGCCTCCGGCGGTTTTACAGGCGGCAGTGATATTCCCTGTGCCTTGGCTTTAGGGGCAAAACTTGTTGGTTTGGCGCGTCATTTTTTACAAGTATTGACCCAATGCTCAGAACGGGCACTTAAAAAGCGTGTGGATACTATCATTGAGGATTTACGTTGCACGATGTTAATGGCAGGTGCAGCTAATCTCAAGGAGTTATCCGAGAAACCGGTAATTATTACCGGAGCAACTGCCGAATGGTTATTGAGGAGGGGTATTGATATCGACAGATACTCGCTGCCGGGACATGGCAGGAACAGGTGAAGTATATATTCAAGCCTGATGTAAAAGCCGGTCTAATTCTACGGGAGTTTTGACAGGATTCTGACAACTGAAATTCTGACAAACATAGGCTGTAACTATTTCTTCAAGGGGGTAGTCATTTACCCAGGGCAGGAATTGACCGATTTTTCCTTCCTGGTAGATAAGAGAGGAATAGGGAAGGAATCTGGAAAAGATTGTTTTACTCATATCGGGCATTTCCGGTGCACTTAACGGCCCGCTCAGAATCAGTTCCTGTCCGGGGTGCCGGGCTAATTGCAGTGCCTGCAGGAAGGCGGTATAGCCGGAGGGGTGAGCAGAGATGATAGATTTAAAAGCCGTCAATTGTTTTTGCGCACGGGCTTCCCATTCTTTTTCCCTGGTCATGCGCGCTAGGCGCAGGAGGTTCAGAGCAATGATTGAATTACCGGAAGGCAAGGCTCCATCATAGCTTTCCTTAGGCCGGATAAGGAGTTCCTCAGCGTCGCTGCCGGTAAGAAAATAGCCGCCGTTCAGTGTGTCGGCAAATAAGCGTTCCAGGTTCTCTTGCAGTTCCACAGCTTCTTCCAGATAAACAAATTTACCGCCGGCAGTATATAGCTCCAGCAAGCCCCAGATTAAATAGGCATAATCGTCCAGATAACCAAGGTTGGCGGATTCCCCGTCACGATAACGGGCCAGAAGACGTCCGTCTTCCCTGCGAAGTTTAGTGTTGATAAATTTTAACGCCCTCTCTGCGGCTTGCAAATAAACCGGTTCATTTAAAACCTGGGCCCCTTTGGCCAGGGAGGCAATCATCAAACCGTTCCAAGATGTTAAAACCTTATCATCTTTGTGCGGATGAATACGTTTCTCCCGAACGTTAAAGAGAGTTTGTCTGGAGGCTTCCAGAACTGTTTCCAATTGAGCCCTGGTTAAATTATAGTCATGGGCCAGTTTATCCCAATTTGTTTTGATAAGGTTAGGGATGCTTTTTCCTTCAAAATTTCCCTCAGGAGTAATGTTATAAGCTGCACAATAAAGGTTTCCCTGCTTTGGCCCCAAAACTTCCCGGATTTCAGCAGGCGACCAGACATAGAATTTTCCCTCTGTTCCCTCGGAATCGGCATCTTCCGCACAATAAAATGCTCCTTCGGGTGAAGTCATATCCCGCAGGACATAAGTAAAAATCCCCCTGGCTTTTTGGGAATCGGCTTCTTCAAGTTTGCTTTGAAAACTTTCCAGGTAAGTATAAGCCAAGAGGGCATTATCGTATAGCATTTTTTCAAAGTGCGGTACCAGCCACATACTGTCGGTACTATAGCGCGAGAAGCCGAATCCTATATGGTCATAAATACCGCCTTCGGACATACTGTCAAGGGTTTTTCTGACCATCGGATAGGCAAGACTGTCGGGGTGGTCTTCTGCGTAACGAAGCAGGAAACCCAGATTGTGTGGTGTTGGAAACTTGGGTGCGTTGCCGAATCCGCCGTATTTCCAGTCATGGATTTGGACAAAGGTTGTATAGGCTTGATCAATAACCTTTTCGATCCAGTCTTCGGGCAATTGCGGGGCATCTAAATTCATGTGTGGCTGAACAATGTTGCCTGGGGCAGAAACCGGTTCGTTTGTTTCTTCAGAAAGCTGATGTTGTTCTTTTTCCCGGAGGTACCTTAAGATATCATCGGCACTTTCCCGCAAGCTGTTTTCATCGGTTTGCCAGAGTGTGGCTGCTCGGTGAAGTATTTCCATAAGTCCGGTCAGGCCATAGCGCCTGGTTTTGGGGAAATAAGTGCCGGCAAAGAACGGTTTTTTGTCGGGAGTCATTAAAATGGTCAGGGGCCAGCCTCCGCTACCGGTCAGGGCTTGGCAGAAACTCATGTACAGATGATCTATATCCGGACGCTCTTCCCGGTCAACTTTGATGGAAATGAAATTCAGGTTGAGCAGATTGGCTGCTTCCCGGTCTTCAAAAGATTCTTTTTCCATTACATGACACCAATGACAAGTGTTTTTTATGACCTTCATTCAGCTGTACCCAATAGATAAGAAGATGGGCTTATTCTCTGCCTGAGCATTTTGAAAAGCTTCTTCTCCCCAAGCATGCCAATCTACCGGATTATAAGCATGTTGTAAAAGGTAGGGAGATTTTTCATCTATCAGTCTATTGGGTTTTGCTTTATTGTTAGTCATGGGCAACACCTCCTATCTTAATTTTTGAAATATATCAACAGATTGCTTCGTGGTTTCCAACCTGAGGATATTATAACCAGGAAAGAGCTTAATTACTTTAAGTTTCTTGCCTGAAATTTATTTCAATATTTGCCAGATCGCCCTTACTTCGTTGGAATCCACCTGGGAGGCAATAAGTTAGAATTTATAATTGCAAAAAACGATCATGTAGATCGTTTTTTATATGCAAGCGGTTTAAATTTCTATAATAAATCTTATTCGGCAACAGTGGAACTCTTTACACTGGATAAAATAAATGATCCGAGTCCGGCAAAAACTGCCAAAAGCCAAACCAGGAAGCCAAGTATCGGCACCTTCATTAAAATTACCAGGATTACCAGGCCCAGCAGGATAGGCCAGAAACCTTTGAGCTGTTCGGTCCAGTTAAAGCGTTTAGTCAGCCAGGAGCCGATAAACACTGCGACAATGATCTTGGAAAGGTATATCGTAACCACGTATATCAGCCCCAGGATTATGCCGATAGGTATGCCGATTACCGTGACCATCATCAGGATTATCAGAAGTGGTGTTACCAGCAGGGTTAGTATGCCTGTGCCCAGGGTTTTCAGAGGTTGTTCGGCAATGAAACGGGCATTATTTGTCCAAAGGTCCGGCCGCCAGATCCTGACAAGGAACCAGATTAAGATAGCACTGGCTATGCTTAGGAGCGCACTGCCCAGGTCATCCAGGTAAGTGTTTCTTTTTGATGTATGCTGGGTGGTCACATATTGCCAATTAGTCTGGCCGCTGACAGTAGAACCGGAATCTATGACAGCTTGATTTGCGCTTTTATAGGAAAGGTTTCCTTTGATTACCGCGCCGTCCAGCAGTTTGATGTTTTCTGCATCCAGGTTAGCGTCCCGGCCAACAGAACCGTTGATCAGAATATCTGATCCGCCGCCCGAAAACAAGCGTTGTACAGTGCCTGCCAGGGAAACCCTGGCCCCTGCTGCAAATAAATCACGACCGATTACAGCTTCTTTATTGATATCGACATTCTGACCTGCTAAAAAGACGTCTCCGCTGCTTTGGGTCCCAATGCTTAAGTTTTGGCCGGCAGCATAAATGTTGCCGTTGATTTTTCCGTTAACGTAAATTGTTTGACCTGCAACAAATAAATCTCCATTAATAATACCGTTGATTCTAATTTCCTGACCGGCGGCAAAGGTCGTGCCTTCTACTGTGCCATCCACCTGGACCAGGTTACCGGCAAAAAAGCCGGGTCCGTTGATAGTTTGTTCGCTCTTTAATCCTTCAGAATTCTGTCCAATGGCGGCATTTGCCGTTGTCCCAAAGACAAGTGCAACAGATAAAAAGATCATCACCAGGATGAGAATCTTTGCTTTACCGTACTTTTTCAGTCTTTTAGTAAACATAAAACTCCTCCTTGTCTTCTTTTTTCAAGTGAATGGCCCCCAAATTGACCAAAAATATTTTAATAATTTGATTATATCAAAGAAAGATAAATCTGGGATAAGAGAGGATTAATTTTCTTTTGTGCAACTTGGTATGTTTATGAGAAAATAAATAGTAGTTTAAATTTTTAGGAGAAGGGTTGGAAACAGAATGAGATTATTGACAATGCGAAAAGGAACGGATTACACTTTGGGTATTCAAACAAACCTGGGAATACTTGATGTTCAAGCTGTAGCCAGGCATTTTGGACTGAAAATTGCCGGCAGTATGATGGAACTTATCCAGGATGCCGGGACTAATATTAAATTAGTCGAGCAACTGGTAAGGAAAGCTGAAGCAAGCGAAAACAAAGATTTCTTTTTGGCGGAAGAAGATATAAATTATGGGCCATGTGTGACAAATCCGGAAAAAATCCTTTGTGTTGGCCTGAATTATCGGAAACATACCCTGGAAACAAATTTGTCTTTTCCTGAAAATCCGATTATCTTCAGCAAGTTTAATAACGCCCTGGCGGGTCACCGGGATATCATAACACCCCCAAAAGTGGCTAAACAGATTGATTATGAAGCAGAATTAGTTATTGTTATCGGCAAAGAGGCCAGGGAAGTGACCGAAAAAGACGCTTTATCCTGTGTATTTGGTTACTGTGCGGGAAATGATTTATCTGCCCGTGACTTGCAGCCTTTACAAGGACAATGGTTGTTGGGGAAAACCTGTGATGGTTTTGCTCCTGTGGGTCCTTGGCTGGTTACGGCAGATGAAATTCCTCAACCGGATAATCTGGAGATACAGTGTCAGGTTAACGAAGATATTCGTCAGGCTTCCAATACCAGGTATATGATTTTCAGTTGTGCCCAGCTTATAAGTTATATATCCTGGAGCATGACTTTAAAACCTGGCGACCTTATTTTTACCGGAACCCCAGAGGGAGTGATCATGGGCTATCCGGAAGCTAAACAGGTTTGGCTGAAAGCCGGGGATGAAGTACAGGTTGCTGTCGAGAAATTAGGCAAGTTAAAAATTACTATAGGATAATATTAGCCGGATATGAAAAATAGTACCGATTTTATGGGTGTTAGAGGCTTAAAATGTAGAAATAGAAGCCGCAGGCTGTGTAAACAACCGGTAGCTTCTATTCTGTTTCTTGTTGTCTTTTTTCTGACAAGCGGTAGACTAACCAGATTCCGCTAAAAACCAGCGCCCCTATGACTAAGGCAATAATGAAACGTTTCGGGTTGTCGGGATCGCTGGAAATTTGCCAAAAATAGTGACCGACCCAGGATTCCCAGGCAATCATTGGCAGCTTACCCAGAAAGCTGCCAAGAAAAAATATTCGGAATTTCATAGTTGATAAACCGGCAATATAATTTACTGCTGCCGCCGGGCAGATAGGAGTCAGTCGGGCCAGGATAATCAGGAACAAGCTTTTTCTTGGGGGTATAGATGCCATTTTACCTAATATATAAGACTTTGTTATTTGTTTCTGGATCCACTCGTGTCCCAGGGAACGTGCCAGCCAGAAACCTAGGGAACATCCCATAAGACTGCCGCCCAAAGAAAGCAAAAAACCCGGAACCCAGCCAAATAAGACTGAATTAAGTCCTGCCAGTAAAGGAAAGGGAACTACTGGGAACAACATTTGCATAGCGACAATCAGCAAGTTAAGCAGGTAGCTTTTCCATCCCAGATTTGCCAAAAACATCTGGAGAGCTGCAGGGTCCTGTAATCTGGGATAGAGGTAAATAATTAGAACCAGGGAAAACAAAAGAGTTAATAAGGAATTTAATTTCTTTTTGGAAAGGATCAAGTTATTCCTCCTCGGAGAAAATTTCAAATCCATTAAATATATTACTCTCTATATATAACTATTATTGTACATTAACTTGTTGAAAAATGGTCTTGCTTTTCGTTATTTGATACATAAATCTTAGAAAGATGACAAAAAGATTAAACAGATATAAGATATATAAAAGGAGTATGCATAATAAAATAATAAGTAAGGAATGATTGCCATGTTCTATGAAGGTGCTATTTATCGTCCGCCCAGTGAAGCAGGAAGTCTGATTCTTCAGATTACCGTGGGCTGTAGGCACAATGCTTGTACTTTTTGTACTATGTTTAAAGATAAACGTTTTAGAATAAAAACCTATGAGGAAATTGAACAGATCATCGCAGAGGCCAGGGCTTACTATCCGCAAGCCCAAAGGATTTTTTTGGCTGACGGTGACGCTTTGACAGTAGACACAGCGGTATTGATTAAGGTTCTGGACAAACTCTATCAAAATTTTCCCCGCCTTAATAAGGTCGGCATTTACGGAGGTCCGAAGGATATCCTGCGCAAGAGTGTTGAAGAATTAAAAGAGCTTAAAGACCATGGTTTAAATATTGTTTATCTTGGAGTTGAAAGCGGAAGTGCCAGGATCCTTAAGGCGGTGCATAAGGGAGTAACTCCGGAGGAAATGATTGCGGCCGGTCAAAAGGTGATGGCAAGCGGACTGCTGCTTTCTTGTACTGTAATTATTGGCTTGGGCGGAAAAGCTCATTCCCGGGAACACGCTATTGAAACTGCCAAGGTGGCAAGCGCGATCAATCCTCATTATTTGGCCGGACTAACCTTATTGATTGACCAGGATGCCCTTATTATGGGTTCGATCCAACGGGGAGAATTAGAAATCCTGTCCCCTTTGGAATGTCTCAGGGAAATCAAGACTTTGGTAGAACATTTAGAGGTGACGGATTGTATTTTCCGCTGCAACCATGCTTCAAATTATCTGCCGTTAAAAGCTACCTTGCCCAAGGAGAAAGAAAAGCTTCTGAGCCAGATTGATGATGTTCTGGAACGAAATCAGACTGAGCGGCTGCGTCCTGAAACTTGGCGTGCCTTATGATCGCCTTTGATTTCCGATTGAATATACTGTTATCATGAAATCACTAGCAGGCAGGAGGGCAAAAAAACCGGTGATTTATTTAGATAATGCGGCTACAACCTGGCCTAAACCTGAAGGAGTGGTTGAGAGGATAAGGGAATTTCTGACTGTTGCAGGAGGAAATTCCGGAAGAGGAGGACATGCTTTTGCCCTGCAAGCTTCCAGAATAATATTTCAGGTACGGGAAGATATAGCTCATTTTTTCGGAGTTGATGATCCTACCTGTGTAATTTTTACTCAAAATACTACTCAGGCTTTAAATCAGGCTTTGTTTGGGTATTTGAATCCCGGCGACCATGTTATTACTTCTTCACTTGAGCATAATGCAGTTTCTCGCCCTTTATGGATTTTGGCTCAAAGGGGGATTGGAGTCACTGAAATAGCTGTACAGCCGGAAAAGGAATTTCCCTGGGAAGATTATAAAAAGGCTTTTACCAAAAAGACAAAACTGGTTGTAACCTTACATGCTTCCAATGTCACCGGCACAGTTTTACCAATTGAACGGATCGGAAAGATAGCCAGAGCAAAAGGCGCATTGCATTTGGTAGATGCTGCCCAAACTGCTGGAATTTTTCCGCTGAATTTTAGGCGGCTGCCTATAGATATGCTGGCCTTTCCCGGCCATAAGGGTTTACTTGGCCCACAGGGAACCGGGGGCTTAATACTCAGGCCTAAAATAATCCTGAGGCCTTTAATATTCGGAGGGACCGGCAGTCTGTCTGAATCAGATCAGCAGCCGGATTTTTTGCCTGATGCCTTGGAGAGCGGCACTTTGAATGGCGTCGGGATAGCTGGACTTGGGGCTGGGATAGAATATCTTAAAATCCAGGGTATTGATAATGTGCGCAAACGGGAACAGGCCTTGTGCCGACGCTTGATCTCCAGCTTAAACAATATCCCGGATGTTCAAATCTACGGTGGGCAGGATGCCGAAAGCAAAGCACCAATTGTAGCTTT
>JAQVLN010000080.1 GCA_028704155.1 Desulfitobacteriaceae bacterium
TGATTTTACCCTGCGGTTCCCAGTCCAGGTGCACCCAGGTCAGGGGATAACGGATACTGCCCCGGTGGCTGAACTCCAAGCCTTCAATAATATCTTCCAGCAGTTCACCGGGTATGCCGCAGGCAATCTCATCATCGGAAGGCCAGCTTAAAAGCCTTGAACCGTTACAGGGGAAACCAACAACCGGTTTCTTGGTCTGGATAGGGGCCACAATCACATCACCGCAAAGTCCTTCTCCATTGCAGCTGAATTCCAGCCGTCCGCCCTTATCATATAAATGCCCCACAATAAGTCTTTGAATTTGAGCTGTTTTCCCAAAGAAAATAACCACATCGGGGTCAAAGGAAGTGCTTTCTAAAGGAGCAACAACCATGGCATAGTACTTGCCTCCTTCAAAACGCGGGTTGGTAGCAATGGTCTTGCGCGCTATAGCCTCATCAACAAAATAGGCGCGGACATAACCGTCTGCATAATCTTCGGGAAGATCACGAAAACCCAGCAAGCCCGCTCCCAGGGTACAAAAACCGGCACTGTCATTCGTTCCGGCAGTTACCCTGCCCAAATAACGCGCCTGTCCCAAAAGTTGGCACAGTGCCAGGTTTTTCCCCTTGATCTGCCTGATGGGTTTTCCTTTTTCATCCTTGATACTTTCCAGTTCCTTGGCATTTTTTGCTAATTTTACTGCTACAGGTGAGCTTGATAACCTTAACATCTGGTTATAACGGTCCGACAGTGCCTTATAGTCCCTTATTCCGTCACCCATTTTCTCATCTCCCTTTAATTAGTCTGAGATACCGTGTTACTTGTCTTTACTTATCCTCCTTTCGTAGATTCCAAGCAAAATAACAGGCCACTGGGGACAAAGCTTTTTATTTTGAAACCAACCTTGTATATATCTCTTGATTAACGGGAGATATCATACAATATTGGTCAAAATACAGGACATCTTACTGTTTTCTGAAAATCCTCAAAGAGTAAAATCATTTAGTAAACGCACCATATCTATCGAACGCTCCACGATAAGCAGAAAAATTATTTATAGTTCAATAAGTTAATAAAATGTGATTTTTCCTATATTTAATTCCATGTTTGGAGTAAGCTGGCTTTGTTGGATACATTACCTCCTTTGCTATGTTCATAATTTTATGTAAATGCTAAGATACTTATACCTTTCTCTCTTCTTCCACCTTCGCGTCGCCGGTTTTTCGGAAAATTCCTTTGTATTCAACAAGATCAATTTCGCAGCCCCTGCCTACGGTAACATTGGTACCGCGTACTTCTTTGGCAATGGTATTCTCCAAAACAATCTCGTCACCCTCAATTACTTCTGATTCGAGAACCGGATTAACAGTGTTTTTCAGTGCTTTTAATCCTGCCGAAGCTTCAATGGCGACACTGATCTTTCCGCCACCTATCTCGGTCACCTGACTTTTGAGATCATGCAACCTGATTTTTATATCGTCAGCATTCAGCAGGCCCTGTACTTCAAATGAGCCGGAGGAATAGAAAATTTCTGCATTGCAGTCGTGGCCAATTTTAGCCGAACCTTCAATCTTCACGTTTTGGACGTCAAGGTTTTCAGCAATCTCTACGGAACCCGAGATGATTACGTTCTCCCCTTTGATGCTGCCTTTAATCTCACCTGAACCGTTGATTATAAACTCATGTGCCTTAATACCGCCCTCCACTATGCCGGAGCCGTTAATTTTCCCGTCCTCAGTATCGAGACTGCCGTTTATAATACCTGAACCATTGATCCGGAATACTCTGCAAATAACATTCCCGATTATCTTTCCCGCTCCGTTTATTTTAACAGTATTAAAAATACCGCCCTTAGAACTGCCGCAACCGTTAATTCTTAATTCGCATCTTACATTTTTATCCATTCATTTTCCTCCTTAGATCAGTTTCAATTTCAGTTCTTCAATAACGGTTGCCATATTGATACGTCTGATAAGCCGTGTACCTTTGTCATGATATATTCTGCAGGGCGGCGAAGCCATAAAACAGAAGAACACCCCAAGTTTTCTCATTAAAAAAACTTCACAAGGTATACCTTTGAATTTTATCACTCCCTCTTGGAGCACTTCAAGCAGTATTTTTCCTTCGTCAAGATTGAGGTCACCTGATACGATAAGCTTGTTTAAGATAAATACAGAAAGAATCTCATTAAAATCAAGCACCTGCCCACAGCCATTAAAATCGAGATATATTTTAAGCACTTCAGAAGTAACGATGTTTCGTTGAGCCACCTCATCCACATTTAGACTGATTTTATCAAAAACCGGAGAAAACACATCAACGAGTTCGTCCAAAGAAATATCTTCTTTCATATTCTTGATCTTATCAATCCGCGACAACACCCTGTCTTTGGGAAAAAAGGTTTCTTGCCCTGTATAGGTTGATTTCTTAATAAACCAATCCTCGGGGATCAGTCCTTTGCGTTTCCACCGGTAAAGTTGGCCATATGAAATATTTGTATGTTCAAGCAATTCTTTCTTTGAAATTAGTTCATCTTCCATCTGTCATACCCCCTGAATATATTTTAAGCGTAACATAACATTGTTTCATTGTCAATTATATTTTTGAAGGCAAATTGTTATTGCCGGTTCTCTTAACTTGGAATATAATTGGCTTAAAAAGGGGGGGTAAGGCATATGAAAGTTGTCGGTATCAATTCCAGTCCTCGCAAAGACGGCAATACATCTTTGTTAATAAGAGCTGTCTTTGAGAAATTAGAAAAGCAGGGTATTGAAACGGAACAGGTTCATATCGGCGGCACAGCTGTAAGGGGTTGTACAGGTTGCGGGATATGCGGTAAACAACGCAACATGCGCTGTGTATTTGATGATGATATTATCAATGATTGTATTGCAAAAATGGCTGCCGCCGATGGCATTATCCTGGGGTCCCCATGCTATTTTGCCGATGTAACAGCTGAAATGAAGGCCTTGATTGACCGGGCAGGCATGGTCGCACTGACTAACGGAGGGTTTTTAAAGCATAAAGCCGGTTGCTGCGTTGTCGCAGCACGACGAGGAGGCGCCATTCACGCCTTCGACACGATGAACCACTTTCTCCACTATATACAGACTTTTATGGTGGGCACCAGCTATTGGAACATGGCCTACGGCTTAAAAATCGGAGATGTCACCAAAGACCAGGAAGGCCTCCAGAATATGAAGGCCTTAGGCGAAAATATGGCTTACTTGTTAAAGAAACTCAAGGCCTAGGTATTCACTTATTCCTATGTGTCCCTCCTACCTTGTTCAAAATTCTCCAATAACTTTTCAGCTCGCCCTATAAAATAAGGAACGCCCTTCTTATGATAATGATAAGCAGGACGTTTCTTTTAATCCATATTCAGTTTAATGGTTTATTCATCGGGTTATTCTGAGTGACGTAAGCTAACCGGGCCCGCAGCATGTCAACATGATGTTCCATATCACTGGATAACTTCTTATACATTTGTTTGGCGGATTCATCCAGGGTTGATGCTGCAAAAGTTTCATAAGTTCCAAGAGCTGCTTGTGCTGCGGCCACACATTTTTCTAAATCTGCTTGGACAGTCAATGTAACCCCTCCTAATAATTGATTTATATATTATGGATTATTGTACGGATATCTATACTTTAAAAACAACCTGTTTCCGCGGCAGCAGAGAACAGGTTGTTTTTTTCTTCTGTGTATTAAGTAGTTTCGACAAATTCCCCGATCACTTTAAAATACTTCTCTTGCCCGAAATAGAGGATATCGTTGTGATCAGCGCCGGGAATAATCAGCATGTTCTTTTCGGAAGAACCGAGATTTCTGAATAAGAACATGCCCTGCTTCAGCGAAACAAGCTGGTCGTATTCCCCATGTATAATCAGGGCCGGGATGGTTATTTTTGTCACCAGCTCAATACACTTATTGTTGAATGTTTCGGTGTCCCCCTGGATCAATTCGAGATTCCTGATCATGTGAGCAAAGCTGGTAAAGCCGCTTTCAACGATAAGCCCCCTCAGTACCTCAGGATAGGCATAAGCCAGTTCTAGGGCCGGGATGGACCCCAGCGATCTACCCATAACATACATCTTATTTGAAAGATTCTTTTCCGCCAGGGTTGCGCGCACGACTGGAAACAGGCGGTGAGCGTCCTTGACCATATCAGTGAATGTGGGAGAACCTTGACTGGCGCCATAGCCCCGGTAGTCGGCCACAACCAGGTTTAGACCCGCTTCATGGTATAACGGCGCGATGTCGTCGTAATCATTAGCTATCTCACCGTTCCCATGAAAGTACAGTATCCACGGCAGTTTTCCGTCGGACAAATAAAAGCGGCAGGATACAGAAATGTTTTGCTCAACGGGAACAGCTAAATCAAAGGCATTTTCGGGACAAGGAGTATTATCCTTGCGGGGATAAAAAAAATAGCTCAGCACATCGGGCTGGTCAATCAAAGAATAATTGATCATTGCTTCTTCCTCCTATCTCAATCCGGTTTGTATTTCCAGTCTTATGAACGATTCATCCCCCACTTAAAAAGGAGGGGGGATGAATCGCAAGTTGTGTTAAAATTTATATTATTATACTTCATTATACTCCGCTAAAGTTAAATTTAAATTACTGCTCATAAAAGGTTTGATCTTGTTGATAGGAATAGCAAAATTAAGGTTTTCCCCGCCGATTAAGCCTGAAGAAGTAACTCCTATGACTTCAGCTTGTTCATTGATTAAAGCGCCTCCACTACTGCCGTAGGATATAGGAGCAGAGGTCTGGATCAGAGTTTGAGAATCGATTTGTCGATTTACATTACTTATCAGACCATCCGAAATCGTATGAGTAAGACCAAACGGGTTACCTATTGCTACAACTTTTTCTCCGGCAAGGATTGTATCAGAGTCCCCTAATTTTGCTGGTTGTAATCCACTTGCATTGATTTGAACAATGGCAATATCCAGAGAAGCATCGGCAGCACAAACAGAGTTAATCTCATAAAATGTTTTGTTCGCGAGAACTATTTTTCCACTGGCGGCGCCACTGATAACATGTTCATTCGTTACGATTTTCTCCGAAGAATCAATTATAATCCCACTACCGAAGGATATAGCTTTGCCGGTTGAATCCGCCAGTTCAATATATACAATTGAGGGTGAGAGTTGTTTCGCAATATCGCTGGGGGAAAAAACCGTATTTTCACTGCCGAGTTGTTGCAAGAGCGGGCTTGGAACAACACCTTCCCCCCCAAAAACAACCAGCGACTCAGAAGATGCTGCTAATTCCTTAAACAGTTCTCGTGTAAAACTTGGGACATTATTATTTACCAATAAAATCGGTACAGATTTTTTAGCAGCATAAGCCGCTCCGCTCAAAGCATCGGCAAATCCATTCCCTGTGGCCGCACAAAATGAATCTGTGTTAAAATCAGCCTTAAATTGCCTATTAACAGCAACGTTCCGCGCATATCTATCCGATCCGATAATACGCTCGGGATTAGGAAATTGGTTGCCCACTTCGAAACTAATTATATCCGCATGGCCGATTATGTACGACTTCGTGATCGAGTGTCTGTTAACGTAGTTCTTGACAGATTCAGGAATACTATCTCTGGGTACCAAAAGTATCGGCATGTTTTTCATCGCAGCAACCGGTGCGACAGACAGTGCATCCGGATAATCATTTCCCGTAACTACAAAAACCTCTTTAATTGCCCCCAGTTGTTCAGAGATTTTTACAGCTGTTTCATAGCGATCTGATCCGGCCAAGCGTGTTACTGCTATTCCCATATTTTTCAGATCAGCTTCTACTTGAGGTAAAACAACTCCTGTTCCTCCTACAATAAAGACAGTCTTTGTCTTAAGATCAATCAGGGTTTGTCTTGTATTACTCTGCAGGGGTGAGCTCGTAGTAAGCAATATCGGAGCATTATAAGCTTTGGCCAGAGGGGCAGCGGCTAAAGCATCAGGATAATTATCTCCACAGGCGATAATGGCATAATCAGATTGAGTCCACCCTTGTTTTGCAATTGATGAAGCTGTTGCATATCTATCCGGACCTGCTAACCTTGTAGTTGTTGGTGGACTCGCTAAAGTCGGCGAGTTAAAAATTAAGATTATAATAAACGTAAAAAACAAAATTATAGTTTTTTTCTTCATTTAGTTTTACCCTCCTCTCCCCATCTTTATCCAATCGTAAGACTCTCACTTCTACAAGTGGGGTGGGTCCTCCGTACCCTGCTTTCGGTGGGGTAGACTCCCCCACCCCAGACTGCTATATGTTTATATTATACTATCGTATTGGGAGAATCGAACATTTTTTATGTCATTTTTTTGTTTCATTCCTCATGAAGTTTCGGGACAGAGTAAAATACAAACGCTGGTCAGCTTATATCGGCAGAGGATCTGAAAATAAAAAAACCTTGTAAGTCCATGACTTACAAGAGAAAAATGAGGTGAAAGAATGGCAAACACATTAACAAGAGCAGTCTTACAAACTACTGCAGGAATTGACCTTACCCATTACAATCTTATGCATCCAGCCTGAACTTAGAACTCCAAAACCGGCAAAGAACGGCTCTTACGAAAACCTTCTCTCCCAACGCTTACGAGATTAGCCGACGGATTCGGGTCGAAATAATTAACCCTATCGGAGCAATCTCACCGAATTCACCCTAATGAAGAATTACTGAATTTGGTTCGATATTTCGTTACAGAACTTTCTAAAAAACCAAAGGAAAAGTAAAGGTAACAAAAGCTGCCCAGAGCCCGTAGACCGGCAAATACTTGGTAATAGCATCCTGGATGGTTGAAGGTCCGGTTTTGTTTTGCAGAAAACGCAGATAAGACAGCATAATCCAAATCAGATTGGCCCAGATAAGTATGTTTACGCCTAAAACAGCAAGTCTATTGGGCGAAATCCCATAAGAAGAAAGCCTGAACACGATGGCCGATAAAGCCACACTGTCAATTATGAGAGCAAGAACAATCAGGGCAAAATTTATATAATCAGAAATGCTCTTTTTCTCGTCTGTACCACTTTCGCTAATAGAGAAAATGGTGACAGCCAAGACACTAAGGAGTATTCCGTTAAAGGATATGAGAAAATCGCGGTCCAAGAATGGATTTTTTCCAACCAAAATCACCGTAAGAAGATAAGCTAATAATGTGGCCAAGACAAGGGGACTAAAAATTCTGGCTATATATGGCGCAATATTTTTGGCAAGTTTAAGGTTCTTTGATACCAGGTAGGCAGCCACAACAGCAAGAGCGGCAGCACCAACTAAAACGACATTACTAAAATAGAATTCTTCTATATCCATGCCGACAAACTTAAATAACTGCATGGTTAACGCCGCCAGCAGCATCCCACTGATAGCCATGCTGGTATAAAGTATGCAGAATTCTCCATTAAATTTAAGATAGGCCAATCTTGCACTGCCTCTGCCATATTCATTTCCCGTAAATGCCAACCCCAATAACACCCACAAGAAAATGGGAAGGTGCAGATAAGCCAGGATAATACTGTCTTTTTGCTCCAGTGGCAGCAGATTAACATAAAATCCAGAGATCAGGAATAATGCTGCAAGAATGTAAAGAACCTTTCTTTTGGGGGTATTATTGCAGACAAAATAGGCCGCAATAAAGGGAAGTATACCAAATACCAGGTTAACAGGGGCTATTGCTTGCTGTTCGGCAAAATGAAAAATTATCCTGGAGCTGATCCCGGCCAGAATTGCTAAAATACCCATGACTAAGAAATCTTTCTGCAGCAAGGAAAACCTTTCGGTATTTGTCGCCTCCCTGAAATACAATCTTTCATACCAAACGGCCAGGACCTGCGAATCAGGATTTTGTTCCCAGGCATCTGAGAATGGCTTTTGAAAAGCTGTGGGATCTTTTCGATACATTCTCTCCAGCTCATGGGGATCAGCAAGCTTTTCCATAATCGGATTGTTAACTTCCACGTTTATACCTCCCTTAACAATTATTGCTTTAAGTGCCGTTTTCCTTCTTAAGTGCCTTTTCCTCCGCAATGTTAATCAGCCAAACTTTCTTATCCGGGACTGTCTTCACCACTTTTGTATTCTAAAATATCTCCGGGCTGACATTCCAAAGCCTTGCAGATCGCCTCCAGAGTTGTTAAACGAATCGCTTTTGCCTTACCGTTCTTCAAGATAGAAAGGTTAGCCAGCGTGATGCCGACCCTCTCTGCCAGTTCTGTGACGCTCATTTTCCTTTTAGCCAGCATGACATCAATGTTAATTATAATTGCCATGTTATTCACCTCAGATCGTTAAATCATTTTCTGATTTTATATCTATGGCACTTTTTAAGAGCTTTTGCAGCAAAGCAGCAAAGACTGCAATCACAATTGAAGCAAAAGTAATGACCAGGCCGATTATAACGATACCCGGAGCATCGTCTGCCTGCGCCATGAGAAAAAAGAGCGGCAGGCTGGCCACATACAAGATACTAATTGTGGCTGCACAGTATTTTATCTTCCTTAAAACACTCACAGATAATTCCGAGAAAGCTTTGTTCTTGTCAATAAAGCTTAAAAGTCTTAAAGCCTGATACAAGGCTGCGAAAAACGGGATCGCTGCCGCATACATCCCTATAATAAGGGGATATAGCAAATAAGCCGGATAATATCCCGCTGTTTCAGAAGCCGGCAAGGACAGCCCGATAATACATAGGGCAAGAACCGGAATCCCAATCAGAACAACAGCTATCTTTAAAAAGAGAGTTTCTCGTTTCACGCTAAGCACCTCACTTATGATTGTTAATTGATTTTAACATGATATTTATCGTTTAGCGATAAATAATTATTGATTATATCAATATTCTATTGTTCTAAGGTGTATAAGTCTTGATCAAGAGTTATCTAAGTCATATGAACCCCCTGGTAACTAAGGTCTTCTAAAGTATAATGATATATTTTATTTTTAAAAACATTAAAAATGTTATATGAATAAAACAAAGAACCGGTAATGAGCCGCCTTACTCATCACCGGTTAATTTTCCTCATTCAAAATCGTTAATCTTACTTATATTAGATAATTTTGATTCCAATTCTTTGATCTGATTATTTACTCTATCCAGATCCATCCAGATATGATTGATAAAAGCAAATAATAAAGCAATAGTTGCTTCTATCCATTGGCCTTGAATAAAGAAAAATATAGCCAATAAGACAAAAATAAGTATTACACCAAACTTTAAAAATTTCATTATTTCTCTCCTTGGATAATAAATTAGTCCCTGTTTCTTATAATTTCAAGTTAGTATTCGACGGGGGGGAAAACAAATTCCTTCATTGAGCTCTGCTTCGGTTGGGGTATGCAGTTTAAACGTCAAGACAAAACCATACGATATTGTAAAATTAGGCTAAGAACAGCTAGCGTAAGTTTACAAGTTACACGGTTTATTAACCTCAAATCCTCATAAAGTCTGTTATTTCAGCATATTATTTGTATTACCTAACTCATTTTGAAAATAATCATTGATGGTTAATATGGCCTTGTGGTATTATGTAATTGACGTATATCCTAACCCTTGGAGTGTGTCACATGGCTAGTATTATCAAAAAGAAAATCAAAAACCGGATTTATTATTACTATGTAGAATCAAAACGTATCAACGGGAAGCCAAAGTTGGTTAACCAGAAATACCTTGGAACC
>JAQVLN010000081.1 GCA_028704155.1 Desulfitobacteriaceae bacterium
CGCTATTGCTTCTTCTCTCCCACACCTCGCGATGTGAAACTTGCAAGTCCCTCTGGGGTTCGTCGGCAACTACGCCCCTTGTGGACTTTCACCACAGATTGACGGCATGCCCGTCATACTTAAAAAACACCTGTCAGTTAAACTGACAGGTGTTACTAATCTTAACGTGGACCAACGATTAATTTTATCGCTGTTCGTTCTTCCCCTTCAATCAGGATATCTGTAAAGGCAGGTATACAGATAAGATCAACCCCGCTAGGCGCAACAAATCCACGGGCAATAGCGACTGCTTTAACAGCTTGGTTTATCGCCCCTGCCCCAATAGCCTGTAACTCGACGCCTCCTTTTTCACGTAGAACTCCTGCAAGCGCACCCGCTACTGAATTTGGACTGGATTTAGCTGATACTTTTAATACATCCATAAACTACATCCTCCTGCTCAACATTCGACATGAATTACTTCCGGGTTATATTAGATGTATTCTATAACAACCTAATAATTCCTCTGTTTAAAAAGAAGAAATCTTCAGACTATTTAGTTATTCATGTTGAAAATCAATTATACAGGAGTCGATTTCTGGATGTTTTTTATATCCCTTGTTTTTCCGTTTTCCTCATCTATATCAAGCACAACAGCATTTAATTGTACCGGTCCCCCGGCAATTTCAAACTTTGCGGGTAATTGAGTCAAAAAGCGGTTAATAATTACTTCTTTTTTAACCCCAAGCACAGAATTCAGAGGGCCAGTCATACCAACATCAGTAATATAAGCTGTACCTTGCTCCAAAATACGGGCATCCGCAGTTTGTATATGAGTATGAGTACCAAGAACAGCACTAACCTTTCCATCCAGAAACCAACCAACAGCAACTTTTTCCGAGGTTGCTTCAGCATGAAAATCAACAATTATAATAGGTGTTTCCTGTCGAATCATATTTATTAAACGAATTGCACAACTAAAAGGGTCATCTAAAGAGGGAAGAAAAACCCGCCCTGAAAGATTCAAAACCCCTATTTTTCGGCCCAGTTTATGAAAATACCCATATCCCTTTCCTGGCGCACCTAAAGGATAATTAGCAGGTCGAATCAAACGCGGCTCATTATCTATATAATTAAAAATCGTTCGTTGATCCCAGACATGATTACCCATTGTCAAAAAATCGATCCCTAAATCATATAGTTCCCAAGCTATATCCTTAGTTAACCCATTTCCCCCAGCTGCATTTTCGGCATTAGCAATAGTAGCATCTATAGCTAATTCATCCTGTAGTGGTTTTAAAAAAGCACGAACTGCTTCTCTTCCGGGTTTACCAACAATATCTCCAATGAAAAGCACATTCAAATTGTTCACACCTCTTATCTAAAAATTATTCAGGCTTTATAAACAAGAACCTTTCCTTCCGCCCTGACAGCAACAACGTTTTTATCTATGTCACCACTTAATATTGTTGCCAATAGCTGTCCAATTAGTTCTTCCTGGTATAATATTTCATCTTCAGGCAGATACACCTGATCTATTATTAAGCTGCTGTTAAATTCCTGTTTAACCAATTCTACTATTAGCCCAACTTCGCTCTGAGTCATACTATCAACATCCCGTGTTATGGTCAAAACGCAAACACGTTCTTCCTGGCGAAATTCAATATTACACCTGGACATTTTTCGATTTTCAAATTTATGAAAAATGCTCAGTGCTTCAGGAACTTTTTGCTGTAAACTTGAAATATCGTCAATATCCAGAAGCATAAAAGTAAGTTTCAGAGCATGCTGTTCGTGCCAATAATAAATTGAACTTACTTCCGGATATCTCCAAAGAATAGAAATTAATAATCCCACGCCGTCCGGAACATATACTCCATCTTTAAATTGCAGTAAGGCGCTCATTTATTTGTCTCCTCACTAACTGCTAAATATAATTAATAATTCGGGATAACGCTAATAAGTCCTTCTCAAAAGCTAAAAAGGAAACAGGCAATTCTTACCCGCTTCCCATTAATCTTTGATCAGTTCAAAAATTCACTTAGCATAATCAACAGCCCGGGTCTCTCTCATAACCACTACTTTTATTTGTCCGGGATATTCAAGTTCTTCCTCTATGCGCTTACTAATTTCCCGTGCCACCCTTGGCGCTAATAAATCATCAATTTTATCAGGTTTGACTATAACACGAATTTCACGTCCAGCCTGAATCGCATAACATTTCTCCACACCTTCAAAGGATTCTGCAATTTCCTCTAGTTTTTGTAATCTTCTGATGTAGGATTCAAGTGTTTCGCGACGTGCGCCCGGTCTGGCCGCAGATACTGCATCTGCAGCAGATACTAAAACTGCTACAATAGTCTTTGCTTCAACATCACCATGATGGGCTTCAATAGCATGAGTAACATCCCATGATTCTTTATATTTTTTCGCCAAATCAACACCGATTTCCACATGGGTACCTTCAGTATCATGGTCAGTTGCCTTACCCAGATCATGCAATAAGCCGGCTC
This sequence comes from Desulfitobacteriaceae bacterium, assembly GCA_028704155.1. Taxonomy (GTDB): domain Bacteria; phylum Bacillota; class Desulfitobacteriia; order Desulfitobacteriales; family Desulfitobacteriaceae; genus UBA2264. The sequence continues at coordinate 2,493 of JAQVLN010000081.1, forward strand.
TCTTAGCGAGTTGGACATCAACTCCCAGTTCTGCCGCCATTAGTCCGGTTAAATAAGAAACTTCAACTGAGTGTTTTAAAACATTTTGCCCATAACTGGTACGAAACTTGAGTCTGCCTAAAAGTCTGATCACATCAGGATGCAAACCATGAACTCCTGTTTCGAAGGTTGCTTGTTCGCCTTCTTCACGAACCTTTTGCTCGACTTCTTTCTGAGATTTTTCTACCATTTCTTCGATACGTGCGGGATGAATCCGCCCGTCAATTATTAACTTTTCAAGGGCTATACGGGCTACTTCCCGCCTGATAGGATCAAAACCGGATAAAATTACAGCTTCCGGTGTATCATCAATAATTAAATCGATACCGGTTAAAGTTTCCAGTGTCCGAATGTTCCTGCCTTCACGACCAATGATCCTGCCCTTCATTTCATCACTGGGAAGAGCAACAACAGAAACGGTTGTTTCGGCAACATGATCAGCTGCACAACGTTGAATTGCTGAAGCGATGATATTTTTTGCACGTTTTTCGGCTTCTTCTTTAGCCTTGGATTCAATGTCTTTGATCATAATAGCTGATTCATAACGAACTTCTTCTTCAACACTACTTAACAACAATTGCCTGGCCTCTTCTGATGTCAGTCCGGATAAACGTTCGAGTTCCGCTTTTTCTTTTGCTACTAATTTAGATAATTCTTCTTTCTGTTTTTCAACATCATTTTCCTTCTGATGTAAATTTTCTTCTTTACGTTCCATCGACTCCATTTTACGGTCTAGAGTCTCTTCTTTTTGGACAAGGCGTCGTTCCAGCCGTTGAAGTTCATTACGTCTTTCGCGAGTCTCCTTTTCTACTTCATTACGAATATGCATAACTTCTTCTTTAGCCGCAACTACTAATTCCCTTTTCTTTGCCTCAGATTCAGTCTGAGCATTCAGAATAATTCGTTTCCCTTCTTCTTCAGCAGAAGCAATAGCCTTCTCCGCAATAGCCTTACGAACAACCCAACCAACAATTCCACCAATACCTAAGCCGACAATCATAAAAATTGAGATTATAATACTAGTAGTTTCCAGCGAACTCACCTCCTTTTTTTAGTATATAAAAAGAAAAAAACTGGTCAGAACCAGTCTTTATTATGGCACAACCTAAAAGGCCAAGGAAAAAAACATAAAAAATCCTTGTGATCCTACAAACCTTCGTTCGCTAGTCAAAACTCTTCTTTTTTAGCCTAACTATGAAGAAATCTATAAGAAAACCTTTAAAAGGTTAATGTCAACAGAGACAAGGCTCTGCCAACAATTCTAAATACTTTTGTAAATAATGTCAAGCCAGTATTTTTCCATTTACTAAAGTAGAAAGTACTTTAGTAATCATTTCATAAGGGTATCCTAAACGCACTAACTTTGCACCTGCCTTATTATAAAGCAAAATATCCTGTGGAATTTTATTAGTCCTGTTTCGTGTTGTTTGTTTAGCTAGTTTTGACCTTTCCCGCTCCAGAATTTGTTTGGCCAGGTTAATACAAAGCTTTAATTCCTGTTCGTTTGAATAAGATATTTCCAGGACCTCATCCACTAAAACCTTATCCAGACCCCGTAATAGCAAATCTTTCCGGATTCTCAATTTTGAATGACGTACAGAGTATAATTGACAATATTCGGCTGCAAAACGACGATCATTTATATAGCCCCAGTCAATTAGCCTTGATATTGTATCAGCAATTTCTGCGGGCGTAATTTTCTTGTCCCGTAAACGCTTTTCCATCTCATACTGGGTTACAGGCCTCCGGGCCAAAATATTCAGGGCAATATCCATAGCACTTTTCATAGGACTAATCTTCTTTAACCGATTCTTCGTCATCAGCAGGGGCAGATAGAGCAATATTCATGTTCGTTCTTATTCGCATTTCAATCTCGGCAGAAATATCTGGATGTTCACGTAATAATTCCTTTACATTTTCTCTTCCTTGTCCCAAACGCTCGTTATTATAGGAGTACCAGGCGCCTGATTTGTTAATTATTTCCATTTCTGTACCAATATCAACCAGACAACCTTCCCGTGATATTCCTTTGCCATACATAATATCAAAATCTGCCTGTTTAAAAGGCGGAGCCAATTTATTCTTTACAACTTTTACCCGCGTACGGTTTCCGATCATTTCCAGTCCCTGTTTTAAAGTCTCCTGTTTACGGACATCCAGGCGAACACTGGCATAGAACTTCAACGCACGCCCACCTGTTGTAGTCTCTGGATTTCCGAACATAACACCCACTTTTTCACGAATTTGATTTATGAAAACAACACAGGTATTACTTTTACTTATTGCTCCGGCAAGTTTCCGTAAAGCTTGGGACATCAATCGGGCATGCAGGCCAATGTGAGAGTCCCCCATTTCTCCTTCAATTTCAGTACGGGGAACAAGAGCAGCAACAGAGTCAATAACAATAATGTCTAAAGCACCGCTGCGTACCAGGGCCTCACAAATCTCCAAGCCTTGTTCACCAGTATCAGGTTGAGCTATCAGTAAATCATCAGTATTAACCCCTAAGGCTTTAGCATAGATAGGATCAAGGGCATGCTCAGCGTCGATGAAAGCAGCAACTCCACCTATTTTTTGTGCTTCTGCAATAACATGTAAAGCCACTGTAGTTTTTCCGGAAGACTCCGGGCCATATATTTCGATTATCCGGCCACGGGGTATACCACCAATACCTAAGGCAATATCTAAAGACAAGGCTCCGGTTGGAATAACATCTACTGTCATACTAGCAGAAGCTTCTCCCAATCTCATAATTGAGCCTTTGCCAAACTGTTTTTCAATCTGCCCCATAGCAACAGAAAGAGCTTTCAACTTATCAGTCTCAGCCATTAGGTCATCCTCCTTATCAGAATGGGTATATGCAGGGAAATATTTGTTCAATTTATTATAAGCCTGCTTGCTTAAACTTGTCAATCAGAAGTAAATAAATCGACATTGTCAGCTAATATATCCCACTCTTTCTTCCTTTGTATTTATTTGTTTTAATTTATTTAGAAAGGGCTGAGTAAAAATAAACTCAACCCTTTCTATAAAAACCTTGGCTAATTTCTATCTTGCCTTTGCCGGCTCAACGCTGACTTTTCTGCCCTTAATCATATTTTGATGCATGCAGCTTAAAACACGATTTGCATGTTCTGCGGGAACTTCAACAAAAGTAAACTTCTCATAAATATTGATCATTCCAATGATATTACCCGGTATCCCGCTCTCTTCAGCGATCCAGCGCACAATATCCTGCGGTCTGATTTGCTGATTACGACCAATATTCATAAACAGACGCACCATTCCTGCAGCAGCACCTGTGTTACCAAAGCTTTCATCATCTTCATCACCATATTCATCTGAATAAGCACCTTCGACTGCATATCTAAGAGCCGCAGCCGCTACATCAGTCGAATCATATTCTTCCAAAAGTGATCTTATAACTGAACGATAGGTTCCTAAATGATCAGTCTGCATTAGTTTTATTAATTGGTTTCTAAGATTATCTGCCTGTCTTTCACTGATATCAGTCAAAGAAGGAAGTTCCTGCCGATGAATACGCGTTTTAATCAAGCGCTCAATCAGCCTTAATTGACGATACTCACGCGGAGATATTAGAGTAATTGCTTTTCCTTTACGCCCGGCGCGCCCGGTTCTCCCAATTCTGTGAACATAGGATTCAGGATCCTGCGGTATGTCGAAATTGATAACATGTGTCACATTATCAATATCCAAACCACGTGCAGCAACATCGGTAGCAACCAATAATTCTATTTTACTGTCCCGAAAGCGTTTCATAACCCGGTCACGCTGTTGTTGACTCAAATCCCCATGCAATGCATCGGCAAAATAACCCCGGGCTTCCAAAGAGGTAACCAGTTCATCAACACCGCGTTTAGTCCGACAAAAAATTATTCCCTGTCCAATATCCTCCATATCTATGATCCGGCATAAGGCGTCTACTTTGATTTTTTCTCGTGTTTCATAAAAAACCTGTTCCGTTAAAGTCACGGTTAATTCATCCTGACTAACAGAAATAGTTTTTGGACTTTTCATATAATTCCTGGCTAATTTACGGATCACCAAGGGCATTGTAGCCGAAAACAACATAACCTGGCGTTTTTCATTCGGTATCTGTTTCAGGATATCTTCTATATCCTCAATAAAACCCATATCCAGCATTTCATCTGCTTCGTCAAGCACCACCATCTCAACATATTGCAGGCGCAAGGTACCCCTTTTAAGGTGATCCAGCAAACGTCCGGGTGTACCGACAACAACTTGACATCCAAAACGCAACGCCCGTATTTGTCTGTCAATTGACTGTCCGCCGTAAATTGGCAATATCTTAACATGTTTATATTTTCCTATCTTACCTATTTCTTCAGAAACCTGCACGGACAATTCTCTTGTAGGAGTAACGACAATAGCCTGAACTGCCTGAAATTTAGGATTTACTTTCTCAACAATCGGGATTCCAAAAGCAGCAGTTTTGCCCGTACCTGTTTGAGCCTGTCCAATCAGATCTGATCCTTCCATAACAAGAGGTATTGTTTCATTTTGAATAGGCGACGGTTCTTCAAAACCCATTTCAGAAATTGCCTGCAGTACTTGTTTGCTCAACACAATCTCACCAAAAGATTGCAAACGTTCAACCATCAAATTAATTTGATCTCCTTTCAACTTAAAAGCATATACTGACGAACCCAATTCAAGGCCGCAGTAACAGATAATTGGCGGATTGTATCTCTTCCGCCGTAAAACTGAAATTTCCTGGCTTCTACACCTTTTGCTGATGCAAAGCCAATATATACAAGGCCAACCGGTTTTAAGTCACTGCCACCGTCCGGTCCGGCAAGACCTGTTACAGATACAGCAATATCCGCTCCTGACCGTTTTAATATACCTGAAGCCATTTCTTTTGCAACTTCAGAGCTTACTGCACCAACAGCTTGAAGTGTAGAGGCTTTAACCCCCAGCAAGCCTTCTTTAACAGAATTAGCGTAACTTACCACTCCGCCCAGATAAAATTCCGAACTTCCTGCTTCCCGGGTCAAAGCAACCCCAATTAAACCGCCGGTACAGGATTCTGCAGTAGCTATCTTTAATCCGCGACTCTTCAACGCTTTACCAACGATCCCAACCATGGTTTCTTCATCCCTGGCAAAAACCTTGGTTCCAAGCCGGGAACGCATCATCGACTCTGCAACATTCAAAGACTTTTCTGCAGCTTGCTCATCTACATCGCTAGCCACTAAACGTATATGAATTTCTGTCCTTTTGGCCAACAAAGCAATAGATGGATTAACATTGTTCATCAATTCACCCAGGACTTCTTCTATTGCCGATTCGGTCATGCCAAAAACTTTAAGAATACGTGTCTTCATTGTCTTACTGTCAGGTCCAGTTATTTTTTTTAGTTCAGCAATAACGCAATCTTCAAACATTGGTTGCATTTCAAACGGTGGACCAGGTAAAATTACAAATATTTTGTCATTTTTATTAATGATTGCACCGGGAGCTGTGCCATAATTATTTGGTAATATCTTGGCACCCTTGGGAAAATACGCTTGTTTTTCATTACTCTTTGGCATTTTCCTCTTACGTGATGCAAAATAACATTTTATTCGTTCCAGACTATAATTATCCAAAATCATTTCCAAACCCAGAACTTTGGCTATTAACTCCTTGGTCAGATCATCTGCAGTCGGGCCCAACCCGCCGGTTGTAACTATCAACTCGGCACGTTTTAATGCTTGATACAAAGCATTTTCCAGACGTTCAGGATTATCACCTACTGTTGTATGATATACAACGTCAAAGCCAATATCAGACAGCCGGGCACCTAAATAATGAGTATTGGTATTAAATATTTGTCCTAATAATAATTCGGTTCCGGTTGAGATAATTTCAGTTTTCATAAAATTCTATCACTCTCCTTTCATATATGCAAATTAATCGCAAATAGTAACTTCCCGGTTATTTTCTTAAAGATAGTTTTGAGGAAGATTATTTATTCTTATATCAGGTTCAAACTTATTTCAACAATAGAATAAAATTCTATAGTCTTCTTTCATTTCCTCTTAAATAAGATATAGTCCAACGAAAAAAAGCTTCCGCATATGAAGCTCTTTGAACAAACCACCCTTTGCGAAGGTGAATATTTTAATAAATCAGTTTAAGCAACTCCCTGCAGATACTTGCGCAAAATTCCACCTTCAATGCTCTCCTCTTTTTCAAGCAATTCGGTAATTTCAATTAAAACTGTCTTTTTTTCAATAAGTATTTGTTTGGTTCTTGTTTCCAGGTCACCTATTATCTCCTGAATTATATTATAACGTTGTTCCTTACTAATTTTTGAACTATCCACAACACCTAAAGAAGACATCCCGGATTGTAATATCTTTTCTATCAAATTCAATACTTGTTCATAATCGCTTGCTGCTCCTGTACTGCGAGTACCTAAAACTACTTCCTCTGCTACAGCTCCGGCTAATGCAACCATAATTTGGTTGTCCAACATTACTTTGGTATATAAATAGTTATCATCTTTAGGATAATGTCTTACATAGCCCAAAGCACTTCCTCTGGAACGGATAGATATCTGAGCAACTGAATTTGGTCTGACAAGTTCAGCAATTAAAGCATGACCGCCTTCATGCAAGGCTATCCTGTGCAACTCCTCATGGTTTGGCTTACAATCAAGTCTTTCTCCTAACATAACTTTATCAATAGCTTCACGTAGATGCTTCTCAGTAATTTCATCGACATTTTCCCTTAAAGCAAGTAC
>JAQVLN010000082.1 GCA_028704155.1 Desulfitobacteriaceae bacterium
CCAGCCCCTCAGGTTACCCTCCGGTAGAGCCTTGTCTTTCTGACTGTACCAAAATTTTACCCATTATTGCAAGGCCTTAAACCTTGCTGGGAATAACTAATTACACGAAATATGAAACATTCCCTTTTTCAACAACGTAAATTAAGTCCCAGACCCTGATGATACGGTTCATGGGACTTTTAATTTGTTTACACCTATTTTATCTTAGTGCGGCCCGGATACTATATCGCCCCTCACTTCTTTTTCTTCTTGTTCCATACGAGCTTCAAACTTTTTCAGATGTTCATGTTCTTCAGTTATAATTTGCCTTACGAGATCCTGACTTACCTGATCAAAATCCTTAATATGTTCCTCATAGGTACGGAGGCCATCATCCTCACCCTCATAAAGGTATTTGACAAGCTGCCCCGGTCCTCGATAAGAATTTACTGTTGCCGCCAGATTAGCCATTATTCCTGATAAACCGGTACCAGACCTTGGAATACCCCCTAAATCATTAATCCGTTTTTTCAATAATTCTGCATGCTGCTTATGGTCATTTTCAAAATCAGCCAAAATTTCAGCAACCTGAACGTCCTTTTGTAAACCCTTGGTCTTGTCGTAAATATCAATTGCTATATGTTCGCCTTTAAGTAGTTCATTAAGTGTTTCTATTTGTCGTGAAGATGACATGGATAAGTCCCCCTAATATTTTAAATTTATTATTCCCAAAGATTAGTCTTCTGATTAACATAATAAAACAAAAACTTTCGTATTAATACTCCAGAAAATCAAAAACCCATAGAACAAAATCCATGGGTTCAATAAAATATAATTCAATAATTATTTTCTTTTAAAATAACATCGTGAGCTCCGCCTTCAATTATGCTTGTTGAAGAAACCAGAGTTATTCTGGCCGTTCGTTGTAATTCTTTAATCGAATTTGCTCCGCAACTACACATTGTAGACTTAATTTTGCTTAAGGAAGCTGCCAGGTTATCCTGTAATCTCCCCGCATAGGGAACATAACTCTCTACTCCCTCTTCAAAATGGAGTTTTCCATCTTCCCCCATGTCATATCTTTGCCAATTTCGGGCACGGTTAGAGCCTTCGCCCCAATATTCTTTGACATAATTATTGCCGATTTTTACCTTTTTGGCAGGGCTTTCGTCAAATCTTGCAAAATACCTTCCCATCATAATGAAATTTGCCCCCATGGCCAAGGCCAGGACCGCATGGTAATCATGGACAATCCCGCCGTCAGAACATAAAGGTACATATATACCTGTTTTTTCATAATATTCATCCCTGGCTTTAGCAACTTCAATAACAGCTGAAGCTTGTCCTCTACCTATACCTTTCTGTTCCCGGGTAATACAAATTGATCCTCCGCCTATCCCAACTTTAACAAAATCTGCTCCGGCTTCAACCAAATACATGAATCCCTCTTTATCAACAACATTACCGCCGCCAACTTTAACTTTATCGCTATATTTCTCCTTAACATATTCAATGGTATCTTTCTGCCACTCACTAAAACCGTCTGATGAATCAACACATAAGACATCAACGCCTGCTTTCACTAACTCGGGTACTCTTTCGGCATAGTCCCTGGTATTAATACCTGCTCCGACAACAAATCTCTTTCCTGAATCCAGTAATTCATTAGGATTTTTTTTGTGCTCATCATAATCTTTTCTGAATACCAGATACATAAGATTTTGATTGTTATCAATAATCGGTAAGCAATTTAATTTATGTTCCCAGATAATGTCATTAGCTTCACTTAAACTTATTCCCTCTTTACCAACAATCAGTTTGGAAAAAGGCGTCATGAACTCTTTAACTTTTTTACCCAGGTGATCCCTGCTAATTCGATAATCCCTTGTTGTAACAAGTCCCATCAGCTTTTTTTGCGGAGAACCGTCTTCAGTAATGGCAATAGTTGAATAACCGATCTTTTCTTTAAGTTTAAGAACATCTCTTAAGGTATGCTCAGAAGTTAAGTTGGCATCACTAACTACAAAGCCTGCTTTAAACTTCTTGACCCGTTTGATCATTTCAACCTGTTCAATGATAGACTGAGAGCAATAGATAAAAGAAACCCCTCCGCATTTCGCCAGACTTATAGCTAAAGTATCATTAGAAACTGCTTGCATCATTGCCGAAACAAAAGGTACATTTAATACTAAAGGCGATCTTTCTCCTTTTTTAAATTTGATCAGGGGAGTTGTAAGACGAATATTATTGGGGACACAGTCCCTTCTTGTTAGATTGGGGATAAGCAAGTACTCGCTGAACGTTCTCGATACTTCGTTGTAATAGTAAGCCAATTATAATTCACCCCTTAAAAACTACATCTATTTCCTAATCTATAAATATAAATATTTATTTATATTTATTTTGAAATAAACTTTATCTAATTATTATATCATGATTTTTTACTTCCTAAATAATTTGATCATTCCATTTTGCTAAATGTAAGCTAATAAATTCGATAATTTGGTTATTGTCTTCTTTCCCGGTACCGGTAATGAATAATGGTTCTCCAAAAGCCATATGAATTGGTTTACTGCGTTTGATTGGTCCCAGATCCTTTAAATACTTTCCATTTTCCCAAAAATCCGTCTTTATTGCAACAGGAATAACTTGAACCTTAGCCTTAGCAGCCAACTTAACTCCCAAAGTATTAAACTCCTTGGGTACGAAATCAACTTTTCGTGTATTTTGCGGAAAGATAATAATTGATATTCCCTCAGATAATAACTTCATCCCTTGATTCATTACTATTTTTAAATCCTCACGGGAATTTGACCTACTTACAACAATTGGGTTTATTGAACGCAGAACGGGGCCTAAAAAGGGATGGCTTATTAGACTATCTTTTATAACAAATGTTGTTCTCTTCAGCGGATCGATTATACAGGGAAAGATCATGGTCTCGAGTGTACTCATATGATTACTGACGAAAACTACCGGTCCCTGACATTTGCGTAGGTTATCAAGTCCTGTGAGATGGAATTTTCCCCCACAGCCCTCAATTAACTCAAAAATATTAATTGAAGATTTGGCCCAGGCCTCGCGGTCGTATTGTCCTCTTAAAGATTTATGACGAGCCTTCAGAACTATAGCAAAAAATTTAGCCATAAAGAACAAACGAGTATTTAACACTAATCGGTCCATTAAAAATCTGGGAGTATTGTCATTAGTATGATATGAGTCCGCCTGGAAATAAACCTTTCTCAAATATACCTTCCTCCTGCTTATTCCAAATATAATTATAGCCTTATTTACGTTAAGCCTATTCTTCAACATCCCGCCCGCAATGAGGACAGGCTAGCATTTTTCAATATGATCCGGATTGCATCTACAAATTAAAACCGCGGGAAGCGAAAATGTCCCGTGATTTTTGACGGCCAGCTTTGTAATTGATCTGTTTCACTTGCTATAGGACCTGCATTATGGAAAATAAATGGTACACCGTTATTATTACGTTTGTTTGACACAATTGCAATATGTTCATGAGGATAGTCATAGGTTACAATATCTCCTGCTTGCCATTGTGAAAGATTATCTATATCAGCGGATATTATCTCCCGGGTTAATTCCTTACCATTATTTCGAAAAAAAACAACTAGATTCTGAACTCTGCGAAAATCAATATTCGGATCTGGTTTACCTCCTATCCAATAATACCTTGATGAATTTTCACGGATATCTTTATCTACCAGCGCTTTCAAATCATAACCGGCATCCCGCATTGCCCTCCATACTAAATCTGTACACACTCCTTCTGTTGCAGGTGGATAGCCGCCTTGATAATATACGCTGCGATACTGAGGCTTTCTCATTACTTCTGCCCTGGCACCGGCAACAATATCCTTTAAATCATCAATACCATCATTATCTTTATCAGTTGGGCAAGCGATCCCGGGAATATTAGCTACCGGAGTATTCAAGCCATCTTCATCTTCCATCCGGCAAGAGATATTGGAAATACGATCTGCCACCGATCCGGTCAGTGAATGACATGCAGATGACAACCAGCCTGATCCCTTCCATACTGCCAAAGCTAAAATTGCCAAGCCAAAAAGAACTGTAATGTGCTTAATAAATTTCTTCGTCTTTATACGACTCTTCAAAAGATTACACCTCATTATAAAACCTAAGGTAAGAACAATACTGTTCTCAGGACGTTTTTTTGACCACGGCAGTGGCAACCATATTGAATTATAATATTTATTTCTTAGCCATTCTTCTTATTCTGAGTTATCTCTTCAGCCAACTCACTCAGATAAGCCCATCTCTCAATCTGTCCTTCCAATTTCCCTTCAAGTTCTTGCTGTACTTTAACGAGTTCCTGTAATAAAGTATAATCCCCTCCTGCCAGATTAATCTGATCACTGATTTCTTGCAGGTTTTTTTCTGTCTCGGCGATCAAGCTCTCTATTTGCTCGTATTCTCTCTGCTCTTTAAATCTAAATCTCAGCGGTTTATCTTTTTTCTTTTCCGGTACTTGATTTGCATGAGGCTGAGGCCCAGCCTTATCTTTATCAGCCTGTGTCTTGGCAACCGGATTCCTTTTCTCCAGCCCAAATTCCGGCTGTTCTTTGGCAAACTCCATATAATCAGTGCAGTTTCCTGTATGACAGATAATCTTACCATTGCCTTTAAACGCAAAGATTTTTTCAGCCGTTCGATCAAGAAAATAACGATCATGGGACACTGTAATCACTGCCCCGGGAAATTCTTCAAGACAGCCCTCTAAAATTGTTAAAGTTTGAATATCCAGATCATTCGTCGGCTCATCCAAAAAAATAACATTTGGAGCACTCATTAGAATCCGCAGTAAATACAACCTTCTTTTTTCGCCACCGGAAAGTTTCGCTATAGGTGCCCACTGCAAATCGGCAGGAAAGAGAAAGCGTTCCAGCATTTGCGAGGCTGTAATCGTTCCTCCATCTCCTGTTTCCAGTACTTCAGCTACTTCTCTAAGATAATTCAGGACTTTAACATCCCCGTCCATTTCAGTGTTTTCCTGAGCAAAATAGCCTATTTTAACTGTTTCTCCTATTTCCAGTGTTCCCTGGTCAGGCGTAATTCTTTCAACCATCAGATTAAGAAGGGTTGATTTGCCACAGCTATTGGGACCAATAATTCCGATCCGGTCATTACGGGCTATAATATAACTAAAATCAGAGATAACCTTGCGACCTTCAAACTCCTTACTAATATGTTTAAGCTCGATAACTTTTTTGCCCAATCGGCTGCTGCCCGTCGTTATCTCAATATTATCCGGGCTCAAATCAGGTTTCCGCTCTTCCAATTTGCGAAAACGTTCAATCCTGGCCTTCTGCTTTGTCGTTCGCGCCTTGGCCCCTCTTCTCATCCAGGCAAGTTCGTTCCTGTAAAGATTTTGTCTTTTGATTTCCTGGGCTTGTTCCTGCTCCAAACGTAATACTTTAGCCTCAAGAAAAACACTATAGTTTCCATCATAAGTATAGAGTTTGCCCCGGTCCAATTCGAAAATTCTGTTTGTTACCCTATCTAAAAAGTAGCGGTCATGAGTAATAATCAGTAAAGCTCCCTTCCTCTGATTCAAATACTGTTCCAGCCACTCTACTGTTTCATGATCAATATGATTGGTCGGTTCATCGAGGATCAGCAGTTCAGCAGGTGTAATCAGGGTACTTGCCAAGGCAACTCTTTTTCTTATTCCACCTGAGAGCTGTTCCACCAAGGTATCGAAATTTACTACGCCCAGTCTGGTTAAAACAGCTTTGGCCTCACTTTCCAATTGCCAGGCATTTTGATCATCCATCTTTTGGCTCAAAGACAAAAGTCTTTGCTGCAGCTTCCCCTCCTCAGGGTGTTGCTGCAACTTCTCCAGGACATATTCATATTCCCTGAGCAACTGCATCACTGGAGAATTCCCTCTAAAAATATGCTCCAATACTGTTGAGCCACTCTGAAAACCAGGGTTTTGAGCCAAATACTCAATATGGACACCATTACCTGTGATAATTTTCCCCTGATCCGGAATTTCCAAACCGGCAATGACCTTGAGAAATGTTGATTTACCGGCTCCATTAATCCCAATTATACCGATCTTTTCTGTTTGCTCTATCCCGAATGTTACATCCTTAAAAAGAGTTTTACTTCCATACGATTTACTTAAATTTTCAGCAGATAATATATTCATTGCCGTTTTCCCTTTCGATATGGCTTGACTTATGCAAAGTCCATCGAGCTTTACTGTACAACTCTATTATAACAAATATAACAAAGTTTCTTTATCTCCAAAAAACGATTCAGTAATTATTAAAGAAAAATAGAAACAATACCCCGGCAGATCAAAATGTGCAGGGGTATTGTTCTTTAGACTTTAATTAATTCTCGGGATTAAGTTTCTTTTCTGCTTCCGGACTTGGTTGAATATTTATTTCACCAAAAGCCTCTTCATATTCTTTTAAATTCTTTTCGAACATATCTAAAAAAGATTTAGCATGTTGTGGACTCATTACAACCTCTGCAACAATATCTTCAGGGGAAACTTGGGGATTTTCCCCAGCTCTTTTAGTAGCAAATACCAATGTCATATCGTAGATAGTCATTTCCATACCTACAAAGTTAGCGTATACCGGCTTGCTTTTTTCACCCATTCTAAAACTCACCTCCTATAATTTTCATTTATTATAATATCATTTGTAATTTCGCCATATCTATTCAGAATCCTGCCATAAACTTATTTTCTACAGCATTTCTTAAACTTTTTTCCACTGCCGCAGGGACAAGTATCGTTACGTCCTATTTTGTCAGGTTTAACTACCGGCTTTGCTTTGTCATACAATGTCTTTCTCCGGTTATATTCCGCTGAGCGTATCCTGAATTCTTCCCTTTCGTCCTGCAGCATTTGCCGGTATTTTGCTATATCTTCCAATTCAACACAATTGATAACACTATTACAATATAAGGTTTTTTCCAGACTGAGAACACAACTGGAATATCCCTCTTTGACGTATTTCAGAATCCAGGGAATTCCTTTAACAGATAATAATTGACCAAGGCTGTCTGCGAGTACAACAGCATCATCGTAATCTTCTTCTACCGCAAGCAATTTCAGAATGGCATCTTCCGCATTTTTTGTTTTAATTTGTCCCAATAATGGTGCCGCAAAGATGCTGTAATAACCATCTTTCTCGCGATAGCGTTCATATAAAGCTTCAGCTACTGCAGGTGTCCCGATTTTAGCAAGGGCATCTGCGGCATTTTTACAGATAATATCACCGCCGGAAGACAGCTTATCAATTAAAACAGGAATCCAGGCTTCATCATGCAAATCACCGGCTAAAATCGTTAAATAAATTTCCTTATAGACCCCATTATCTTCAGACTCTGTCGTCAGTATTTGGCGTATCTCCCTGCGGGGCAAATCAGGTCTGCCAGCCAGTTCCCTTACCATTATTACCCCATAGTTAAAGTCGAATTCACCAACATATTCTTCTGCATGTACTTCAGAATACTCCATGAGCCTTTTCCACAGTTCCGAAGTAGGTCGGTGAATTAATTCAACGGTTTGTTCAGCAACCTTCTTTAATTCCGGATAAAAAACAAGTTGAGGAAGATATTTTTTTAGCAGGTGTGGTCCGGCATTGAGAAGCAACTGAACATAGCTGCTTTTATATTGATCGGCACTCTCAAAGCGCCTCAGAATCTCCATAAAGGTTTCCTCTGTTTGGATAAAACACCTAGCTAAGTCAAGCATTAATTTGTTGGCATCTTCATCATCAGGATGTATTTCATCGCTATCCTTCATACGAGTATACTTCAGAATTAACGGCAAAAGCTCAGGATCAAGGCTAAAACTTTTAGCAAAGTAATTCACGGTAAATTCACGAATGACACCTTCAGGATGGGACAAGAATGGTTTGATTTGAGCAGGCTTCAACATCTTATCTTCAACTCCTAACATCGACTGGGGAGAATCCTCCCCAGTATAGTTTACAATTATTTATTATAGCAAAAATTATTAATCTCCGCGTACATAGACATAGCTACCTACCTGATTTAGTCGCGTAATACAATTTTCTTGATCGAAGTATAAATCCTTTTTCCCCGAATCACTTTACTCTCGATTAAAGCAAATTCAGAAACGAGAAATTCGCCAAAAACCCTTTTCTTAAAATCTGCATAATTAGCTTCAGGTAATTCTGGACGCGAAGCTAAGGTAATATGCGACTTAAAAGCTCTATTCTCAAGAGTAAAACCAGCTTCTAACAGTTCATGGTGGATATTAGCCTGCAATTTATTCAGTTCAATCAAATTGCCGCTTACTCTCGTCCACAAGACGCGTGGTCGAATAAGAGAAGGAAAAGCTCCTAAACCAATAACTTTTAAATAATAAGGTTTGCTTTGCTTAGCTCCCTTGATTAAGGCATTGGAAATAACCGGTACATTGCCTGGTTCAAGCTCCCCTAAGAATTCAAGTGTTATGTGAAAGTTTTCTAAGGATTTCCAAAAAGCCTTTACTCCCAGTTGTTTTAGTTCAGATTGGAATTTAGCCAATTCCTCTTTTAATTGTTCGGGTAAATCTATACCGACAAATAATCTCATTATAATTCTCCTATCCTTTTTAATACTCCCACATATCATTCCATAAGTAGCTAAACGATGTATTTCCTTTCTGGGCGCTACCGCTACAAGGATTATAGCAAAAATCCCAGCGTATATAAAAGGAATAAAGTTTACTGGCATTTTTTATCACATCCCGGGTATTTTTAAACCTTAACAGGACAGATCTTGCAAGGAAACTTCCAGTAAAACCCTAGTGTGGCCTAATTCCAGTTTAGACATCGAAATGGCTTTTGATGAGTATTATTTTTAGACATTATGAAATTGATTCAAGTAACTAAAAATAACAACAAAGAGACTATTTCTCTTAAGGAGATAGTCTCTTTGTTGGTTACCTGGCAACGACCTACTTTCCCAAGATCCTGCGATCCAAGTATCATCGGCCCTGGAGGTCTTAACTTCCGTGTTCGGGATGGGAACGGGTGGAACCCCTCCGGTATAGTCACCAAATGCATTGTTCCCTCAAAACTGCACAGATTTGATTA
>JAQVLN010000083.1 GCA_028704155.1 Desulfitobacteriaceae bacterium
GTTTACCTGATGTTATCATCTAATATTGGCAGGTATTTCTCGTACCCCTCTGCCTCCGTATTTCCCTTGGGGATGAAGCGGAGCGAGGCGCTGTTGATACAGTAGCGGAGGCCGCCGGATTGACAATGGATTGGCGTGCCGATCGAAAGCATCTTTTTCAATATGGCAATAGCTGTTTGGATTTTTTGTCAGGTAATCCTGGTGATA
Source organism: Desulfitobacteriaceae bacterium (assembly GCA_028704155.1). Classification (GTDB taxonomy): domain Bacteria; phylum Bacillota; class Desulfitobacteriia; order Desulfitobacteriales; family Desulfitobacteriaceae; genus UBA2264. Next base: position 208 of record JAQVLN010000083.1, read on the forward strand.
TTCCTCAGCCGGATAGTAATTCTTCAATGGTTTAATTTCGACAGCAATGCGCTTGTCATATTTTTTTTGAAGTTCTGTAATTGCAGCCAGTATTATGGTTTCATCCTTCGGATCCACATAATAGATTCCTGTCCGGTACTGGTTTCCGATATCATTTCCCTGCCGGTTAACAGAAGTAGGATCAATTACTTGAAGAAATAAATTCAGAAGGTGAGTTAGTGTAATGTATTTGGGTTCATATTTAACTCTGACCGTTTCCGCATGGCCCGTATTCCTGTGGCAGACATCTTCATAACTGGGATTTGGAATTATCCCGTTTGCATAGCCTACTTCAGTCATCTTGACTCCCGGGATGGATTTTAAATACTTTTCAGTACCCCAGAAGCAGCCTCCGGCAAGATAAATTTCTTTTCTTTCCAATTTAAGTTCACCCTTTTTATTTTTTCTTAATACTTTATTATTTAACCGTAAGCAAGGAAATTATATGCTCTCAACGATAAATTTGATTCAGTTTACAAATATAGGTGATGCTTTTTATGTACCTTTAAGGACGGCACGGAAATTCAGGCATGAGCTAAAATAGAAACTCCTCATCGCTGACGCTAAATCAGTGGTGAGGAGTTTTTAGGTTTTCAGAACATTTGGCAATCCTAAAATATGCCGTAGTCCTCGATGTTTTCTTGCCTTATCATCATCGCTTTTTACTTCCTTTTATTTTCTTGAACGCCTGCTTCATTTCTGCCTTGCTTCCAAACATACGGTTTATTTTTTCATTCTCACGCTGGCGAGCGTTCAGCCCCTCATAGGACATCTCGCGTTGCAGCTTCAGATAGCTCTCAAAACGTTTTTCTGATAGTATTCCGTTTTTGATCTCCTGTCTTACAACGCAGCCGGGTTCATTGTCATGGGTACAGTTTTTATATTTGCATCCCAAGGCGAGTTCATCTATGTCCTCGAAGGTTTTCGAAAGGTCGCCTGTGAAAATCTGCAACTCGCGCATACCGGGGGTGTCAATTGCGATGCCGCCATTTGGAAGCAGAAGCAATTGACGATGGGTGGTAGTATGTCTGCCCTTGTCGTCATCCTCGCGGATTTGTTTTGTAGCAAGAATATCCCGACCTATCAGCCGATTAATAAGCGTTGACTTGCCAACACCTGACGAGCCAATAAAAGCAATGGTTTTGCCAGGCTGGATATACGTCAGGATCACGTCCAGACCATCAGAGTTTTCGGCGGAGCAGACCACTACATCCACGCCCATAGCCACAGATGTAACTTCGTCCAATTTTAGCCTTACATCCTCACACAAATCAGATTTCGTCAAAACAATTACAGGGGTTGCCATGCTGTCCCATGCAATCGTCAGATATCGTTCCAATCGCCTGAGATTGAAGTCGGCATTGAGCGACATACAGATAAAGATGGTATCGATATTTGCAGCGATAATCTGTTCCTCATTCGCAATACCTGCAACTTTGCGAGTAAATCTGCTTTTACGGCTTAGTATATGGTGTATGATAGCGTTCCCGCTGTTATTTTCAATTCTGTCGATCATCACCCAATCACCAACCGCCGGGAAGTCGGCTTTGCCATCTGCGTGATAGGCAAGTTTCCCTGAAACAACAGCGCTCAGCTCGCCATATTCCGTGATCACTTTGTATTGTTCACGGTGCTGCTCAGAAACACGTGCTATAAACAAGTTCACATATATTGCCGATTCATTTACAAAATAGTAGTCGAGTCCGTATTTTTGCAAATTTAAAGTCATTATTTTATCCTCCAAAATCGATATGGGTTTTATCTTGGAGGGTAACTGCTTTACATTATTACAATTCCCTCCTTTTTATATGCAGTCTTCACAATCTCCGATGAACTTTTGATTATCAAACTTATATCTCCTTTCAATTTGGTTTTACTTAATGTTTCCAGATTTGAGCCACCTACAACCATTATTTAAGATTGAAGGCGTACACTTAAATTAATTTTTTTGCCTATATCGATAATACCATACAGATGTGAACTAATCTATCGCCATTAAAAACAACTGATTGGCATACTTTTGTCGCGGAACAGAAAGAAAAAGAGTTAGCCACCATCATTGAGGATGAAAAACTATTGCCGCTCTGCCGTCGCTTGAAAATCGTAATTAAGAAAGAATTTATTGAATATAATCTATGGGATATAGTATGAAGTAAAAACTTGTTTTGGTGATGGACGTATATATTACTGAAGTCTCGCACCCCCCCAAGGATCCTTTGATTCAAGCTGGTGTGTCAAGACCAAATCTGGCCAAGCTTATGCAAAAATGAGCAGGTATCACTGAAAGTAATAAAGAATATCTGCAGCCTTGGACTGCCGGATTGGATTCCATGTATTCCTCCCTTGCATATATTGGATTACAGCATATATAAGGGAGGCATTATCATATATGGATAATACACAGTTTACCTGCTCGAACGGGCGGTTTCCGCCCCCACCAGGGGATTGTTAGGGTCAGCCTTGCTCTGTGCAGTCAGGGGATACGCTTTATAAAATTGCCAATAGATATGGAGTAACTCCCCAACACTTGCGAGAGGCTAATCCACAGATTGTCAACCCGAATCTTATCTTTGTTGGACAGAAAATATGTATCCCAATTGAGCCTCTGCCTAAAGGTGAATTAAGAGTTCTCTCCCTCCTTTTCCTTACGGAAACAGGACAACCACTTCCCATAGTTGGTGGAGCGGTTCAGCTTATTGATCGAGTCATTGTTCGCGCCATATTAAACCGTCCGGTTTCGCGGGCTTTCTTCTTTTTAGAACCAACCGGTACCGAAACCTGTGAATTCGCAAGTCTAGTTGGAATTGATTGCCCCAGTGCTGTCACCGGTGTGGCGGAGGTTCTTTGGCAGATCCCTCCAGGTACCTTAGGCCGCGTTTATGTCGTAGCATGTCTTGAGCATATATGTGCTAAATCAGATGATGTCCTTGTAGTTCGAAATAGTTAAAAAAGACCGTGAAAATTCAATCCACAGGCTACATTTGTTGGGCTATTTTTTTAGGTAACAGTAAGCCGATGAAGGATTAATCTTAATGGGCTGATTATTATGGGTTTGCGCGTTCTACAGGTATAGCCCATCGCGATAATCTGGCATGACCGGATACTTATAATTTAATTTGGAAACAATAGTTCCGGACGGTTTTCACAATGATGTCGCGTAAATTGATCGCCCTCATGTAGTCCCTTAAAGCAGTGCAGAGAAAGCAAAAAAGAGAAGGAACCGGCGTGATTATATGAATGCAAAACTCAATGAGTACAACCGAAAAAGGAATTTTGACAGAACCTCGGAGCCGGAAGGGATAACAGATATTGCTCAGGAGAGCTTGAGGTATGTGGTTCAGCACCATTTGGCACGCAGAGATCACTATGATTTCCGTCTGGAATGGAACGGAGCGCTATTGAGTTGGGCGGTACCTAAGGGTCCTTCCTATAATACACGGGACAAGAGGCTTGCCATACAGGTGGAGGAGCATCCTTTGGAATACAGAAACTTTGAGGGGACGATTCCCAAAGGGCAATATGGCGGCGGGGTCGTTATGCTCTGGGACGAAGGCAGCTGGGAACCTTATGGGGATGTGGATGACGGGCTCAGTGCGGGTATGCTGAAATTTGTTCTGCACGGAAGCAGGCTTAAGGGAAAGTGGGTCCTGGTGCGGTTAAAAGGAAAAGCGGGCGAGACCAAGGATAATTGGCTATTACTCAAGGAGAAAGATGAATATGCCAAAACTACGATCGGGATCTCTGAATTCACCACCAGTATCCGAACCGGACGCACTATGCCAGAAATTGAAAAAGGGGAAGACGAAAAGTTTACGAGCAACCCCTTCGGCAGTACCGGCGTGCAGCTTGCCCAATTAGTGCATACGGTTCCTAAAGGTGAGGATTGGCTGTATGAGTTAAAATACGACGGTTACAGGATACTGGCATATATTGAAGGCAACAGCGCTCGGCTGATCACCAGAAACGGCAATAATTATAGAGAACGGTTCCGAAATATCGCCTCTTCCCTCATTGAATGGGCAGGTGGCAGGGCGATGATTCTGGACGGCGAAATAGCCGTCATAGACGCCGCAGGCAAGACGGATTTTCAGGCTCTGCAGAACTATATGAAAAATCCCCAAGCTCAAAACCTAAGCTATATCGTTTTTGACCTCCTGGCGCTGGATGGAGTGGACCTCCGGGGGCGCCGCCTGCTCGACAGGAAGGAAACCCTGGCAGTTTTGCTGAAGGGTGCACCCGAAAACCTGCACTACAGCCGGCATGTGAGAGGAAACGGACAGGAAAGTTACCGCGTGGCCTGTGAAGCAGGCATGGAAGGGATAGTAGGCAAAAAAGCTGATTCCGTCTACAGCGGAGCAAGGAACGGCGCTTGGATCAAACTTAAATGCGATAATAGACAGGAATTTGTGATTGGCGGCTATACGCTTTCGGATAAAAAAACGCGCGGGGTAAGTTCCCTGCTCCTGGGTGTCTATGAAGACGGAGAATTAGTTTATGCCGGGCGGGCCGGTACCGGCCTGAGTGAATCCGACATGAAATATTTGGAGGGAAAATTTGCAGGCAGACAGAGAATGGAGTCTCCATTTCAACTCGCCCCCAAGCCCAGGGCGACGGAAAAAATCACCTGGCTTGAACCTGAACTGGTCGCGGAAATTAAATTTGCCGAATGGACCAAAGAGAACGTGTTAAGGCATGCCAGTTTTAAAGGTCTGCGGACAGATAAGAATCCCAGGGAAATTAAAAAGGAAAAAGCAGATGACGAAACACAACTTCAATCATCTGCGAAAGAAACTGCGAATGAAGTGGAGAAAGCCATGGATGCAAATGGCAACAATATTATTAATGATAAAAAAGCAAACAGCATTATAGACGCAAAAACCAAGGGCATTGTTATCGCAGGAATCAAAATTACTAATCCGGACAAGGTGATCTTTGCCGACACTAAACACACCAAAGGGGATGTGATCCAGTATTACGCCCAGGCGGCAGAGCGCATGCTGCCGTACGTGAGCCGCAGGATCCTCAGCATTGTACGCTGTCCCAAGGGCATCTCCCAGACCTGCTTCTATAAGAAGCATCCCGGTCCGGGGAGCCTTGGCATCGTCACCATCCCTATTTCTACCGGCGACGGAGGAATGGAAAACTACTTCTATATTGAGAACATATCCGGATTGATCGCCGAAGCGCAAATGAACACGCTGGAATTTCATACTTGGGGAAGTTGTGTGGACGAGCTGGAAAAGCCGGATATGATGGTATTTGACCTTGATCCGGATGAGGGAATGGAGCTGAGCAGGGTGCGTCAAGGTGTGCGGGATATAAAAAATATTCTTGCTGAGCTTTCCCTGAACTCCTATCTCAAAACCAGCGGCGGCAAAGGGTACCATGTGGTTGTCCCTTTAAAACCTGCTGCTGCCTGGGATAGGTTTCACGGTTTTGCCAGGCGTGTTGCCGAAGTGATGGAGCAGAAGTGGCCTGAACGTTATACAAGCAATGTGAGAAAGGTCAAGCGCACCAACAAGATCTTCGTTGACTGGATTCGCAACGGCAGAGGTGCTACCAGCATTGCCCCCTATTCCCTGCGAGCGCGGAAAGGGGCCGGGGTATCCATGCCCATCGCTTGGGAAGAACTGGACACGGTATCTCCTGATGGTGTTAATATGGCTGAGGCACTGCAGCGGATCGGCGGCGCTGACCCCTGGGAAGATTTCTTCCGGAATAATCAGCAACTTAAATAAATGATAGAGATAAAGAATTTGATGCAGATTGGGTAGGAGTTGATATAACGGAAAAGATGGTGAAACAGGCTTGGATGTGGGCGTGTCTAAAATCTTAATAATCGTCCTTAATAAGTTTCTCTATAGTATTTACGTCATTGTGCATTCCCAGAGGTTTAACTGCAGGACCTTCTATTATATCGCCTTCATAAGTAAATCTTGAGCCATGACAAGGGCAATCCCATGATTTCTCAGCGGAATTCCAGTTAATTTCACACCCCATGTGGGTACAAGTAGTGTTTACTATGTGCAGTGTTTCTTGTCCATCTCTATAAGCACCGCCAACTCTTTGACCATTAGCTTCAATTATTTTTCCTTCGTTCGGTTTATATCAACATTATTCGGAACAGGAAAAAATTTACCCTTAATAAGCTCGCCCGCTACATTAATATTTTCAAAAACAAAATTCTTGGCGGAGGCCTCTAAAGTTCTCTTGAAGGATTATAAACATTAAATAATAATACTTTAAACTTTAAAGCGGCAAATCCTTCTTTTCAAACACCCGCATTCCTATAGTATAAAGCACAATACCTACAACTGCCAGTGCAATAAATTGAAGAAGATAATTTCCTCCGTTTAATATTGCGTGCGTATCAAACAGTGAATTCAGTGTCAGGTATTTAATTCCTTTAAGATTATCACTAACCTGACCCATCATTTGAAATAAGAAGAAAGTAAGCGGTATTCCTGCACCAAGAGCCATATAGTTCTTAGACAAATTGAATATGCAAGAAAACATGAAGGAGATGCCGTTAGTTGCAAACATTAAAAGAAACAAACCCAAATTGAGAATTAAATAGTCATGGATACTGAGGTCTATGCCCTTATCTGCTGCAACTGCATTAGCGGCTATTTGATTATTGATGATTGCGGTAAACATTGCCTTTGGAATACCGGAAGTGTTGACAGCTGCATTTAAAGCTTCATTATTAGACTTTATTTTTCCCATATCAGAGATTAGGTCGCTTTCTTTAACACCTAACACTTCAGAAGCTGCTGTAAGTCCCTTAAGTATTTTATCCTGCATTTCCTTTGACTGTTTGGCTAAAGCTGCTTTCTCAGCCACTACCTTATCAAGGTAAGTACTGTAAGCCGATTTATCCATTCCCATTACTTTTGCAGCAGCCGCAAGAGCCTTATCATTTTCTTTCATCACTGATGGGTCATTGCTCAATTCGTCCACATCTACATTCATTATATCAGCAGCAGCCTTGTAAGCATTATCAGCAATCTTAATGTTTAGATAAGCAGTATAGCCTTCTTCATCAATGCCTCTTGCCTGTGCACCTGCTTTTAAAGCCTCATTATTCTTTAAAAATCAAAGTAAGGTCATTGACAACATCAGCATTTTTCATATTAAGTACTTTACTTGCAACTTTTACATCCTCAGTATATCCTTTGCCCCAAACGCCGCCATGGAAAGCCTGAATAGAAAGAAGGCCAGATATTGTCACAATATCAACCACCAGCAGTTCCTACAACTCCATCAACTGCTCCAAATGCCATTTGCATTTCCTCCTTTGCCAAAAGATAGTACATAATATGCATAATATGAAGTTAATGGTACCATAAGGGAATGCAATGAGATTTATATTATCGCTTCTCGATAATATTTGAACAGCTATTAACTACAAATGTAAAAGGAATGGATTCTACAAAGTATTGTAAAGTCCATTCTTTTAAGGTGATAAATGGTTATTCCTAAAACCGATTAGGAAATTGTTTGAATATACCTTTAGCCATCATATCAGCCATTTCAAGTGTTTGTTTCTCAATTTTATCATACACTGCCACACCAGCAGCGTATTTTCCGGTAAGATAATCAACCGCCTCGCTATTAACCAGTTTCAAATGCTCGTGCAACAAAACGACTTAATTAACTTCGCTAAAGACTACTTTAATGGTAAGGACGTTTCATAGAGCCATTATCGGTAGTAAATTCAGCGGGACAAGCCATAAAACCCGATTCTCCGCTTGTTCATGAAAACATGAGCAAGTACCGGGTAATAAAACCGACCTATCCGGAGATAATCATCCCTATTCCACCTCATTCAGAGGTTTTGGCCATGCCGAATTTACCTTTGCTATTGAAAGAGCTATGGATTTACTGGCCCAAAAATTAGCCATTGATCCTTTAGAGTTGAGGCTAGGAATGCTATAACGGCTGGGGATATGAATCCTACACTGGTCAAGCTAACCCCGAGCAAAATTGGTAATCTTGGGAAATGTCTTCAAAAATTAAGCAGATTGTTTACGGGTACAAATATCCTAACGGAGTTACAGTGAAATTAAGGATGCTGTCAAATCTATTATAGCCGGGACATAATTTTGACAAATCTCGAATAAATTTAATTTGAGTTTCCTGCTTAAATAAGAACAATATTTTATAGAAAGGAGTGAACAATGGGGATTAAAAAAAATCTTTATGCAATTATCTTCTGGGGTGCCTGCTGGGGAATTATTGAAGCAACCTTTGGCAACTTTCTGCATGTTATTAACCTAAATGTTGGCTGGCTGCTGTGGTTTCCAATAGCTTTTTTCTTCATGTATAAGGTTTATAAACTAACGGGAAAGCAGGAAGCAATCTTAATATTATGTATAATCACGGCTGGTATCAAACTCCTGGACTTATTTATGCCAGTAAGGATCGATAAAGTAATAAATCCTGCTGTATCGATAATCCTGGAGGGATTAGCAGTTTTTGTAGTAATCCAGGTGATGAACAAAAGTCAGAAATTATTTAAACCAAGATTATTAAGCCTGGCAGCTACCTGCTTTACTTGGAAAATCTTATATTCCATCTATGTACTTTTTTTACCAAACTGGATGTTTATTATTTCCCCATTAAGAGAGTTTTCGTCTTTTCT
>JAQVLN010000010.1 GCA_028704155.1 Desulfitobacteriaceae bacterium
CATAACACCAGAAATCAATTTTGCACGTCTTAAAAGCCACAATATATAGTGTTATAAATATGCCATTTGTACTAAATACGGACATCAACTTTCAGTGAAACTACTTTTGCAACAGGCTCCTAGAAGATGAACATGTAAGACAAATATTTGAACTTGGGTTGAGTCATATTTACGAGTAGAAATTGTAAAACAAGTGAGGTTCATGATGAAGCAACAAATAGAAGTTATTGTGAAAAAGATAGAGCCGGACGTCAACCTTGAGTTTGAAGGTGCGGCTGGGTCTGCAAAGGGAACTGATCTCGATGCTGATGAACACAATCATCAGCAACAGATCCGCAAATTGGTAATAGGTAGTGCAATATTTGCTGCCGGAGTGATTCTAAACCTTTCCAATGTATTGGAACTTGCCATATTCTTAGTAAGCTATGTCATCGTCGGTGGCGGTGTGCTGGTACGGGCAGCTAAGGGCATTATCTGCGGTCAGATCTTCAGCGAACACTTTCTGATGAGCATCGCTACTATTGGAGCTTTTTTTGTAGGGGAATATCCAGAAGGCGTAGCGGTTATGCTCTTCTATCTGGTGGGGGAGATGTTCCAGGATAGAGCTGTGGACCATTCCCGTAGATCGATCAGTTCATTGATGGATATCCGGCCTGACTATGCTAATTTGAAAGTTGGCGAAGAACTGAGAAAGGTATCTCCTGAAGATATCGCAATCGGTGACATTATTGTAGTTAAACCGGGTGAAAAAGTCCCGCTGGACGGTACGGTTATCGAAGGAACATCAACAGTAGATACATCGGCATTGACCGGCGAATCTGTTCCCCGTGAACTAGAGCCCGGGAACCAGGCTTTAAGCGGATTTATTAATAAAAATGGGGTCCTCACAATAGAAGTTACCAAAAAGATCAGAGAATCTACGGTAGCCAAGATTCTGGACCTGGTCCAAAATGCCGGCAGCAGAAAGGCGCCTACGGAAAATTTTATAACCAGGTTCGCCCGGTATTATACCCCGGTCGTTGTTTTTGGAGCGTTGGCTCTGGCAGTTATACCACCTTTGTTTATCGAAGGAGCAACCTTTGCTGATTGGATTTATAGAGCCCTGGTCTTTTTGGTGGTATCTTGCCCATGTGCTTTAGTAATTTCGATACCTTTGGGATTTTTCGGCGGTATTGGCGGAGCTTCCAAGAGGGGTATACTGATCAAGGGCAGCAACTATCTTGAGGCTCTGAACAATGTAGAAACAGTGGTATTTGATAAAACCGGTACCTTAACCAAAGGCGTGTTTGAAGTTAGCCAAATCAATTCCCAAAACGGGTTTACCAATGAAGAATTATTGGAATACGCAGCTTATGCAGAGAGCTATTCCAATCACTCGATCGCAACTTCAATAATCGGTGCTTATGCAGGCGGAATAGATAAGAACCGAATCGAAAACTACGAAGAAATTGCTGGTAACGGTATCAAGGTTACAGTTGATGGTAAAGAAGTCCTGGCTGGAAACACCAGGTTAATGATCAGTGAAAATATTGAGTATGAGAAGTTTGTCTCTTGGGGTACTGTGGTGCATGTGGCAATTAATAAGAGATATGCAGGGAATATTGTTATAACCGATGAAGTTAAACCAGACTCAGCAGATACGATTAAAGCCATAAAGTCGCTTGGAATCGGGAGAACAGTTATGCTTACCGGGGATTTAAAAACGGTAGGTGACAAGATTGGGACTCAATTAGGTTTGGATGAGGTTTATTCGGAACTGCTCCCGGCAGACAAGGTTGAAAAACTCGAATATATAATGAGCAGTCAAAAGTCCTCCAAAGGCAAGGTTGTCTTTGTGGGGGATGGTATCAACGATGCTCCCGTACTTAGGCGGGCAGATATCGGGATGGCTATGGGTGGACTGGGTTCGGATGCTGCTATTGAAGCAGCTGATATTGTAATTATGACTGATGAACCATCCAAAATTGCCACAGCAATCAGGGTCGCCAGAAAAACCAGGAGTATTGTGTCCCAGAATATTATTTTTGCGTTGGGTGTAAAAGCGATCTTGCTGGTATTAGGGGCAATGGGAGTAGCTACTATGTGGGAAGCGGTTTTCGGGGATATGGGCGTGGCTTTGATTACTATTTTCAATGCCATGAGGGCAATGAATAGTATGGGGGGTTAAGGCAGATGTAAAGGGGCCTTTGTGCTAAATATTAATCGTCCGTTTCAGTACAGGTGCAGGTTTTGACTAAATGATTATAAATTCTTGCGAATGAATCGCAAGTATAATCTAAAAGCTTATCACCGCCATATGGAGCTTTTTGGATTAAAGCAATCGTAATTTCTTTAGCAATAACTTCAAAAGCCTGGGTTTTCTTATGGTCAGACAAAGTAAACACCCCATTTGCATAAAAATCAGGCCCCTCTACAATCTAAATATAACTTTAGCAGAAAGTAAGCAAAAAATTCAAAAAAGAGGATAATGCTAAAGGAATGCAGTCAGGGCTATAGAATATATTAACTGCGAATAATCACCCACTTCCACTTGAATAATTAGTTGTATATTCCCGGGAAGGAGTTGATTTTTATGAGGGTTGGTTATCTTGGGCCCAGAGGTACGTTTAGTGAAGAAGCTACTGCCCGTTGTTTTAGAAAGCAGGACGTAGAATTGGTGGCTTTCCCAACCATAATCGATGTTCTGGAAGAAGTACAGTCAGGAACAATTGATAAGGCAGTCGTACCAATTGAAAATACATTTGAAGGATCAATCACTATGTCTGTAGATAGTTTGGCAGCCAGTCCCGATTTGTTTGTGCAGGGAGAAATTATTATGGCAATTTCGCAGCATTTACTTGGACTGGAACAAGCAAATTTTGCCGGAATTAAGGAAGTATGGTCTGTACCACCGGCTCTTGCCCAATGCAGACAGTTTATTAGAAGGAATAATTTAGTTACAAAAAATTTTGACAGTACAGTTTCTGCTGCCCTGGAGGTAAAGAAACAAGGCAGGATTGATGTAGGGGCCATTGCCTCAGAATGGGCTGCCAAACAAGCGGGAATGAAAATAATAAAAAGCAATATCCAGGATTCAGCGGAAAATCATACACGTTTTGTCATAGTAACAAAAGGACAGCAGTTATTGGCTGAACCGCAAAAGACAATGTTGTTAATAATTCCTTCACAGGAGCAAATTGGTGTCTTGTCCAATATTGCTCATGTTTTTGCAGCCTTAAACCTTAATCTTTCATGGATAGAATCCCGCCCTACCAAGACCAAACTCGGAACATACCAGTTTTATCTTGATGTTGAGGTCGGTATGGAAGATGTACGGATGACTAAGGCGCTTGCCATTCTCCAAATCTTAGATAACAATGTAAGAATTTTAGGAAGCTATATTACAATAAAGGATCCTGATTAATCATCCATAATTAATCTTTAAACGGTTTTTTCCAACGGTTGTACAAAGAAAGATATTTTGCTAAAGTAGGAGTAAGTCGTTGTTAAATACATACGCAAAAGGATGGGATACAATGTTTTATCTTGAAAAAGAAGAACTTAAGGGTCGGGATTTTATTTGTATGAAGGATTTTACCCCGGAACAAATAAGCTATATGTTAGAAGTTGCGGCTCGTCTTAAAGCCGAGCGTAAAGATGGAATTTCTCATCCGATTTTGCAGGGTAAATCTCTGGCGATGATTTTTACGAAGTCATCTACGCGTACCCGGGTTGCCTTTGAAGTCGGCATTTATCAACTGGGCGGCCAGGCATTATTCTTGAGCGGTCGTGATATCCAGTTAGGGCGGGGGGAACCTATTGCAGATACTGCCAGAGTCCTCTCGCGGATGGTTGATGGGATTATGATTAGGACCTTCAGTCATCAGGAGGTCCTGGATTTAGCGGAACATGCTTCAAAACCTGTAATCAATGGCCTGACAGACCTGTTGCATCCAACCCAGGTATTGGCAGATTTGCTGACTATTCAGGAGCATAAAGGAAGATTAACCGGTATAAAACTGGCTTATATCGGCGATGGGAACAATATGGCCCATTCTTTAATGATAGGTGCTAAAATGGGTCTTCATGTTGTAATTGCATCTCCTGAAGGGTATAAACCCGATCCGGAAATTGTTGCTCTGGCCCAAGCTGATGCCCTTAAAAATGGAGGTTTTGTCGAAGTTTTGGATAATCCACTGGAGGCGGTCCATGATGCCGATGTTCTTTATACTGATGTCTGGACCAGCATGGGACAGGAGGAAGAATCTATAATCCGTCGTAAAGCATTTAAAAATTATCAAATAAATTCCGGGCTTTTAAAGCTTGCCCGTAAAGATGCCATTGTCTTGCACTGTTTGCCGACGCATCGTGGTGAAGAGATAACTGCTGAGGTTGTTGAAGGGCCCCAGTCGGTAGTTTTTGATGAAGCCGAAAACAGGCTGCATGCTCATAAAGCTATAATGGCTTTGATAATGTAAGAATAATGTTTCTTTGCTGTGAAAGAATTTAACTAAGTTTTTCGGATTGTCTGCATAATTGGCAAGACCGGAATGAGGGTATGGAAATGCCGGTTTTGTCGAAGAATAATAGTTAAAGATTAGGAGGGCTTGCTTGGTGAAGAAATTAAGAGTGCTTATTTTTTCAGCAACTTTTGGAGCTGGGCATGTACGTGCAGCCGAAGCAATTATTGAAGCAATTCGAGCCAAGGAACCTGGTTCGGAAATTAGCCACTTGGATTGTGGGGAATTTCTGAATAAAACTCTTAATAAAGTTATTAAGAGTACCTATATTGAACTTATTAAACATACGCCTAAACTATGGGGGAAATTTTATTATCGGACATCCAAGATTTCTCCTCATTCTGTTTTCCAACGTTTTCTTAACCGGTTGGGAAGACGTGAGTTTTTAGAGTATATTAATTCAGTGCAGCCTGATTTGATAATCTTTACTTATCCAACGGTTGCCGGGATTCTCGCGCAATTACGGCTAAAACAGTCCCTGAATATCCCTTTGGTTACTATTGTGACCGATTATGCAATTCACAGTCAATGGATACATCCCGGGGTAGATTTGTATGTTGTTGGCTGTAAGGAGGTTTATGAAGGCCTGGTTTCAAGGGGGATTGAAAAGCAAAGAATCCAAATTATAGGGATTCCGGTTAGTCTTAAATTTGAAGTTCCCTTGGACTGCCCCAGTTTATATGAAAAATTAGGCCTGGATTCAGAACGTTTGACCTTGCTGGTAATGGGTGGGGCATATGGAATCCTGGAGGGGGCTAAATGGATTAGTAAGATAGTTGCTGAATCTACTGCTGCAATTCAAGCAATTATTGTTTGCGGCCGCGACCAAAAATTATACAAGTCATTGGAGCACATTATTTCAGAGGCGCGTAATCCAATTCTGCTTTTGGGATATGTTAAAAATGTAGAAGAATTGATGAGTGTAGCTGATTTAATAATCACCAAAGCCGGAGGCCTTACTGTTTCTGAAGCATTAACCAAGAGATTACCAATGATAATTTTTAAACCTATCCCGGGTCAGGAGGAAGCAAATGCCGTTTATGTTGAAAAAATTGGGGCTGGTATAATTGCTGAAACCAATGAGGATTTAGAAAGAATTTTATACAGATTAATTGATAAGCCTCAAGATTTAAAAAAGATGCGTCTGGCAGCGGAGAAAGCTGTAATCGGACATTCAGCTGAGCGGGCAGTAAACCTTATCTTAAAGCTTGTCGATGAGCAAAAAATTGTTCAAAAGATTGGCTGAATACTTATTTTTTAGACCAGGAGAAGTATTGGCCAACTGATTCAAACAAACTTAGCGGAGATGGGAAGGTTTGGATAGTAGTCTGCAATGTGGATTCTCGTTAATTTTATTAGTTAGTTTTATTTTTGGCTTAGCTGCCTATACGGTTATTCCTGATTTATTTTTGCATCGTTTAGGAATTGGCAGTTGGAAAAGGCAATATACACCCGGTGTTGCCCTGACCTTTGATGATGGCCCCGATCCTGAGTATACGCCAAGGATCCTTGAGGTTTTAGCACGTAATAATGTACGGGCCGCTTTTTTTTTAGTGGGGTCCAAGGCTGTGGCATTTCCCTGGCTGACCAAAGAAATTTTAGCACAGGGCCATCAGCTTGGTCTCCATTCTCTCAATCATCGCTATGCCTGGTTTTCAGCTCCCTGGACAACCTGGCGTGAGTGGGAGGCGGCAGCCGGCGAAGTGGAGAAAATTGCCGGACGGCAGGTTAATTGGGTACGTCCTCCCTGGGGAACTTTTAACCTGGCAACTTGGCTGTGGGTAAAAAAACGCTGCAAAAGGATCGTCCTTTGGAATAATGAAGGTCATGATTGGCAGGTTAGGTATTCTGCCGACCAAATTGCTCAACGTATTGTTAAAAGGGCTAAGCCGGGAGGAATCATCGTTTTACATGATAGTGGTAGTGAAGCAGGTGTTCGGGAAAATACCTTACAAGCTTTGGAGATTATTTGTCAACAACTCAAGTCAAAGAAAAAACTATCCCTGGTTCCTTTGGAATTTCCCGATTGGAACGGCTTAAGGAGATTGAGTTTTGGTCTTTGGCAAAAATGGGAAGAATTATTTGCCGGTATTTATCATCTGGAAAAAATTGATTCAACTAATTTGTTTCGCTTAACCAAAACAAGATACAAGGGCCCGGAATTATACGACAAGGGCGGACAGGTTATAGCCAAAGAAGGAGATCTGGTTGCTGAATTACACATAGACAGCTTGCGTTTAAGCGGGAAAGGTACCGATATCCACACTGTTGGAATTAGAACTCTTAGGCAGACCAGGGAATCTTTACCTGAGCTGGCTGCTTACATAAACAATAATCCCGCCTATTCGGGAATTCAGGTTATCATGGGAATTTCTTTATTGAATCGCGGAGTGAAGGGTTTTGGTTTTCACGTCCAGGAAGTTTCCCCAAATTGGCTTTATCGTTGGATTGAAATTTTACAGAAATTAAACTCCAGGATTTACCAGCCGGTAAGAAAGGCAGGGAGATCTAAACAATTGGCCAGCAGGCCTAAATTAGTATGGATAAGCAAGGAGGAGCTTTTCAGCCGGTGGCTGAGGGAGACTTGATTTAAGGTGCTGATTCTGGTAAAATAGTTCAGATTGATAGCCCTCAAGCGGGGCTTTTTTAATCCGGAGTTAATAATAAGTGTGTTCAACACATATTAATTTTCGGGTGTTGGGTATAGTGGTAGTTTGCAGTCTTGATAAATCGGCAAGACTAGATAAGAATCTGCCTGCAGTCTTTCCAATATTAAGTGAAGTTTAAGGGGGAACAAATGTATGTCGGTAAATCTGGAGAAAATAGATCAGAATGTAGTTCAGCTTGAAATAACTGTTGAATCGGATAAATTGTCTGTCGCGGTTAATCAGGCAGCTAAAGTACTGGCTGGCAAGGTTAATATTCCGGGCTTCAGGAAGGGAAAAGCTCCGCGAAAGATGGTAGAGCTGCATGTAGGGATCCAAACTCTTTTAAATGAGGCTGTGGAGGATTTAATAGGTACATCCTATCCCCAAGCTATTATTGACAGTGGGATATCTCCTGTCGATCGGCCGGATATTGAGATTGTCCAGCTTGAAGAGGGGAAGGATTTGATCTATAAAGCTAAAGTGGTTGTTAAGCCTGAGGTTGTTTTAGGTGAGTATAAGGGACTGAAGGTTGAGAAGGAAGCGACTGTCGTTGAGGATGCCCAAGTAGATGAAGATCTTAAGAGCAAGCAACAACAGCATGCCCTCTTGATTAATATTGAAGAAGGGCTGATAATTGAAGGGGATACGGCAAC
Source organism: Desulfitobacteriaceae bacterium (assembly GCA_028704155.1). Classification (GTDB taxonomy): domain Bacteria; phylum Bacillota; class Desulfitobacteriia; order Desulfitobacteriales; family Desulfitobacteriaceae; genus UBA2264. The sequence goes on from JAQVLN010000010.1 coordinate 7,801, forward strand.
AATAGATTTTGAGGGTTTTGTTGACGGGGTTGCCTTTGACGGAGGCAAAGGTGAGGATCATGATTTGGTAATCGGATCAGGTACTTTTATCCCAGGTTTTGAAGACCAGTTGATCGGAATTGAAGTTGGACAGGAAATTGATGTCAATGTTCAGTTCCCTGCTGAATACCATAGTAAAGAACTTGCTGGTAAAGATGCGGTTTTTAAGGTTAAAGTTAAAAAGATTCAACGAAAGGAATTAGCACCAATAGATGATGAATTTGCCAAAGATATCAGTGAATTTGAAACCTTGGAGGAATTAAAAACAGATATCCGAAGTAAACTTATTAAAGCGGCAGAAGAAAGCGCCGAGTCAAACTACCGTAATGCAGTCATCTCCAAGGTGGTAGATAATGCAAGTGTGGAAATTCCCCCTGTAATGATTGATAATCGTGTTGATTCAATGGTCAAGGATTTTAGCCGTAACTTATCTTACCAGGGTCTATCTTTAGAACAATATTTCAGTTATACTAGCTCTAATGAACAGGCTATGAAGGAACAATTTCGTCCTCAAGCAGCTGAAAGTGTCAAGACTGAACTTGTTATAGATGCAATTACCAAGGCAGAAAGTATCACAGCTTCTGATGAAGAATTGGCTGCTGAACTGGAAAAAATGGCTCAAACCTATGGCCAAAGGGTAGAAGTAATGAAGGGCAGCCTTGAGGCGCGAGGAGAACTGGATTTCATAAAAAACGGTCTTGCGTATCAAAAAACCGTTGTGTTTTTAATTGATCAAACTGCATAAGTAGAAGTGTTAGTAGAAGTGTTAAGGGAAATTCTGAGATAAAGAGGTGAGAGGATGGCAAAGCATAATGACGAGAAAAACCAACTAAAATGTTCTTTTTGCGGTAAAACTCAGGAGCAAGTCAAAAAACTTGTCGCTGGCCCCGGTGTTTATATTTGTGATGAATGCATTGAGTTGTGCACTGAAATTATTGAGGAAGAACTTAGTGAAGATCTGGGAATTCAAATTGGCGATATTCCCAAACCCAAGGAAATCAGGACAATACTGGATCAATATGTCATAGACCAGGAACAAGCAAAAAAGACCTTGTCTGTAGCTGTATATAACCATTATAAGAGGATAAATCTAGGGATGAAAATTGATGAGGTTGAACTGCAGAAATCAAATATCATAATGTTAGGCCCAACAGGCTCAGGTAAAACGTTGCTTGCCTCTACTTTAGCCAAAGTACTCAACGTTCCTTTTGCGATTGCTGATGCTACTTCCCTGACTGAAGCAGGATATGTTGGTGAAGATGTAGAGAATATCCTGTTAAAACTTATCCAGGCCGCAGATTATGATGTTGAAAAAGCGGAAAAAGGAATAGTTTATATTGATGAAATTGATAAAATTGCCCGTAAATCAGAAAATCCCTCAATAACCAGGGATGTATCCGGTGAAGGTGTTCAACAAGCCTTGTTAAAGATTCTGGAAGGTACAGTTGCCAGTGTTCCTCCCCAGGGGGGACGTAAACATCCTCATCAGGAATTTATTCAGCTTGATACAACTAATATTTTATTTATTGTTGGCGGAGCTTTTGATGGGATCGAAAAGATTATTCAAAACCGGACAGGTAAAAAGGTAATGGGTTTTGGAGCCGAGATCCAAAAGAAAAGCGAGGTTGATATTGGACAGATTCTCAAGGAGATTCTACCTGGTGATCTGCTTAAATTTGGTTTAATCCCGGAATTTGTTGGGAGATTACCGGTAATTGTTACTTTAGACGCCTTAGGGGAGAATGCCTTGATTCGGATTTTAACAGAACCCAAGAATGCCTTGGTTAAGCAGTACCAAAAGCTGTTTGAATTAGATGGAATAAATCTGGAGTTCAAGGAGGACGCTCTAAAAGCTATTGCCGAGGAAGCTATCAGGCGCAATACCGGGGCTCGTGGCTTACGTTCAATCGTTGAAGAAATCTTGCTTAATGTTATGTATGACTTGCCATCCCGGACTGATGTTACCAAATGTTTCATTACCCGTGATGTTGTTTTGAAAAAAGAGGAACCATTATTGGTAACAGCTGATAAGCTAAAGAAGGGCAAGAAAGAAGAATCAGCCTAGTGCAAGGCACAATTTAATACTGTAAGGATAAGGAAGTTTGGCAGATACACCAAACTTCCTTTTAGCTTTAGATAGTGTTTTCAATAGGTTTTTTGTGGCAATACTAACAAGGAGAGAGAAAATACCGCAGGAGGTAGTTGTATGCTTGGTCTTAGCGGATTGGTAATGATAATTCAGCTTATTTTTGCTGTAGTTATTGGCTTATACTTTTGGGGAATGCTTAAGGCCCAACATGGAAATAAAGTTTTTGTGGAAAAAGACTCACACCGGGAATTACAAAAGTTGGAGAGGATGCGGAAGATTGTGTTAACAACTCCGCTTGCCGAAAAGACCAGGCCAAAAAGTTTTTCTGAGATAATCGGACAAGCAGAAGGGATCAGAGCTTTACGTGCTGCCTTATGCGGGCCTAACCCTCAGCATGTTATAATTTATGGTCCGCCTGGTATTGGCAAGACGGCTGCCGCGCGGCTGGTTTTGGAAGAAGCCAGAAAAAATCAGTTGTCTCCTTTTAAAGAAAATGCCCATTTTATCGAAATTGATGGGGCCACTGCCCGTTTTGATGAGCGGGGTATCGCAGATCCCCTGATTGGTTCTGTTCATGATCCGATCTATCAGGGAGCGGGTGCCATGGGTATGGCAGGTATTCCGCAGCCCAAAGCTGGAGCTGTTACTAAGGCTCATGGTGGAATTTTATTTGTTGACGAAATTGGAGAGCTTCACCCGATTCAAATCAACAAGCTCCTGAAAGTGCTGGAGGATCGTAAGGTAATTTTGGAAAGTTCTTATTATAGCTATGAAGATCCTAATATCCCGGCCCATATTCATGACATTTTTCAAAATGGTTTGCCGGCAGATTTTCGGTTGGTGGGGGCTACAACCAGAAGTTCCCATGAAATTCCGCCGGCGATACGTTCACGTTGTATGGAAATATTTTTTCGAGCCCTTTTGCCGGCTGAAATTGCCGTTATTGCCCGGGGAGCGGCAGAAAAAATGGGTATCTCCATTAGTGAAGTGGCCTTGGAGGTTGTTAAAAATTATGCTGCAAATGGCCGTGAAGCTGTGAATATAGTACAATTAGCTGCAGGTGTAGCTCAAACTGATGAGGCCCAGGAAATCAGTGCTGAAATTATTGAATGGGTAGTAGTATCCGGCCGGTATGTGCCCAGAAATGAGAAAAAGATTTCGGCTGAACCCCTGATTGGTGTAGTTAATGGTTTAGCCGTATATGGCCCTGAGATGGGTACGCTGCTTGAACTGGAAGTAACTGCCCATCCGGTTTCAGACGGCTGTGGTGAATTTCACGTAACGGGAATTGTTGAAGAAGAGGAGCTGGAAGGGTCACGCAAAAGAATACGCCGTAAAAGTATGGCTCGCAGTTCAATTGAAAATGTCCTGACAGTTCTTCGTAAGGAACTGGGCATCAAGAGCAGGGATTATAATATTCACATAAATTTTCCGGGTGGAGTCCCGATCGATGGTCCTTCCGCAGGGATTGCGATTGCTGTAGCCATAGTCTCGGCAATTCGTCAGCAAAAAGTCGATAATTACACAGCAATGACAGGAGAAGTATCAATTCAGGGTAAAATTAAACCGGTGGGAGGGATAATTGCCAAAATTGAAGCAGCCCGTCAGGCGGGTTGTCTAAGGGTTCTGATTCCTGCAGAAAACTGGCAGGAACGGTTCGGCAAAGAAGAATTCGGGATTAAAATTATTCCTGTTGCCGAAATAAGTGAGGTTTTGACTAATGTTCTTATCGTAATGGATAAGCTTGATTTAATCGAAAAAAGTGAGCAAGCCGAGCTAAAACCGTCTTTGGAAGAAATATTGGCGAGATTGGATTTCGGTTTGGGGAATTTGCCTGACCGGGGTAAACCATGTTAAAATAACTTACGTATTCTTCATTCATTCAGATTATGAATCTGAACTGTTATCGGGTAATTATCAATAGACAATGGCACACTAATTCTAGTGTGTTTTTTGCATCTTGATTAATCAAAGATGAATTGTGAATTAATTATTCCAGTATTGATTATTGAGGGGGGTTTTCCGTGAGAAAAGAACTTAAGTTACCGTTGCTTCCATTACGGGGGATTCTTGTTTTTCCTTATATGATAAGTCATTTAGATGTTGGACGGGAACGTTCCATGGCAGCTATTGAGGAAGCCATGTTAGGAGATAAAAAAGTTTTGCTGGCTTCCCAAAAAGAAATGGAAATAGATTCTCCGGTCTCCGAGGACATCTATTCGATTGGGACGGTGGCAGAAATTAAGCAGCTTCTTAAACTTCCTGGCGGAACCATGCGGGTCTTGATTGAGGGGATCTGTCGCGGTAAAATTCTGGAGTATCTTACTGAGGAACCCTATTTTTCTGTTTTGGTGGAGGAACATCAGGATATTGAAAAAGCCTCGACCCTGGATCTTGAGGCCTTGACCCGCGGAGCGATACACCAATTTGAGGAATATGCCAAATTGAGCAAAAAAGTACCAAATGAAACCATCGGCACAGTTCTGGCAATCGAAGAGCCTGGGCGTTTAGCTGATATTGTAGCTTCCCATCTCAATCTAAAAGTATCTGAAAAACAGTCGATCTTGGATGCAGTCGATATCGAACAACGTTTGGAACAACTTACCGAGTTTGTTATGCGTGAAATTGAAATCCTGGAATTGGAGCGTCGTATTGGCTTACGGGTCCGCAAGCAAATGGAAAAAGCCCAGAAGGAATATTATTTGCGGGAGCAAATGAAGGCCATCCAAAAGGAATTAGGCGAAAAAGATGAACGTCAGGTTGAGGCAGATGGGTACAGGGAAAAAGTTACCCAAGTTAAATTACCTAAGGAAGTAGAACAAAAAGCTTTAAAAGAAATTGAGCGGCTGGAAAAGATGCCTCCTTCTTCAGCAGAAGGAACTGTTGTCAGGACCTATTTAGACTGGCTTTTGGTATTGCCCTGGAGTAAGGTAACACGTGATAAAATCAATTTGAATAAAGCAGAAGAGATTTTAAATGCCGATCATTATGGATTGGAAAAAGTTAAAGAACGGATCTTGGAATTTTTGGCTATCAGAAAATTAACTCCCAAAATGAAAAGTCCCATTCTTTGTTTTGTTGGTCCGCCGGGAGTGGGCAAAACATCCTTAGCTAAATCAATTGCCAGGGCTTTAGATCGCAAATTCGTCCGTATGTCATTGGGCGGAGTTCGTGATGAAGCTGAAATCCGCGGTCATCGGCGTACTTATATCGGGGCGCTTCCAGGGCGGATTATTCAGGGAATGCGAACAGCCGGAACCCGTAACCCTGTTTTTCTGCTGGATGAAATTGATAAGATGACTTCTGATTTCCGTGGTGATCCTGCTTCGGCTTTATTAGAGGTTTTGGATCCCGAACAAAATAATACATTTACAGATCATTATCTGGAAGTTCCTTTTGATTTGTCGCAAACCTTTTTTGTTATGACGGCAAACACTCTGGATCCAGTTCCGAGACCTTTGCTGGACCGTATGGAGGTAATTTCCTTAAGCGGTTATACTGAGGATGAAAAGGTAAAGATAGCAAACAACTTTTTGATTTCCAAACAACTTAAGGCACATGGTTTAACAGAAGATATTTTACCACTGAATGAAGATATTTTGCTTAAGGTGGTTCAAGGATATACCAGAGAGTCCGGTGTGAGAAATCTTGAAAGGGAAGTGGCGGCAATTTGTCGTAAAGTAGCAACACGCTGGGTTAAAAAGGATTGGTCCCCACACCAACTTAATGAGGAGGATTTGGAGTCCTTATTAGGAGTTCCACGTTATTATTTCCAGATGGCCAAGAAAAACCCGGAGATAGGTGCTGTTACCGGTTTAGCCTATACTGAGGTTGGCGGGGATGTTTTAACAATAGAGGTAACACCGTTGCCTGGTAAAGGGAATCTAACCTTAACCGGGAAATTAGGGGATGTTATGAAAGAATCAGCTCAAGCGGGTTGGACTTTTGTGCGGGCCCATGCCTATGAATTGGGAATAGCGGAGGATTTTTATGAAAAAGTAGATCTTCATATTCATGTTCCGGAAGGAGCAATTCCCAAAGATGGGCCTTCTGCCGGAATTACGATGGCGACAGCGATTGCTTCTGCTTTAGCCAAACGTTTTGTCCGTTCTGATTTAGCAATGACCGGCGAAATTACTCTGAGAGGTAATGTTTTGCCAATTGGCGGTTTAAAAGAGAAGGTTTTAGCTGCGCATCGCGCGGGAATTAAAGTTATTATTCTTCCTGAAAAGAACCGTAAGGATATAGAAGAAATACCTAAACCTGTCCGTAGTGTGATGGAATTCCAGTTTGTAAATAGAATGGAAGAAGTTTTGGAATTAGCACTTCTACCCGGAGCTTCTTCGCCTGAATCTGTTCCAGAAGCAGTTATTCGGAATGTTATTTCTACAAGAACTATTCCCTTAGGTGAGCCGCGTCCGGGTGATCACCCTATATCCAGTCCAACGGTATAAGGTTTTACTGTATAAAAAGAGACCCGTTGTAAAATACAGCGGGCTTCTTTTACAAACTTTTCTGAGGGGGGAACATTAATAAATGCTTATCAGAAAGGCCGAGTATGTGGCTTCGGCGGTTAATCCGGCCCAGTATCCGGTTGAAAACATTCCGGAGATAGCTCTAGCCGGCCGTTCAAACGTGGGCAAATCTTCATTGATTAACCGTTTTTTGGGCCGCAGAAATTTGGCAAGGACCGGAGGAACTCCCGGAAAGACCCAAACTTTAAACTTTTACCGGATTAATGAAGAATGGTTTTTCGTTGATTTACCTGGTTATGGTTATGCCAAAGTAGCAAAAGAGATCAAAGCCCGTTGGGGAAAAATGATGGCTGAATATTTTGGCCGCAGGAAAAACCTGCTGGCAGTCATCCAAATTGTGGATCTTCGTCATGAACCAAGTCAGGAAGACCGGGAGATGCAAAGCTGGTTGCGTCATCAGGAAATTCCAACTTTAATTGTAGCAACTAAAGTTGATAAAGTAGCCCGGGGAAAGTGGCCCAAAAATTTGAAAATTATTGCTCAAAGCCTGAATATTGATGATTGGCAGTTGATCCTGCCTTTTTCTGCTGAAACCGGGATTGGCAATGCTGAACTGCATGAGGCTATGGAGCAAATACTGGGCTGGCCTGAATGATTTTTCTGCTTACCCTCTTCGGTCGGTTACTTCCTCAGGACAGGGTTCTTGGGGAACAGGTACTTCAGGCTTCAGGCAATCAGGACAAAATTGATTCTTTGCTTCGCTGAAACATTGACAATGTCTTTCCTCCTCTGCAGCCATTTGCATCAAGATCTGCTGGATCTCCGGAATCGGAATTTTGTGGGCCAGCTCAAGATAATGCTGGTGGGCGCCGGCTTCATCTTTAATATTCATATCTAAGATGGAACAGATATCGGCAGCATAATTAAGATAGGAGGCTCTCCAGTCGACCCAGTGTCCGTTGTCAAATGCTTGATAACGGGGGTCAAAGCCAAGATGGCGCAAGGCTTTTCCCAACTGATCAAGATGATTCATTTCATCATAGATAATTGGACGTAATAAGGCATCAAATTCCGGGTTGTCGAGAATTACAGCCTGATAGAGGTAAGTGGTAATGGCACTTAATTCAGAGTCCTTACCGGCATAAGCTTCATATAGCCACATTGCATAAGTATAATCGGGCTCAGTAATCTCGGCTGGGATCAATTCATCGCATTCGGCAATGGGGAGCAGAAGCAATTGGCCGGGATAGATTCGGTCAGGGTTTTTAATATTATTTAGTTTAATTATATCGGTCATTTCTACCTTAAAATTCCCGGCGATTTTATAAATGCTGTCACCTTGCTGGACAATATAGCGCTTATAATCCATTTGAATCCCTCCAGTAATAAGTATTACTTAATTTTATTCAGGGAGTATGAACTATGCTGATGATTTATTGAGGTAATAAATTCCATATTGGCGAAGGGTTTTCCCAAAGACCAGACATTAAATGGACAGGTCAAGCGTAAGTATGTAGTAAAAATTCAGAAGTCACGGAGGAGAAACAATGGGCAGAGCAGTTCTTCAGGGAATCTGTACAGCACTTTTGGTTACTGTTTTAACTTTAATAGCCGGAATTATTTGGACATCCAGCGGTATAGGGATAGTAAGTATTTCCCGGATTGTTGATATTGGTTTGCTGGCCAGTTGTCTCATGGGAGGCTTTCGTACAGGCCGGCAAACTAACCTCTGGTTTACAGGAACTCTTGTCGGGATTGGTTATGTGATAATCGGGAGTATGTTGTTGGCTTTGTTTACACCCCTTCGTGGAACCGGTTTTTTGCAGGTTTTGCTGACAGGTGCTTTGTTGGGTTCTGTTGCGGGGGCCTTTGGAACCAGAACCACTTATCAGAAAGCAAAGCGCAGTTTTGTAACCAAAAAGCCCTACTACCGGAATTCCCCTTATGCTGATTGTCCTGATGATGCTGATAGGCGAATCAATTATGGGGTTGGTCCGATGATTAAAGAACAAGAGGATAAGTTGTTCAGTGAAGAATTATTATTTTTTGAGGATCAAACCGGAGATAAGAAGCCTGGTGGCGGGCGAATGTCTCCCTGGTGGGAAGAAGAATGTACAACACATAATGGCTGAACTGGTTGTGCATGTGTGCTTATTTTGACATTGTTTCTCAAGCTAAGTATAATATCTTTAACTGTATTCTATTAATCTAATATCGAAAACCCAATGATTATGAGGAATAGTTTGAAAGGGACCGGGCAGAGAGAAAGATTGTAACGCTGAGAAGTCTTTTCGGTTGCTAACTATGGTCGCACAGGAGGGGCAGAGGGGAATGGAGTACTTTCTGACGTAAAAACACGTTACGTTTGAACAGTGTCGGTGAATTAAGGGTTTTCAATTTGAATTTACCGAAAAAAAGGTGGTACCGCGGAGCCTTTCGTCCTTTGTTGGCGAAAGGCTTTTTTTAGCTGTAAGCAAGTATAAATTTGTTGTTGCTGTTCAGGAGTCAAAAGCTAGGAGTCAGACAGGGTTAAAGATTGCATCGTTGAAGATTGTAACTGGAAGGAGTTCAAATTTATGCAGGGGGAAAAGGTTCGAATATCATCAGTTTATGATTCAAGTCAAGTAGAAAGTAAATGGTATCAGTATTGGGAAAACAAGGGTTTTTTCCGGGCGGAGCTGACCGGGAAGAAACCCGCATTTTCGATAGTAATGCCACCACCAAATGTCACCGGCCAGCTGCATTTAGGCCATGCTATGGACTGTACATTACAGGATATCCTGACAAGGTTTAAACGTATGCAAGGCTATGATACACTTTGGCTGCCCGGAACCGATCATGCCGGAATTGCCACCCAGGCTAAAGTAGAAGAACAATTAACTACAGAAGGGCAAAGCAGAGAGCAAATGGGCCGGGAAAGGTTTTTGAAACGGGTTTGGGATTGGAAGGAACAATACGGTGGACAAATTACCCGGCAATTACGGCGGTTAGGAGCCTCCTGTGATTGGTCCAGAGAGCGTTTTACAATGGATGAAGGCTGTTCTGAGGCTGTGAGGGAGGTATTTGTTGAATTATATAATAAAGGCCTTATTTACCGGGGGAATTATATTATTAACTGGTGTCCTAAATGCCAGACTACGATTTCGGATGTTGAGGTTGAGCATCTGGACCGCGAGGGACATCTCTGGCATTTGCGCTATCCGGTAAAAGACAGTGAAGAATTTGTTATTGTGGCCACAACCCGCCCGGAAACTATGCTGGGTGATACTGCTGTTGCCGTTCACCCGGAGGACGAACGTTATAAAGATATGATAGGCAAAACCCTGATCCTTCCCCTGGTTAATAAAGAGATCCCCTTAATTGCTGACGAATATGTTGAACTGGGGTTCGGGACCGGAGCGGTAAAAATTACGCCGGCACATGATCCTAATGATTTTGAAATCGGAAGGCGTCACAACCTGGAACAGGTTGCTGTGCTGGATAAAGAGGCAAAAATGAATGAAGCTACCGGCAAGTATAAGGGGATGGACCGTTATGCAGCCCGTGAAATGATTGTCCGGGATTTGGCTGAGCTGGGAGTCTTAGTCAGGATAGAGGAACATCCGCATGCTGTAGGAGAATGCTATCGTTGTTCGACTGCAATTGAGCCTTTGGTTAGCAGACAATGGTTTGTTAAAATGGAACCTCTGGCCCAACCTGCCCTGGAAGTAGTACGGGAGGGTAAACTGCAATTCGTGCCTGAGCGCTTCAGCAAGATTTACCTGAGTTGGCTGGAGAATATTAGAGACTGGTGTATTTCAAGGCAATTGTGGTGGGGCCACCGGATACCGGTTTGGTATTGTCAGGATTGTGATACCGAGGTTTGCTCCAAACAAGATCCTTCCACTTGTACAAACTGTGGTTCCGATCATTTGGTTCAGGATCCTGATGTTTTGGATACCTGGTTTTCTTCAGGATTGTGGCCGTTTTCGACTTTAGGCTGGCCGAAGAAAACAGCTGAACTGGAAAAGTTCTATCCAACCTCAGTTTTAGTTACCGGCAGGGATATTATCTTTTTCTGGGTAGCCCGCATGATATTCATGAGTTTGGAGTTCCAGAAAGAGGTTCCTTTCCGTCAGGTAATGATTCACGGTTTGGTATTGGATGCCCAGGGCCGCAAGATGAGCAAATCTTTGGGCAATGGAGTAGACCCTATCGAGATTATTGAGGAATATGGCGCCGATACCCTGAGGTTCATGATGATTACCGGAAATACTCCTGGTAATGACTTGCGCTTCCATGTAGAAAAATTGGAGGCCACGCGGAACTTTGCCAATAAGATCTGGAATGCTTCACGATTTGTACTATTAAACCTTAAGGACTATCAAAAAGATCAAAGAGGTGAGTTGGCCTTAGCGGACCGGTGGATACTTTCCCGCTATACTGCACTTGTTGAAAGTGTGACAGATTGTCTGGAACATTATGATCTGGGAGAGGCCGGACGTTTGCTTTACGAATTCATCTGGAATGAATTCTGTGACTGGTATATTGAGCTGTGCAAACCCCGGCTTTATGATAAAGTTGATCTCAATGCCAGACGGACCGCCCAGTCGGTTATCCTGGAGGTTTTAGATGGCACAATGCGGCTCTTACATCCCTTTATGCCTTTCCTGACAGAAGAAATTTGGCAAAACCTCCCCTTGCAAGGTGAAAGTATTATGCTTCAGGAATGGCCTGAAGTCAAGGGTGACTTGCGTGATTCGGCTGCAGAAAAAGCTATGAATTTGCACATGAATATTATTAAGGCAATTCGTAATATCCGGGCAGAAATGAATGTAGCTCCAGGGAAAAAGGCAGAGATTATTTTATTTGCTCCAGACAATCGTATCAATTTAAGATTAAACACCGGAGTTGAGGCGATTAAACGTCTTGCCGGTGGATCTGCAGTGACTATTTTAACTGAAATGCCTTCCAAACCGTCTAAAGCTGCCGGTGCTGTCCTGGATGGAGTAGAAATTTATTTGCCTTTAAAGGGATTGCTTGATTTGGATAAAGAAATTACCCGGGTTGAGAAAGAACTGGCCCAGGTGCGCAAGGATCATAAAATGTTTGAAGGAAAACTAAGTAATTCCGGGTTTATAGCTAAGGCTCCTGCCGAAGTAGTTAACAAAGAAAGGGAGAAATTAGAAGCAGCTAAAGCCAGGCAACAAGTATTGCAAGCCCGCTTGCTTGAATTGACTCAGGAGTAGGGTAAATCAATATAAGATTCACCGAATCGTGAATAAGAAAGGACAGGGTATGGATAAGCCGGGCGAAGATCAGCTGTATATTGAGACCTTGAACTATTTGGCTGGTTTAACCAAGTTTGGTATGAATTTAGGACTTGCCAGAATACGTGCTCTTTTGGAATATCTTAATAATCCGGAAAGGCAATTGCGGATTATACATGTCGGCGGTACGAACGGAAAAGGCTCAACTTCAATAATGATCGCCCAAATTCTCTGGGAAGCAGGCTATAAAACAGGAATTTTCACGTCACCGCATTTGCATGATTACCGGGAACGGTTTGTGATTAATGGAAAAATGATTTCTAAATCTGAAGTTATCCGTCAGATTAAACAATTAAGACCCCATTTAGAGGAACTGGTTGCCGGCGGAAGGGAGCACCCTACTGAATTTGAAGTTCAGACTGCTTTGGCTATGAATTATTTTGCGCAGGAAAAGGTTGATTTTGCGATTATCGAGGTTGGTTTGGGTGGAGAAATAGATTCTACCAATGTTGGCTTTCCTTTGGTTTCAGTAATTACCAATGTCGGTATGGATCATCTGAATTACCTTGGTGAAGATCTTACAGCAATAGCTGAAGTTAAAGCAGGGATAATCAAACCAAATTCCGTTGTTGTGACAGCCGCCGACCGTCCGCAAGTCATGGATATTATTGCCGAAAAAGCAGCTGGGTTTGGCGTAAAACTCGTGAGAGTTGGAGAAGATGTTTTTTGGAAGAAACAGAGAAGCGGGGAATTTGAACTAAAATTTGACTTAGTAGTTTTAAACACTTTTTATCCTGGGTTACGCCTTAATTTGATGGGAGAACACCAACTGCGTAATGCGGCAACAGCTGTCGCTGTATGTGAAGTACTGAAAACGGATTATGCTGTTGCGATACCAGGTAAAGCTGTTTATGAAGCTTTGGCTAAAGTTAAATGGCCTGGACGTTTGGAGCTTTTGTCAAGCAGCCCAAAAGTTTTACTGGACGGGGCCCACAATGTCGATGGGGCTGAGGTGCTGTTGCAAGCCCTGAAAGAATATTCCAGGGATCGTCTTATTTTATGCATAGGTATGCTTGATGATAAGGAGAGGGAAAAGATTGCAGATTTGTTGATACCTATTGCAGATGAAGTTTTTATCACAAAACCCCAATCTCTGCGGGCCGGGGACTGGATCGGCCTGGCCGACATTGCAGGAAAATACAGTAAGCCGGTTACCTGCATTGATAATCCCAGGGAAGCTGTGAAAGAAGCATTTCGCCGGCTGAAATCTACGGATCTGCTTTGTGTAACCGGTTCTTTGTATCTGCTTGCTGATGCTAGGGAAGAACTTCTGAAAATTCTGAAGATTCCATCATCTTTTCTTTTTGGTTAAATTAGTGATATTATTGGAGATACTAAGGGAAGATAATAATATCTATCATCGAAGACTTTGTTCTAAAAATAATCTGAAACCAGTTCATTTTAAATTGCCTTTTATGAACATGATGATATAATTAATTCGAAAATAATTACTATATAAGCTATGAAATGAGGGGTTTTATTGAAGACGCTTAAGATTCCCGAAGCAACGATTATCCGGTTATCTGTTTATTCGCGTTATTTGACAGAAGTAGACCGCAAAGGAATTATTACTATCTCGTCTGGAGAAATAGCCGAAGGAGTTGGCGTCAGCCCTGCCCAGGTTCGTAAAGATTTAGCTTATTTCGGGGAATTTGGTACACGGGGTGTTGGATACAACGTAAAAGATTTAAACAGGCATATCCTTAAAATTTTGGGACTTGGTGAAGAATGGAACGTGACTTTGGTTGGTCTTGGAAATCTGGGATTAGCTTTAAGCATGTATAAAGGCTTCCGGGAACGCGGCTTCAATATAACCAGCATTTTTGATAATGATCCTGAGAAAATCGGGACTTTGGTTAATGGGATTGAAATTATGCCTGTTGAGCAATTAGAAGAAGTTGTCCAAAAAAATCATACTCAGATAGGAATAATTACCGTTCCGTCTGAAGTGGCTCAAGATATTGTTTCATTACTTATCAAAGCAGGAGTACAGGCAATTTTAAACTTTGCACCTGGGGTCCTGAATGTTCCGCCTCATATAGAACTTCGAAACGTTGATTTAACTGTAAATTTGGAGGTATTAACTTTTAATCTCAGATCCGGCAGGTAATAATAGAATTAGAATTATCTGCCTTAGCCTGAAAAGCCCCGTGGAAGTTCTTACAGAGGACGACCGACGGGTTTTTTAATACTATATCAAAGAGATAATTAGAGTGACTAATAACGATTTCGGAGGATAGAATGAGAATGGAGACAGTTAATCGTGAGCAGAAGGTTATTGTCTATGATACAACCCTGCGTGATGGGGCCCAAGGCGAAGGAGTTCATTTTTCGGTTAAAGATAAACTGCTTTATGTACAAAAAATGGCGGAAATTAATCTGCCCTTCATCGAAGCAGGTTGGCCGGGAGCAAATCCGCGTGATGAAGAGTTTTTCAGGCTGGCAGCTGATTTGTCTTTTAAAAATACGAAGATTGCGGCCTTTGGCAGTACTTGCAAGGTTAATGAATCTCCGGAACAAAGTGATATCCTGGCCAATTTGCTGGCCTCGGGGGCGCCGGTAATTACCATATTCGGGAAGGCCTGGAATTTGCATGTCAGGGAGGTCTTACGGACTACTTTGGGAGAAAACCTTCGTTTGATCAGAGAATCAGTAGAGTACCTGGTTCGCAATGGTCGCGAAGTTTTCTTCGATGCAGAGCATTTCTTCGATGGTTGGCTGGAAAATCCTGCTTATGCTTTAAGCTGTATCGAAGCTGCTATGGAAGGTGGGGCATTGGTTATTATTCTTTGTGATACTAATGGGGGAGTACTTCCGGCGGACGTGACCCGGGGGGTTCGTGATGTGAACAGGCGCTTGTCACCTCAAGAACTTGGAATACATGCCCACAATGACAGCGGTTTGGCTGTAGCTAACAGCCTGGCGGCGGTTGAAGCGGGAGTTACTCAAATTCAAGGGGCCTGGAACGGATTTGGTGAACGTTGCGGAAATGCTAATTTAAGCACACTCATACCCGTGCTGCAACTTAAACTCGGCTACCAGGTTATGGATAACTCGGTTATTTCCCGGCTCACTCATTTATCGCGGTATGTTGCCGAATTGGCCAATTTTCCTTTTGATGAGAAACAGCCTTTTGTGGGCAGGAGTGCTTTTGCCCACAAAGCCGGCATGCATGTTGACGGTGTTCTTAAAACCAGAAGATCTTTCGAACACATTGTGCCCAGCCAGGTTGGAAATGAAGGCCGCATTCTTATTTCGGATCAGGCCGGAAAAGCGAACATCTGGGAAAGGATGCAACATTACCAACCCGACATTCTCAAGAATGATATTCGGGTCGAAGAAGCTATGGTTCAGATTAAAAGCCTTGAAAATCAAGGGTTTCAGTTTGAAATAGCCGAAGGCAGCTTGGATTTGCGGCTGCAGAAAATCTTGGGTCAATTTGCACCTCCTTTTCAGTTAGTGGACTATCATGTTTGGAGTGATCCTTTGCGGGGGGATTTGGATTCTGTAGCTGTGGTTAAACTGCAGGTAGGTGAGGAAACAGTTCATATAGCTTCTGAGGGCTGTGGACCGGTAAATGCCCTTGACCAGGCTCTAAGACAAGCTTTGTGCACCTTTTTCCCAGTAATTGAGAAGAGTGAACTTGTGGATTACAAGGTAAGGGTGCTTGACGAGTCCAGTGGGACTGAGGCTGTAGTCCGGGTTATTGTTGAAACGTGTTTGGGGACAGACAAATGGGGTACCATCGGAGTGTCTTCCAATATCCTGAAGGCCAGTGCCCAAGCCTTATTGGATTCACTTTATGTAACTATTAGTAAGGGAAATATCAGTAAGGATTTAACAGCCGGCTTGTGAAACTTGCTTAATTATGAAACTTGCTTATTAGATTGGATAATGCTAAACTTTAAATATTAACTCAGCCAGTGCGTAAGGCTCTGGCTGCCTTTGTATGGGCATAAGGAGGCTCTGAAATTTGGATTTAGGCCGAAAATCATCTGGGATTGGAAGAATGATTCTGTTAGTATTAATTGGGGCAGCAATCGGGACTTTAATAGGTTTTGGTTTGGAGAAATACGGAATTCTTAGTCCGTTTTTACGGCCGGCGGTTATTGATATACCTTCCCATACATATCTGGATTTCTTTTTTTTATCTCTTTCTTTTGGAATTCGCTTAAATATTACCGCGGCTACCTTGTTAGGTGCTCTTGGCGGCTATTATTTATCCAGGAAGTGGTAGTTATGCTCGTATTGGCATCCGCGTCAGCCAGAAGAATTATGTTGCTGCGTGCTTGGGGCTTTCGGCCGGAAGTAATTCAAGTGATTGTTTCAGAACTATTGGATCGGGATATTAGCCCCAGAGAAGGGGTAATATTATTGGCTGAACGTAAGGCTTTGGCAGGATTGGCTCAATGGCGGAAATTGGGCGGCAAGCCGGAAGATCTTGTTCTGGGTGCCGATACAATGGTAGTATTGGGGAGGGAAAGTTTAGGCAAACCGGGGACACCTGCAGAAGCCAGGGAAATGCTGCAATCGTTAAGCGGCAGACAGCATTCGGTTCTGACCGGTGTTGCAATAATCCGGCTTACAGGTGAAAAAGAGCTGGCTGTAGTTGAAACTGAGGTTAATTTTCGCAAACTTTCGGCTGATCAGATCAGAACATATGTGGCTACCGGGGAGTCCATGGATAAGGCCGGTGCCTATGCTATTCAGGGAGGGGCACAAGACTTTGTGGAATCATACTCTGGATCTTTAACGAATGTGATCGGATTACCGATGGAATACGTTTCTGAAAAACTTAAGACGTGGGGGAGATGTCAGCCGGGGGAATTGTTTCCCCGTGAACGGAATTAATAAGGGTGGGGGTTGGAAAATGTTTTTCAGTAAGAATTTAGGGATTGACCTGGGAACGGCAAATACACTTGTTTTTATTAAAGGTAAGGGAGTTACAGTTCGGGAACCTTCTG
Source organism: Desulfitobacteriaceae bacterium (assembly GCA_028704155.1). Classification (GTDB taxonomy): domain Bacteria; phylum Bacillota; class Desulfitobacteriia; order Desulfitobacteriales; family Desulfitobacteriaceae; genus UBA2264. The sequence continues at coordinate 24,677 of JAQVLN010000010.1, forward strand.
TTGTTGCTATAGAAGTGGGTAAAAACAATGTTTTAGCCGTAGGAGATAAAGCCAAAGAAATGATTGGACGTACTCCGAGTACTATCGTAGCAATTCGTCCTTTAAAAGATGGCGTAATTTCTGATTTTAATGTTACACAAAAGATGTTGAAATATTTCATTTCCAGGGCTTTGGGTTCGGAGTCTCCTTTTGCCAGACCCAGGGTTGTGATTAGTGTACCTTCCGGTGTTACACCGGTTGAGGAACGGGCCGTGAAAGAGGCTGCAATGGCAGCCGGTGCCAAAGATCCTATTATTATGGAAGAACCTATGGCCGCAGCAATCGGGGCGGGGCTTCCGGTAAGCGAACCAACGGGAAATATGATTGTAGATATTGGCGGAGGAACAACTGAAGTTGCTATTATTTCACTGGGAGGAATAGTAACAAGCCGGTCTATCAGGGTTGCCGGGGATGAAATGGATGAGGCTATTGTCGCCCATATTAAGCGTACCTATAATCTAATGATTGGTTATCGGACAGCAGAAGATATTAAAGAGAAAATAGGTGCGGCCTATCAGACGGAGAAAATGATCACTTACCTGATTCGGGGCCGGGATCTGCTTACGGGTTTACCAAAAACAATCGAAATAGCTTCGGAAGAAATTCAGGAAGCTTTACAGGAACCGGTAATGGCTATCGTTGAGGCTGTGAAATCTTGCCTGGAAAAGACCCCGCCGGAATTGGCAGCTGATATTATGGACCGTGGGATTATGATGGCCGGCGGTGGTTCGTTACTTCGCAATTTGGACAGGCTAATTGCTGATCAAACGGGAATTCCGGTACATATAGCAGAAGATCCGCTTTCTTGCGTAGCACTTGGAACAGGTAAGGTAATTGAGAATACGGAAATTTTACGAAAAATTGCTGCGCTTCAAAAGGGCTAAGGGGCAGGGAGGAAAAACAGGTGGGGAAAAGGATGAATATAACGGGAATTACGGTTCTCGTTTTCTTTCTGTTGTTAGCTGTTTTGGTTAGTATGCGCCTAACAGGACCGGGTACAAATTTCCCCAACCCAGTTGGACGGACAATGCAACTTGTGCTTAACCCAATCGAGAAAGGAATATTAACTGTTGGCAATACATTAAAGAGAAATACTAAAGCTTTATGGAGTTTCAGTAAAGTCGAACAAGAAAATTTGAGCCTGCGTCAGCAAGTTGATCAATTAACTAGTGATAATTTAAGGTTAAAAGAGCAAGTTTTAGCCGGCATGCGTTTCGAAGACTTGAATGAGGGGTTGTTCCGCAGTCCAACCCTTGATAAATTTGAAAAAGTTGGGGCTAGTATTATCAATAGAAATCCCACAGCCTGGTATCAGACGATAACTGTTAACAGGGGGACAAAAGATGGTATTGAAATAAATGATGCTGTCATTGCTCAGCTTGGTTTGGTTGGCAAAGTTGTAACAGTTTACCCCGAGAGTTCAGAGGTGTTATTGATTTCGGACGGTGAAGCACAAGTAGGTGCCTTGGTCCGCAGTGATACCGGAACAGCTGCTTATGGAATTGTTCAAGGTACTTATAAACGTAGTTCGCGGTTAACAGCCGCTGGAAATTTTCAAATGTTGTTTCGCCGGGAGGATTATGTAAATGTCAGTGATCTGGTTTTGACATCAGGCCTTGGCGGTGTTTACCCGAAGGATATTCCAATAGGTAAAATAAAGCAGATCATGTTGGAGGATTCAGGCCTGTTAAAAATAGCCTATATTGAACCTCTGGTTGATTTCGATTCGCTTGAAGAAGTTATTATTGTAAAAACAAATGGGGGAAAATGATGCGCTGTTTGCTGATTGTAATTATGTTGTTGATTAGTTTTGTTTTACAGGGAACAGTTTTTTATTTTTGGGATTGGTTTGGAATCAAACCTGATTTGGTGATGCTCCTGGTAATATATATTGCCTTGCATAGTCGCCTTTTTACAGGAATGCTGTGGGGTTTGGGTATAGGTATTATTGAAGATTTATATTTGGGTTATTTTATCGGAATGTCTGCTTTTACTTTTGCCGGCGTAGCTTTATTGAGTAACTGGTTAGCCCAACGTTGCTATAAAGAAAATCTTTTATTTATTGTTTTGCTGGTTTTTTCAGTTTCTGTTGTCGGGGAGTTATTAGCAATCTTTTTAAGTTTGGGTGCGGGTATGCATTGGCAGTTGGGTGCCATAGTGCGTATTTCAGTTGGAATCGCCTGTTATAATCTCATTCTTGTTCCGGCCACCTATCCTCTCATACATCGTTCGTTTCTTTACGGATGGTTGCGTTACAGGCCGAAATATGAACAATAATCTGAATAGTGGATAAGTAGTTGGTATGATGATTGTATTTCGAACAGGAGGTTGAAGCGTTCAGCGTATGGAGAGAATGGATGAAAGAGAACGGAAACCTTTTAAGAAGCGGCTTGGGGTATTGCGGGTTGTTGTAATTTTGGTCTTTCTGGTTCTTGGCTTTAATTTGTGGGGGTTGCAGATCAATCAAGCTGCCTATTATGAAACAAAGGCCAAAGGAAATGCCCTGCGCTTAGTCACAGTTCCGGCAACCAGAGGGGATATAACAGATCAGAATGGAAAAATAATAGTGACAAGTGTTCCTAAGTTTGCTTTAACACTCGACTGGCTTGATTTGCAGCAAGCAAAGAACTATAATTGGAAAGATGTTGTCAGACGCTTGGCGTCTTATCTTAAACCATATTGGCCCAATCCTGCCCAAACGGAGGAGTCAATCACTGTAGATATTCTGGCAATGATCCAGAATCACCAGTGGGAGCGTTATCGACCGCTAATCATTCTTAAGGATATTTCACCAGCTTTACAGGCAGTTGTTGCCGAGCACCAGAATGAACTGCCGGGTGTAGGTATTGCAGCAGTGCCTGAACGTATATATCCTCAAAATACTTTAGCAGGGCAATTATTGGGTTATGTACGTGAAATCAGTGATGCGGAAATAACTCAATTCAATCAGAATCCGGAAATATTGAAGGAAGACTTTAAATATACCCAGGGCGATTTAGTTGGTAAAATGGGTGTTGAGAAAGCATATGACTATTGGTTACGGGGCCAGGAAGGGGTACAACAAGTAGAAGTTGATAATAATACCCGTCCATTGTCTAAGGAGATTATTCAAACTCCGCACCCCGGCGGAACCGTGCAATTAACAGTTGACGCTGACCTTCAAAGTGTTGTGGAGAACTCAATTGATGAAGTTTTAAAGAAAGTTCAAAGTGTACATTCTAATTCCAAGGCTGGGGCCGCTGTAGTTATTGATGTGAATACAGGTAAAATTTTAGCAATGGCTTCCCGGCCTGCGATGAATCCTAATGACCTGATCGGGACCATCTCCGAAGAAACAGCCGAAAACTATTTTCGCACTGAAAGAGCCCCTTCTTTTAACAGGGCGCTTTCGGGGCTTTATGCGCCAGGGTCGACCTTTAAAGTATTGACTGCAGTTGCGGCCTTGCATTCAAATGTTATTACCCCCGAGGAACAGATTTACAGTGCCATGTCCTCATTGGGAACTGCTTCAGATCAAGCCCAGGGTTTCCCGGAGTGGAGCGGTTACAGTTTTGGTTTAGTGGATATATACAGGGGAATAGCTTTATCTTCGGATATCTATTTTGAGGTGGTTGGCCGGCGGGTTTTTGATACTAAGCCTGAATTAATTCCTCAAATAGCCCATGAATTTGGGCTGGGTGTTTTATCAGGTGTAGATTTACCCGGAGATGCACAGGGAACAGTTCCCTCTCCCGAGTGGAAAAGATCGTATTTTCAACCGGGATATGATAAGCAGAGGGACGAGAAACTCGAAGCTATCAAAAATAAATATATTGAAGAAATCACAAATGCTGCCGATAATAAGGCTAAACAAAAACTTATGGCTACTAAGGAAGCAGAGGAACAGCAGGTTCAGGTTTGGTATAAACAAATGATCAATGAATTTGTAAATTGGAAGCCATATGATAGTTATAATAATGCAATTGGGCAAGGGGATAATTCCTATACCCCTTTACAGTTGGCAAACTTTGTAGCAACCCTTGTCAATGGCGGAAAGCATTTTAGACCGTATATAGTGGATAAAATAATAGATCCGGTTGATGGTTCTGTTATGAAAGAAAATAAGCCTGAAATATTAAATACTGTTTCTGTTGCACCCGATAAGTTGGAAGTTGTTAAAAAAGCGATGTCCGGAGTTACTTCCGGGGAGGGCACAGCAAGATCATTGTTTGCCGATGTTCCGGAATATACCGGCGGGGCGAAAACCGGAACTGCTCAACTCGGTTCCAAGGACACCAGCCTGGAAGAAGTATATAATGGGGTTTTTGTTGCTTTTGCTCCTTATGACAATCCGCAAATTGCCTTTGCCGGAGTTATTGAATATGGTGGACATGGCGGAGATACAGCCGGTCTTGTCGCAAAAGCAGCTTTTAAGCAGCATTTCGGCTGGTAGGAAAAGAATTATCATTGAAAGAGGCTTAAAATGTCTTCAAGTTTTTTTACTTAAGAAAAAGGGAATTACGCTTACCCTGTAGAAATTATTGTAGTATTTATTTAGGGAGCCAGACACAGGCAACAATGGGGGATTGTAGATTTTATGCAAACAAAACATGTTGTTCTTAAGGGTACCCGTGAAGGATTAGTACTTTATCTTGATCCCCATTTGGAATTCAATATTCTTTTGGATGAAATCGAGAATAATTTAACAAAGGCTAATCAATTTCTTCAGGGTGCTGCAGTTCATTGTTACTGGGTAGAAAAGGAATGCTCGGAAAAACAAAGTGAGTCTTTGATTGGCATCTTAGAACGGCATGGCTTGGAATTTAGCGGGTGGCTGACTGCCGCTGATTTGCCGGTTCCCGAGAAGAAAATTCCTGAGAGTACTATGCCTGAGGCAAAACGTTTTTGGGAGGAAGGAATAGCGGAGGCTAAGTGCCTTTTTGTAGAAAAGACCTTGCGCTCGGGGAAAAGTATTAATTTCAATGGTCATGTTTTGGTTATAGGAGATGTTAATCCTGGAGCGGAAATTATCGCCACTGGAAATATTATTGTTTTAGGGGTCCTGCGGGGGGTGGCTCATGCCGGGGTTGCAGGTGAGCGGAACGCTGTAGTTACCGCCTACCATTTAAATCCAACTCAATTACGGATAGCTGATCATGTTACCAGGGCGCCTGATGAAGAAGTTGCCTGGCGGGGGCCTGAGATTGCCAGGATCAGCAACGGAAAAATCATTGTGGAAAGCTTGGTTTAATGTAAATAGAGGGAAATCTTGTTTATTCACTATGTTTTGAAAGGCAGGTTTAAATATGGGAGAAGTAATTGTTGTGACTTCAGGAAAAGGGGGAGTGGGTAAAACTACAACTTCGGCCAACCTTGGAACAGGATTAGCTGCCTTAGGTCAAAAGGTTGTACTTGTAGATACAGATATTGGTCTTCGCAATCTGGATGTAGTCATGGGACTGGAAAATCGCATAGTTTATGATCTTATCGATGTTACTAGTGGCAATTGCAAATTGAAACAGTCCCTGATTAAAGATAAACGTTTTGCTAACTTATATTTATTGCCGGCTGCTCAAACTAAAGACAAAAGTGCTATTGATCCTGAGCAGATGCTAAAACTTTGCCAGGAACTTAAGAAAGAGTTCGATTATACTATTATCGATTGCCCGGCCGGTATTGAACAAGGTTTCCGTAATGCTATAGCCGGAGCAGATTGCGCTATTGTAGTAACCACGCCTGAGGTCAGTGCAGTTCGTGATGCCGATCGCATTATCGGTTTATTGGAAGCTGCAGAATTATACAATCCCAAATTAATTATTAACAGGATAAAACCTGTTATGGTTAAACGGGGAGACATGATGGATATCTCGGATATTCTGGATATCCTGGCAATCGATCTTTTGGGAGTTGTTCCTGATGATGAAAGTATTGTTATTTCGACAAATAAAGGGGAACCTGCTGTAATGAATAAGGCCTCTAAAGCAGGTGAAGCCTATCGTCGGATGACCGATAGAATTCGTGGAGAGGAAGTTCCTTTAATGAATTTGGATATACCGGATAGCTTCTTTGAGAAATTCAAGAAATTGATAGGGATGAGATAGCCGTGGCAAGAGAGAGGGGGAAAAAGTCCTTGTTGGAATTTATCAGCCGGATGTTGGGCAAGGAAAATGCCACAAGCAAAAACGTAGCTAAAGAACGGTTACGCCTTGTCCTTGTTCATGATCGTGCGAGCATATCTCCATATATGCTTAATAAGTTGAAAGAAGATCTCATAAAAGTAATTTCTAATTACATGGAAATTGATGAGTCTACCTTGGAAGTTAATCTTAGTCAGGACGATAAGGAGGTAGCCCTTGTAGCGAATATACCCGTTTTAAAGATGAAAAGGGATTTTGCCAATAAATAATTCATAATTCATAATGCACAATCCTCAATTATGAATGTTTATCTTAATTTTGGATGGTTTTTGCTGAAATAGGAAATGCCAATTAAGAAAGACCGCGTGGAGATAGTCACCCGGTCTTTAATGCTGATCCCGCTTGAACCATAAAATAGTTATTATTCCTTAATTATTGCACTTAGCCTTCGGCAAATCATTATGAAGCTGGAAATTATGCATTATGAATTATGAATTGAGGGAAAAAGCAATGCAGTTGAAACGGCATCTTCAGAATCTTGATCTTATATTCCTGCTTTTTTTAATATTGCTATTAAGCTCCAGCCTGATAATACTGAGTACTGCCTCCATAAATATCGACAAAGAGCAGCCGTTCCATTATGTTCAGCTTCAGGCTCTTTGGATTTTCGTTGGACTTATTTTGACATGTATCATTGCGTCCGTTGACTATCAGAAATGGCGTCACTTCAGTAAATGGATTTACGCTGTCAATCTGATGTTGTTGCTTGCAGTTATCCTTTTTGGAAATGAAGCTAAAGGAGCAACACGTTGGATAACGGTTACATCCAGTTTCGCGATCCAGCCTTCGGAATTCGCTAAAGTCTTTATTATTATTACTTTGGCTGATTTTCTGGCTAAGCGCGAAAAAAATCTAAATCGTTTTAGGGATTTCATAGCCCCTTCATTGTTTGTGCTGATCCCAATGGCTTTAATTTGTTTACAGCCTGATTTAGGAACTGCTTTGGTATTCGGAGCAATTTTTGTGGGTATGATGTTTGTTGCCGGGGCTAATCCCCGCAAATTGGGAGCTTTGCTTTTAGGAATCGGTTTGATAGTGGGGGTTGCTTTGTGGCTGCATTTTGCTCAGGGAATTCCTTTGCCTTTAAAGGACTATCAATTAAAACGTTTGATAATATTTCTGGATCCGGCCTCTGATATTGCCGGTGATGGTTTTCATATTATCCAATCAATTTGGGCCATTGGTTCAGGTGGTTTATGGGGCAAGGGATATCGCATGGGAACACAGGGGCAACTTAATTTTCTGCCGGAACATCATACAGACTTTATCTTCTCTGTAGTAGGCGAAGAATTCGGTTTCATTGGTACAATCAGCCTGTTGTTTTTCTTTTGTATTTTTTTATTACGCAGTATACGTATCGCAGTCCAATCCCGTGACCTCTATGGAACATTGATTGCCAGTGGTATAATATCAATGTTTGCCTTCCATATCTTGGTGAATGTCGGGATGACTTCGGGAATTATGCCCGTGACCGGAATACCTTTGCTCCTCATCAGCTATGGAGGCAATAATATGTTATCAAATATGTTGGCAATTGGCTTATTGCTGAGTATTAATCTTAGACGGCAGAGGTTAATGTTTTAATAATCTGCTTCCAGGATTCAAATTCAAACTAGAACTGCAAGAAGTTTTTTCTGTGGTTCTATTTTTTTGTCTAGGGAATAAAGCTTAATAAAGACTAATGTGGCAAATAATGGGTAGCGCGATCAGGTGAGGGTGGGCTGACAATGAATCCGTTTGAACGTTGGGATGACTGGGAATGGGAGAAGGCTGCCAGGGAGGTAGGGAGAGAAAGTGGAATCAACCCCCGTTGGAAACCAAAACAAAGAAAACCTGGTTTTAAACCGGTCGGCAGGAATTATTTACAGAGATTAAATAACAGTCAGAAGAAAGTCTTGCTGGCAGCCTTGGCTTTTTTGACCCTATTCTTTAGTTCGCATAATCAGGATCCGATTTCTCAAGCAATCCATGCTTACTATAATAATGTCATGACCGGGGAGAATTTCTATACAGCAATGAATGGCATGGCTAAAGAAGCTCTTCGTTTGAGTAATTTGGATTCAGCCGGTGTTCCGGTTGATGCGCTTGTAAAAGAGAGATTTCTGCCTCCGGTTTCCGGGCCGGTGGTTGCCGGTTTTGGGGCAACTTCCAAGGATGAACAAGGAAAAACTTTGATTCATAAGGGGATTGATGTTTCAAGTGCCTTGGGAGTAGCTGTTGTTGCTCCTGATCTGGGAGTTGTTACCTTGATCGGGCTGGATAAGCAACTGGGTAGAATTGTTATGCTTGACCATGGTGATGGTTGGAGTTCGCTTTTAGGTAATCTTGGTGATGTGTATGTTCAGAAGGGAGACCGTGTTCCAAAAGGAGCTGTTTTAGGGACTGTTGGCTTATCGGCTCCGCTTAAAAAGCCATGGCTGCATTTTGAAATTCGCAGGAACAATCAAGCAGTTAATCCTTTACCCTATATTATAAAGCAGAAGACTTGATGATAAATTAAGTTTGGGGTTGGTGAAATGGAAATTGGAAAGGTAACTGGGGTGAGTATCAGGATGCATCCCGGTTTTCTTTTACTCTTGGGGGTCTATGCCTTATTCGGGTTGCTGCCAGAGGCCATGTTAGCCTTTGGTTTGGTACTGGGACATGAAATAGCCCATTTGTCTGTGGCAAAGGCCTATGGTTTCCGCATTCAAAGCCTGGAGTTGTTTCCCTTTGGCGGAGCACTTACCTGCAATGATATTTTTGAAGGAAGAAAAACAGAGGAAACGATGATGGCTTTGGCTGGTCCCTTGTTTAATATAATTTTACTCTTTGCGGGGCAAATCTTACGTTGGCAGGGTATTTGGACGGGAGCATTGTCGGAGGATTTTATCCGCTTTAACTTTTTGTTGGCTGTTTTTAATCTTTTGCCGATTTTACCGCTTGATGGGGGGAGAATTATCAGGGCAATTTTTGCCGGTGTTTTCGGCTTTGTTAAAACTACGAAAGCCTTAGCCTGGGCGGGAAAAATAGTTGGCTTGTTCTTTA
>JAQVLN010000011.1 GCA_028704155.1 Desulfitobacteriaceae bacterium
ATTGATGAAACCTGTAAAAATGCCGGGCAATTAAAGCTTGTCTGGACCAGATCCCGCAAAAATACTGTCAAGGTTATTGTCTTAATGGATGTAGGAGGTTCGATGTATCCTTATGTTGACATCTGCAGTCAATTATTTACGGCAGTGCATAAGGCCTCCCATTTTCAGGATCTGAGGTTTTACTATTTTCACAACTGTATCTATGACCATTTGTATCTGGATGCCACTCATAATACCAGCAGGGCTGTTAAAACTGAAGATGTTATGGCTTTACTCAACCTGGATTATAAAGTAGTTATTGTCGGAGATGCAGCGATGGCTCCCAGTGAGCTTCTGATGATTGATGGTAATATCTATTGGGATCTGCGAAACGACCTGCCGGGTATAATCTGGCTGGAACGCCTGGCCAGGAAGTTTCCATATAGCGTGTGGCTTAATCCAATCCCGGAGAGGATTTGGGACCGGGTTTACGGTTATGAGACTATCAAAATGGTAAAAGATATTTTTCCGATGTATGAATTAACTTTGACAGGTCTTGATAAGGCAATTAAGAAATTAATGGTGCGTAAGTAATAGAAACAATGAAGGATGATGAGTATTGAGGGATTGTCCGGAGCAGCGGGTCATTTCCGGAGTCAGAGTGGTTACCCCTGTGAAAGTTCTTTCCGGGGCATCAATAACTATCAATAAAAACTATTTTGTTGAAATAGAAGGTTCTGAAGACCCGATTGCAGGGGAAAAAGAAGACTGGCTCATTCCAGGCTTGATAGATACTCATGTTCATGGGGCAGGCGGAGCCGATATTATGGACGCCAGGATGGATTCCTTGTTTCAAGTTGCTCAGACGCTTTTAAAATTGGGAACAACGGCTTTTTTAGCTGCAACTATGACTGTAGATGAAAGACAATTAGCGAAGGGTCTGAAAACAGTTAATAGTTTTATCAGGCTTTTCCAGGATATCGATGATAAAGAGACAGCTGCTGCACAGCATAAACTTAATGGTATTCGCTATACAGCCGAATGTCTTGGTATTCATCTGGAAGGGCCTTTTATTTCCGGGCGGTTCTCCGGGGCTCAAAAATCTGTATATATTCAGGAACCTTCTGTAAGCCTATTGAATCAATTCCAAGCCTGGTCAGGTAATAATATTAGAATTTTAACTCTTGCTCCAGAGCTGGTGGGGTGTGAAAATGTTATAGTCGAGAGTATTCGCTTGGGAATTATTCCTTCGGCAGGCCATTCTGCCGCTAACTGGCTTGAGGCTCAACAGGCAAAAAGCTGGGGGATAAAGCATATAACTCATGGATTCAATGCTATGCGTGGTCTGCACCACCGTGAACCGGGACTAATCGGGATGGCTTTAGCAGACGAAGAGATTGCTGTAGAAATTATTGCAGATTTAGTACATATACACCAATGTATTTTAGATATACTCTACCGGTTAAAAGGAGCAGACAGGCTGATCCTGATTTCTGATGGTATGCGGGCGCTCGGAATGCCTGCTGGAGAATACGAATTAAGCGGACAATCTGTTAGAGTGAGCCAAGGTGAAGCCAGGCTTACTGATGGCAGTTTGGCCGGAAGTGTTGCTTCCCTGCTTGACGGAGTTAAAACGATGATTTTTAGGGTTGGGATCCCGATTCCTGACGCTGTCAGGATGGCATCTTTAATACCTGCCAGGCTGTTGGGGATTGAAAAAAGGACAGGTTCCCTGGAGAAAAGCAAAGAAGCTACTTTCTTAAGGCTGGATCCGGATTGGAACCTTAAGGAAGTTTGGGTATGCGGCAACAATATACCAATAAAATAAGATGCAGGGTATTAAGGGGGCCTTTGTTTGCGGATACTTTTTAAAAATGCAACTCTCGTAACGATGAATAAACAGCGTGAGATTATAAAGGGTGACCTGCTGGTAAATGATTCGGTAATTGAAGCAATTGGTCCGGAAATAGTGGTGCCTGCTGAAAGAGTTATCGATTTACACGATGATTTGTTAATTCCCGGTTTAATTCAGACCCATATTCACCTTTGTCAAACACTATTTCGCGGCTTGGCCGATGATCTGGAACTGCTGGACTGGCTGAAAATTAAAATCTGGCCCTTGGAAGGGGCCCATGATGCTGAATCTCTCTATGATTCTGCCCAACTGGGAATTGGGGAGCTTTTTTTGGGTGGGACAACTACAATCGTTGATATGGAAACAGTCCATCAAACAGAACATGCTTTTCAGGCTATTTTGGATAGTGGTTTGAGAGCATTGGCGGGTAAATGTATGATGGATAACCCGAATGCAGATATTCCACCTGGCCTGCGGGAGTCAACTGTGGATTCGCTGCAGGAAAGTGTCAATCTTTACGAAAAATATCACGGCCAGGGAAATGGGCGGCTGGAAGTTGCGTTTATGCCTCGCTTTGTGATTTCCTGTACTGATCAATTGTTAAAAGAGGTTTCCCGTCTGGCTAAGGAAAAGAATGTTTATATTCATACTCATGCCTCGGAAAATTTTGGTGAGACCAAAAAAGTACAGGCCAGATATGGACTGCGCAATATAGCACTGCTTGATCAGGTAGGTTTAACAGGACCGAATATTATTTTGGCACATTGTGTATGGCTGGACCAGGAGGAAATGGAAATTTTGGTAAACAGTGGAACGAGGATTGTTCATTGTCCTTCCTCAAATCTTAAACTGGCTTCGGGAGTAGCACCTGTTCCGGAACTCCTGAAACGAGGGGCAGAAGTGTCTTTGGGAGCGGATGGGGCTCCCTGCAATAATAATCTGGACTGTTTTGTTGAAATGCGTCATGCGGCCTTGATTCAAAAACCGTTGCAGGGGCCAATGGTAATGTCGGCTCGACAGGTTTTTGAAATGGCCACTATTGCAGGGGCCAGGGCAATTGGTCATGAACATGATTTAGGAAGTTTAGAAGTAAGCAAAAAGGCAGATTTAGCAGTGATCAGCAGGGAAGGATTACATACTTGGCCAAACGGGCATACAGACGTTTATACCCAGCTTGTTTATCAGGTTCAGGCTTCAGATGTGAGATTAACAATGGTAGACGGGCAGATTGTCATGCATAATCGGCAGCTGTTGACAATTGATGTACCCAGGCTCAAACAAAGGTCTGCAGGCAGTCTGGACAGGGTATTAAAAAGGGTTGGCCTGATTTAGCATTCACGATTAATTTCAGATAATGAAAAAACAAATGTCAGATTGGGAAAATCTGGCTTTCGCTTTTTTAAAGCCAAATACATTTGTATAAAGCTCTTGGGAATATTGCAGGTTTCATGAAAGTAGCTACTGCAATGGTGGCACAAGGTATAATCTAAATTGAGCAAGCTTAATATACAGTCAACTCCTGTAACTTCCACTGTAGATACTGCTTTATCAATGATATAATAATAGATTGGAAAAGACAGCTTGGATCTTACAAGGAGGAGTAAAATTGTATAAAGTAGCCAATAGAAGGCAACTGGCTCCATCCATTGTTCTGTTTGAGGTGGAAGCTCCGGAAGTAGCCCAAAAGGTTGAACCGGGTCAGTTTGTCATCGTGCGCACAGATGAAAAAGGTGAAAGAATCCCGCTGACGGTAATGGACTTTGACCGTACCAAGGGAACCATAACAATCGTTGTTCAGGATGTTGGATATTCTTCAGCTATTATCAATCAAATGACAGAAAGAAGTGCTTTTCTGGATTTTATCGGACCATTGGGTGTTCCTACAGAGATCGAAAACTATGGAACCGTGGTCTGCATAGGCGGTGGTTTAGGGATTGCCCCTATTTATCCGATTGCCAGGGCCCTGAAGGAAGTCGGCAATCAGGTCGTTGCTGTCCTCGGTTCGCGTAGTGCAGACCTGCTGATTCTGGAAGAGGAAATGCGGGCAGTCAGTCATGAAGTGGTTATTGCCACAAATGACGGCAGTGCCGGTGTCCAGGGTTTTGTTACCGACGGCCTGGCGTATATCTTAAATCAGGGGAAAACAATTAATGCTGTTTGGGCTATCGGGCCGGTGGTTATGATGAAAGCCGTTGCGGAATTTACCAAGCCTTTAGGAATTAAAACTATCGTTAGCATGAATCCTGTTATGGTAGATGGAACCGGAATGTGCGGTGCTTGCAGGGTGAGTATTGGTTCAGAAACAAAATTTGCCTGTGTGGACGGACCGGAATTTGATGGACACCTTGTGGATTTTGATTTGGCTATGCAGCGTTTGAGTTACTTTAAAGATGAAGAGAACAGGGCGCGGGCCCGTTTGCAATGTAATCATGAAGGGGGGCATCATTAATGAAAGAAAAAGCAACCCGCCATGAGATGCCTTGTCAGGATCCGGTTATCCGGGCACATAATTTTGATGAAGTTGCCCTTGGTTATAGCAAGGAAACTGCGGTCGCCGAAGCTAAACGCTGCCTGCAGTGCAAAAAACCGCTTTGTGTCGGCAGTTGTCCTGTGGAAGTGCTGATACCTCAATTTATTAAAAAAATAACCGAAGAGGATTTTGCCGGTGCCGGAGAAGTTCTCAAAGAAAAAAATTCCCTGCCCGCAGTTTGCGGAAGAGTTTGCCCCCAAGAATCACAATGTGAAAGTAAATGTGTTTTGGGAATCAAAGATGAACCTGTAGCTATCGGACGACTGGAACGCTTTGCGGCAGACTATCAGCCGGCTATGGGAAAAAGTAAGGTTTCAGTTCCTGCTCCGACAGGAAAACGGGTTGCCATAATTGGGGCGGGGCCTGCGGGATTGACCTGCGCCGGTGATTCAGCCAAAAAGGGGCATGCCGTGACGGTTTTTGAAGCCTTGCATGTGGCAGGCGGTGTGTTAATGTATGGCATTCCGCAATTCCGTTTGCCTAAGGAAGTCGTACAAAGCGAAATAGATAATTTAAAAGCAATGGGAGTGGAAATTAAAGTAAATACCGTTGTGGGTAAAATTACTTCTGTTGATGAACTGATGGCCGAAGGCTATGATGCCGTCTTTCTGGGCACAGGTGCAGGACTGCCTAATTTTATGGGAATTCCCGGCGAGAACCTAAACGGGGTCTATTCTGCCAATGAATTTTTAACCCGGGCTAATTTAATGAAAGCCTATCGTTTCCCGGAGTATGCAACGCCGATAAAAGTCGGAAAACGGGTTGCTGTATTGGGTGCCGGCAATGTTGCTATGGATGGTGCCCGGACCTCCCTGCGGCTGGGGGCGAAAGAAGTTTACATCGTTTATCGCCGGTCCAGGACCGAAATGCCTGCTCGTGTTGAAGAAGTGGAACATGCTGAAGAGGAAGGCGTAAAGCTCTATTTATTAACTAATCCGATTAAGCTTAATGGTGATGATCGTGGCTGGGTCAAAAGTATGACCTGCCTGCGCCATGAACTGGGAGAACCGGATGAATCCGGACGTCGCTCACCTGTACCGATTCCCGGTTCGGAATTTGATCTGGATGTCGACACAGTTATCGTAGCAATCGGGCAAGGGCCGAATCCCTTGCTTACAAAATCAACCCCTGGACTGGAACTTAATAAAAGAGGTAATATTGTTGTTGATCCTGAGACGATGGAAACGTCAAAACCAGGAGTTTTTGCCGGTGGAGACATTGTCACCGGAGCTGCCACAGTAATTTTGGCTATGGGTGCCGGCAAAAAAGCCGCGGCCGCAATTGATAAATATTTAAAAAATATGTAATTTTCCTTATTAAACCACGGATATTTTTAGTCATTATTATCTATATTAGATTTGTGGATGGGATCTGCGTTAAAATATGTTTTAAAGCATAATTAATGACATTACCATATATTGCTAAGGAAATCTACCGAAAATTATATGTCCTTTAAAAGGATTTATATTTTAAACGGCGAATAATTAGACAATAAATAAGAGTAATAGCAAAAAAGCTGAGTCCAGTCATAGGTCCTGGAACGGGGGATATCCTAATGGGGTGAATCACGTTTACGGAAACGTGTAGGGTAATCACCTTTTGCCCGAATCCGTCAACTAACCTCGTAAGCTTGGAAAGGTGGAAAAAATTCATTTATGTTTCAACACATACGAAGTAAAGGTATGTGGTTAGGTTTTGTGACTGTTTCGGGATTATTTCTATTTGGTATTATTCCGTGGGCAAACACACATTCAAACACCACAAATGATCAAATTTTATTCAAAGAGTTATCTGTAAAAGCCAATCAAATTCCAAGTGAACCTTATGCCCAAGTTATCCAGGAACAATTCAAATTGACAACAGAAGTCGTGCTGCCGGTCGTAACAGCTGTCCATGATAACCAAAAGACAGTTAAAACTGCTACAACCCCAAAAATTCCGGTTCAGACAGCTTTAACTTCAAATTCCAAGGTATCACGCGGCGGCAGTGATAAATCTTCACTGATCAATAATGCCTTAAGCCTGAGGGGGATTCCCTATGTTTGGGGAGGTACTACCCGCAAGGGTTTTGATTGCTCAGGATTTACACAGTATGTTTTTGGCGGTTCCAAAATATCTTTGCCGAGAACCGCTGCTGAACAATATAAAGTTGGAACACCTGTCAGCAGGAACCAATTACAACAAGGAGACTTGGTATTCTTTACCACATATGCTCCCGGGGCTTCCCATGTAGGTATTTATACTAGCGGTGGAAATTTCATACATGCATCTACTAAAGGAGTAAAAATCTCCAGTTTAAATGAAAGTTATTATGCTACTCATTATATAGGTGCCCGCCGGGTGAAATAAGGAAAGTCTGCCATATGACAAAAAGCATAAGCAACAGTTTATACTGTTACTTATGCTTTTTTGTCTTTCTTTGCTTTAAAATGATTATATACTGCCAAAGCAGCATTTAATGGAAGACCTGCATTTTGCAGTTCTTCCAAATCGGCAGAAATAATATTTTCCAGGGATCGGAAATGGAGAAAGAGCTGCTGGCGTCTTTTGGGGCCTATTCCGGCTATGTGGTCAAGGGCAGAAAAAGTCATACTTTTGGCTCGTTGCTGTCGATGGAAGGTTATGGAGAAACGGTGGACCTCATCCTGGATGCGTTCCAGGAAATGAAAGGTTGGTGATTTAGGATTAATCATTATTGAATTACCTGATTCATTGAACAATTGGGCTGTACGATGACGATTATCCTTAGCAATTCCTGCAACCGGGATATATAAGCCCAGATTTTGCAAAGCCTCTTTTGCTGCTGATATTTGTCCTTTTCCGCCATCAACCAAAATTAGATGGGGCAGAGGGAACTGTTCTCTTAGCAGACGTTTGTATCTGCGTTTAATAACCTGATTAATTGCTGCGGTATCATTTGAGTTTTCAATAATATTTATCTTATATTTACGGTAAGCAGATCGCTGGGGTTTGCCGGCAACAAATTGTACCATCCCGGCAACTATATGTGTACCTGCAGTGTTGGAAATGTCAAAAGCCTCAATTACATCACATTGGGGTATTTTAAGATTATCCTGCAAACCTTGAAGTGCTTGTTCAATTTTGTCTTGCTGGTAACTTTCTAAAGCGACTTGTTCATCAAGTGATGTCTGAGCATTGGACATGCACATTTGAACAAGTTCAAGTTTTCTTCCTCGTTGAGGAATAATAATTGGAAATAAATTGCCTAAGATAGTGTTTTCAAGGGCAGGTAGTAAAATTTCTTCGGGCCATATTGGATTTGCCGAATAATATTGAGCAACAAAAGAAACGAAAGCTTCTTCTTGTTCTTCATAGTAAGGAAAAGTGAAGTTGTTCCTGGCCAATAACTTACCTTGTCTAATATGAAAAACCTGAATACACATTTGGTCAGAGGTAAAAGCATATCCCAGTACATCACGGTCCTTAAAATCTGTTAACGAAATATTTTGTCTTTCTCCCAAACACCTAAGGTCATGAATAAGGTCCCGATATTCCCGGGCTCTTTCAAACTGCAAGGCTTGAGAAGCTTCTTTCATTTTTTTATCTAATAATTTAATGATTCCTATTTGATTACCGCGTAAGAAACTAATTGCTCTTTTGTGAATTTTTTTATATATTTCTTCAGGAATATCTTTAAAGCAGGGTCCCAGACATTGTCCTAAATGATAATAGAGACAAGGTCGGGAGGGTAAATGCCGGCATTTCCGAAATGGGAAAATTCTATTCAAAAGTGTCGCGGCCTCTTTGGCTGATGCAGCATTAGGGTAAGGACCAAAGTACTTACCGTTTTTTTTATTAATTTGACGGGTTACTAAAATACGGGGATGGTTTTCATTAGTAATTGTTAAATAGGGGTAAGACTTGTCATCACGTAAGAGGATATTAAATCTTGGTTTATGTCTTTTGATTAAATTGCATTCCAGCACAAGGGCTTCAACTTCTGATTTGGTTACGATTGTTTCAAAATCATTTATTAAACTGACTAACTTTTGAGTTTTAATATCGTGCGAACCGCTAAAATATGAGCGCACCCTGTTTTTTAAGATTCTTGCTTTACCCACATAAATAATATGACCGGAAGTATTTTTCATTAGATATACACCCGGTTTTTCTGGCAACAAATTTAGTTTTTGGCGCAGCATCTCCATATTTCCACCTCGTTATTAATTTTACAGTGTATAACTTGGGGTAGTCAAATTGTTCTTTAGATGCTGAACTTACCAATACTTTCTAAATTAGAACATATCTTGGATTGATTTATCGTATATTTGCTTTAGAATGCTTTTCTTGTCAATCTCCCGAGATAGGAGGGCATGTTTATGCCAAACTTTTGGGGTCGTCCGCCGCGAAATCGTATGGGTCAGGATAGGCAGGCCTTGGTCATTTGGATATTTGTAATTGGAGTTGTTGCTTATTTATTATTCCCTACATTTTTTAAAGATGTTTTTTCTCGTATGTCCGATCCGGTTGCAGATACAAGCAGCCTTGCGGAGGTAACCTTACCTCCGACTACTGGCTCTGAACTCGAAAATACGCAGGCTTATCCTACTGTTAGTAATTCACTTTATAATGACCAGGATGAGGTTGCTACCGGCTATTGGGTAATATTTGTTGCCGAAGGAGAATTTAAACAGCTTTCACTTACAAACGAATCCTATAATTTCTTGCTTGGTTTAATTGAAGATGATCGGAAAGCAGCAGGTCAGAATTCAGTAATTCTTACTTTCAATGGTCAGATTCACAAATATCTGGTTAGTGACGAGGTCTATAAAATTATTATTAGTATGGAAACCATCAGCTGTCGGAAACATGGCAGTTAATTTAGCGGAAAAGTAATTTCGCCCCAATGGCAAAGAAAGCGAGGCCCAGGAATTGCCAGTAACTCCAGGGGATACGCTCAATGCCTAATAAACCAAAATGATCAATCAGTACGGCAGCGCCGACTTGTCCAATGATAATAGCAGTCGTAGCATTGCTGACTCCAATTTTAGGAATGCTTAGTGCGACTAAACTTATAATAATAATGCTTAAAAGACTGCCTAAATATAAATGCCAGGGAATAGAAAACCAATTATAGGATAATACTGGGATTTTCCCGAATATTATTACGATAACAGCAAGCAAACTGCCCAGCAGATGCACGATAAATGTTGTAGCCATTAAAGAAGTTTTTTGGGCCAGAAGCGAGTTAAGTGATCCTTGTACTGCCATACAAATACCGGAAAATGCCGCAATCAGGAAAGGTAAAGTTGAAATTTTAGTCATCACTGCTTACCATCCTTTATCTAAAGTTTATAAGATTTATTTTATATGGACAAGATCTCCATGTTCGTTAAGAAGTATCAGTATTTGTTAATCAGCTAAAGGGAAAAATGAAATTATAGTAATTCAAAAAAGAGGAATAAAAGAGGTGGCGTTATGGAAATAGATGTTGATCTTATAAAGCGTGCCCAAATGTTAACCTTCATGGAAAATTCCTTATCTGAAGTTGAGGAAATTCTTTTAAGAGAAGGTTATCCGGAGAATCAAGTTAAAACATATATCGGTTCAACTGAAGCTGCACTTGATAGCCTGATGCCGGACAGGACGAAAATCGATCATCAACTTGTTGATAAAGGATATGACTATAAAACAAAGCTGGAGAAAATTATTGGACTAAAGAAGTAATTTAAAATCTAATTAATAAAGAGGTGGCGTCATGGAAATTAATAATAATCTTGTACAACGGGCCCAGATGCTGCTGACTCTTGAGCATCCCTTATCCCAGGTTAGGGAGATTCTTTTAAGAGAGGGATACCCTGGTGAACAGGTAACGGAACTTATTGAAGCTACGGAAGAAGTTTTAAATTACCTTATACCGCCGGAGTATGATGAGAATAAAATTGGTATTGACATACTTTTGCCGGGAGAGAAAGCTGAAGGAAGAAAACCAACGGTAGATATTCTGGTTGATAAGCGGACCGGCAAGCTTAGTTTAATTACTCCTGGTCAACAGGAAACCTGGAAGGTTGCCAATGAAATCAGAAAGGCATTGAAAATTCAGAAATATAATCTGCAGAAACATTTCCATTAATAGGGGGGCTTTAAACAGTCTCCTTATTTCATAATTCTTATTCTTTCTCTAATTCTTAAAATTATGTTATAATTTTACCAATATTATTAATTATTAAATTATATAGTGGAGGACATATACATAATGCGTGTTGGAGTGCTTTCAGATACTCACTTGCGTGAAAGTCAATATCTGCCGGGATTTGTATGGGATATTTTTGAAGGGGTTGACTTGATTCTTCATGCAGGGGATATCGTCAGGCAGGAAGTTATTAATGATTTAGCTGTTTTGGCTCCTGTACGGGCGGTAAGGGGAAACTGTGACGGCCGGGAACTTGCTGATCTTCCAAGCCGGGATATAATTGATTTAGCCGGGTTAAGAATAGGCTTAATTCATGGCAACGTTGGTATCGGGAGCACAACACAGGAACGGGCTTTAAATGCTTTTGCAGCAGAATCTGTAGATATTGTTGTTTTTGGCCACAGTCATCAGCCTTTTTGGGGATGGATCAACAATATTCTGCTTTTCAACCCGGGTTCTTCAACAGATAAACGCCGGGAAAAACATTTTTCATTGGGTACAATTGAATTAATAAATGGCCAAATAGCAGCGAATCATCATTTTTTTAACGGGTCCGGAGAAAAAATAAGATGAAATACCGTAGGCATAAAGTAAAACGTGAACATGGAATTATTGAAAAAGGTCTCAACTGGCTGGAGGATCTGGAGGACAATCCAGAGGTCACAGATATTATTCCGGGTGTTATAGAAATAAGCCGTTCCCCGGAAAGAGGAATTATTTATAAATATGAAACTACTACAGGCTGTAAACTGCTCTTAAAAAGTAATGGTTCTATCCAGGAAGTTTTTGTTGTTACTAAAAACCCTCAATCAGTCCGAAAGTGGGTGGAGGATCATTTTCCGCTTCATAAACAAACTAATTTGCCGGTAAATCCGGTAAAGCGATCTGAGTCTAATTATCAAAAAGATCCGTTGTTAATAAAAGATAATCCCCCATTATTTACTGCCGGGAACTTAAATAAACAGTGCGGTTACAGACGAAAAATACAAAGTGATTTTATCCCGGCTTCTCAGTTAAAATCCGGATCTGATAATTTTTATCTGGAAGATCATCTTGAAAAAGATGTCTTTCAGGCTTTAAGGAACTTACAGAAAGATTTAAAATCATTTACTCCTAAAAAGAAAAAAGAAAAGCCTTCAAAATAGTAAAAGGCTTTTATCAACTGGGGAAGGCTGCAAAAAGTAAAATCTAACTATGTAGGATATCTCAAATGCGGATGCTATCAGCATTACGCTTTTTTTTCGTTTGGGCCAAACGTTTGCGGCTTAACATGGCAGCTACTTTACTACTGTCACCTATAGATATTCCACGTAAGCGCCATTCCCTAAAAATTTGCCAAAATTCCTGTTCTGATATTCTGCGGCTATACCGCTCCGATTCTTCATCATATGGCCAAAAAACATCAATCCAAAGAGATCCGTTATTGCTGAGGACCAAAACAAAATGGACAAGTTCAGGGTTGGGTGATTCTGTATCCTCCATTTTAATATGTGATAAACCGCTGGGGAAATTTGTGCGCGAATAGGCTAGCTTCATTATAAATTCACCTCTGCGACTGAAGTAATGCTCTATTTTCAGATATCGGGAAAGACTAATTGCTAAATAAGCAAGTGAGCATTCTTAATTATATTATATTAAGCATCTGAATTTTTTACATCTTGCCCAGGTAAATGTTTTTAATTATTATTTGGTAGCGGGTGTGCTTTGCTTAATGTTAAGTTCTTTAATGAAATCAGTATAAGCGGGTTCTAAATCAGGATTGTTAATTCCCTGAAAGATTAATGTTTGGTTTAAGATTATTTTACCAATATTAGATCCCCTTACTTCAATTTGAATCGAATTGACGTCTAAGACCACAGGTTGTTGATCAATAATAAAAGTCATAGTTTGACTTTCGGGAAAAATGCTTTCCAGATAAACAGTGTCACTGGAAGGCTTCTGCAAATCATCCGAATCCGGAGTATGCAAATCACTAAGGACAAATGATGATTCCATTAAAAGGTTACGCATTACTGCGATATTTAAATTCCAGGGGATTTGCAAAGGCTGGTTTTTAATTTCGCCTGTTATTTTAACAGTATTAATACTATAGTCATTCTCACCGGTTAAGAAAGGTCTGTTCGAACAGCCAGAAAGAACAGATAGGCAAAATAAGAGGTTTATTAATAATATTAACGGGATAATTTTTCTATTATTCAAAGCAAAACCTCTTCTCTTTTTTAGTTAAACGTTATATTCTCTTTATTTTTCCAAAATCCTTCAGCACATTGAATTTTCTCAAGAAAATATATACAATTTTAGTAGAGAGGGGTCGGATTCTTGAAGAGAACCATTACAATTTTCGATCTGGAAACGACTGGGTTGGATATAGCATGTGATGAAATCATTGAATTTGGAGCTTGGCGTATTGAAGAGGGAAAACAACCTGTTTGTCTTCAATTTCTTGTTAACCCCCGTAAAGAAGTATCCGAGAGGATCCTGAGATTGACCGGGATCAGCAGGGAAGAACTTGGTGCTGCCGGTCTTCTGGAAGAATATTGCGAACAGATCCTGGATTTCTTCAAAGATGCTGTGCTTGTCGGCCACAATCTTGAGTTTGATTTGGGTTTTTTAGGAAAAGGTTTAAGAAGAAGTTTTAATCAGGAAAAATGGGATACCCTGGAGTTGTCCCGAATTTTTTTTCCGGCCTTGGGGCATTATCGTCTCTCGGTACTAACTGAAAAATTAGCGCTTGAACTGCCCGAAAATCACAAATTTCATCGAGCCGGAACAGATGCCTGGATTACTTGGAAGCTGCTGGAGGCTTGTTGGCAGAAGGGCACAGAATACGACTTAAGTTTTTATGACAGGGCAAAAAGTTTAATAGAGAAAAGTAATAATGCAGGTTTTTTTAGTTTGCTGCGCAGTAAAATAGCAAAGAGTTTTCCTGATCGCTCAATTCGTACTGATTTAGGAATTAAACCGCAAAATGAAGGTCTGTTTTCAGGAAAAGCTGTTGATGAAAAAATCCCTGAAGAAACCGAATGGGTACTTAAATGTTTTTCACCGGATGGAATTTTGCATGAAATCCTCACAGGATATGAAATCAGAATGGGACAAAGAACAATGGCTGATTTAGTCGTCCAGGGTCTTACTCAGTCACGCCATATTGTTGTTGAGGCAGGTACCGGAACAGGCAAGTCTTTTGCTTATTTGATTCCTGTACTATGGTGGGCAAAAAAAACCGGCCTGAAAGTTGTAGTGGCTACTCATACAATTCCCTTGCAGGAACAGCTTTATAAAAAGGATTTGCCTGTTCTGGAACGAGTATTGCCTTTTTCCTTTCAGACCGTTTTATTAAAAGGAAAAGGAAACTATTGTTGTTTGAAGAAGTGGGCTGCTCTGCTGCTTAATCCCTTAGAGCTTTCCGGTGAAGAGCGCATTGCAGCGCTGTATGTCCTTTCCTGGCTCAGGGAAACAGAAACCGGTGATTATCAGGAACTACCCCAAGTTCCCGGTGTACGCAAGATTTGGTCAAAACTAAGTGCTGAAACTGAAAATTGTGATCCGGTGCGATGTACTCATGCAGGAATATGTTTTCTTCTCAGGGTTCGAAAAAGGGCTGAAGATGCTGATTTGGTAATAGTAAATCATTCTTTATTGTTTTCTGATATGAAGACTGACTTTAAAGTTTTACCGGAACATTATTATTTGGTGGTTGACGAGGCCCATCATCTTCATCGTTCTGCTTTGGAGCAATTAGGAAGTGAAATATGCCAGGAAAATGTAAAGCGTGTAATCGAAAAAATATTTCGTTCCCAGGGGCAGTGTTTTTTTACTGTTTGTAAACTTAGACAAGTCCATTTGGCGGCCATGGCACCAACCGTAGCTTGGGATGCCTTTACAGCAAAGTTGGAGTGTATCCCGGAAAACTGTCAGCTTGTGCTGTCTCAATTGCAGGAGTTGTTTGGTCTCTTTGCCGGGATAATACACGGTCGGCAATCATTGCGTTTGCTTAAAGCATTTAAAAAAGAAAATTGGTGGCATGTCCTGGAGGCGCAGGTAGAGAATATAATCGGCAGGTTTACTCAATTGATCTCAAGTCTGGCAGGACTTGCTGAAGTTTTAGCTGCCGGGGAAGATTTGAATGAATTAGATGGTTTACGTCGTGAACTTGCCGGTTACCAGAGAGAACTTGAGAGTTTTAAGGATACGTTTTCTCTTATATTAAATGTGGAAGACCCTTTGAGGGTTACATGGTTGGAACAAAACTATACGCTTTATTTGAAATCTTCGCCTGTAGAAGTAGGCATGATTCTTAAAGAAAAGATGTTTTCCCGTCTGAGCAGTGCAATATTAACCTCTGCAACACTTAGCATAGCCGATTCCTTTGCTCATTATTTAGAAGAGGTTGGTTTGGATAAAAATACAATCTCACTTCAGGTTGCTTCACCTTTTGACTATGCAAATCAGATGAACTTCATTGTTGTCAAGGATTTTTGGAAAAGTCATTCCGAGGAAGCCATTGTTTTTAAAATAGCTGAATTCGTGGCCGGAATCGCCGGAAAGTTTAGAGGACGCACCCTGGTCCTATTCACTTCTCATCGGTTATTGAAAGCTACTTATGTTCCTCTGGTTAAACAGTTGGAATCCCTTAACCTAAATTTATTGGCTCAGGGGGTTGATGGCAGCAGGGGTGCAATCTTAAGTGAGTTTTTGCGCAATCCCGGCAGTGTACTGTTAGGAGCATCCAGCTTCTGGGAAGGTATTGATATCCCTGGTCAGGCCTTATCTTGCGTAATTTTAGTTAAATTACCTTTTTGGCCGCCGTCATTACCTTTGATTGAGGCACGCTCGGAACTGATTAAATCCCAGGGAAGAAATCCTTTTTGGGAATATATGTTGCCGGAAGCTGTGATAAAATTTAAGCAAGGGTTTGGAAGGCTGATACGTTCCAAAGCCGACCGGGGAGTTGTAATTCTTCTGGATGACAGAGTAATTAAAAAACACTATGGTAGTCTCTTTCTTTCCTCACTGCCCCTGAAAACACATATCCGTGGTAATCATAAACAAGTCCTTAAGCAAATCGATGAGTGTAATAAGTGTAAATCAGGTAATGGAGCGCTTTTCTAAACTAACCAAAGATGGTACACTAGAGAAAATTAAATGAGGAGGTTAATCTTTAGGTGAAACAGTATCCAATTTCCCGGGATGGATGGCCGTATTTGGCAATATTTTTAGTTCTTATGATTATTTGTTATATTATTTGGCCGCAGCTTGTTATTATTCCTGGCCTGTTTTTTCTTTTTATTTTATTTTTTTTTCGTAATCCTGAGCGAATTATCCCGAGTGATGAACTGAGCTTGGTATCACCTGCAGACGGTGTCGTTATGGACGTTGAACGGGTATATGAAGATAAATTTATTATAGGCGAGAGTATCAGAATCAGAATTTTCCTGAGTATCCTGAATGTACATATTAATCGTGCTCCAATGGCTGGGACAGTTGGTTTTCGGGCTTATCGTCCGGGGCAAATGCTTCCGGCTTTTAAAAGTCATGCTTCCGAACTAAATGAAAAGAATTTTATTGGCATCGAGAATCAAAATCTGCGCATATTAGTTACCCAAGTCACCGGATTTATTGCACGAAGAATAGTTTGTTGGGTAAATGAAAATGACGAGCTGGCCAGAGGAGAACGTTTTGGTCTTATAAAATTTGGTTCTTGTACTGAACTGTTTATGCCTTCTGATGTTAAAGTATTGGTGACAAAAGGTGATAAAGTTATTGGAGGGCAGACTATTTTAGGGAGAGTGAACGAGAATGAGGGTAGTGAACATTAATACAAATATTATTCCGAATATATTTACTTTAGCGAATCTCTTTTTTGGCTTTTTGTCTTTGACAATGATACTGGATGGGAAAATAAGTCTGGCAGCAATAATGATCATCTTGGCTGTAATTTTGGATAGCCTTGATGGAAAAGTTGCCCGTATATTTTCCGTGAGTTCTGATTTTGGCAAACAACTGGATTCTTTATGTGATTTAGTTTCCTTCGGAGTAGCCCCGGCTATTCTGGTTTATAAGGTTTTTCTACAGGAACATCTTGGTTATTTTGGTCTATTGATTGCTGCTGTATTTACATTATGCGGTGCAGTCCGGCTTGCTCGTTTTAATATCCTCAATGTTACAACTCATTTTGTAGGTGTACCGATAACTTTCGCCGGTGGTTTTATGGCGTTATTAATGTTATTCTACAAGTTGGTTCCTTGGGGATTTTATCCTGTCATATTAATAATACTGGCATTTTTAATGGTTTCGACATTTCGGGTCCCTAAACTTGGTAAGTGATAAGCAAACCAAGACGGCAACAGTGAACTTGTTCAGTAAATAATCTTAGGCCAGGGGTTTATTATCCTTGGTTTTTTTACTGTCATTAGAAAGTATAAATATTGAGTTAGCATAAGCGAAAATTTACCGGCGCAGAACATAGATGGCCAAGCCAAGTTTTCTTTATGCACATTAAGAGGAACAGCAGCATATAGTATGGCACAAGAAGGCTTACACAGGGGGTAAACTGTCATGGATAGTCAACAAGTTAACTGGCCCAATGCCGGATTGAGAATTGTTCAGGGTTTAACAACTACACTTGATGCAATTCGACAATTGGATGCCCAAGAAGCTTCATTAGTCATGAAATTGTTAGGAAAAACGTGTACGAAAATGATGCCCACAGGGACTGGTCACCAGTTCGGTATTGCAATGATTGAAACAAGTGCTCAATTGGCTTTAAAAGAGAAACTGGTATTGGAAGATATTCTGAAAATGATCACAACAATCATCAGCAGGTTATATTTCACTGCTCAAACAGAAGAGGAAAAACGTCTTGTAGCCCAACTTGAAGAGGCTGTGAATAATTATCATATTGGCTAAGGTAACTTTATACTCAATTATTAGTATGATACTAGGAAAGGAGGCGGTAAAAATGAAAATATACTATGTCCGGCTTCCAGGAATTATACTTAATCTTTTGAAAAAGTTCTTTGGATAAACTTGTCATAAAAGTTGATGTTCCCTCCTAATATTGTTATAGGCCTGTCTTTGAACAGGGATAATAAAGATATTTAAGGAGGGATAGATATGCAGCATAGTCGTTATCCTTGGCTAATTGGTATTATTTTACTCAGCCTTTTTCTTTTTCTTTCTTGGAAAACACCCAAAACTGTCATCACAGCTATAGCGAATCCTTTTTTTTCTGATTCACCGCAATTAACAATCCAAAAATTTTGGAACTTCTTAGATTCCCGTCAGATAGATCTGGTTGAGGGATTAATCAGAAGTGAAGGTACTCCCATTGAGGGAAGAGATCTGGTCAGTGAATTAAAGAAAATTGTAGAGGAAGATGCCTTACTTAAATTACAAAAGGTCGAGTTTCTTGACCTTCGTAATTCACAAGCGATAATTGTGAAAGTAACGTGGAGTTCTTCACTTAATGAAGTCCAAACCAAAATGTATTGCTTTGATGTCAGAAAAACTAACCTGGAGTGGCGTATCTGGGGGATTAAAATGTTTAATAATCTATCGTAAAATTTCTTAATTAATTGTTAAGCGGATGGAACAAAACCATCCGCTTATTCTTCGATATGTATAGCTTCAACAGGGCACCCATCTGCAGCTTTATGAGCCGCTTCCTCAGAACTTGTTGGGACTGGATTTACAAAGGCTTCCGCGAGCCCATCATCATTCATCCGAAATATCTCGGGACAAATTGACGGACAGGCACCACAACCAATGCAGGTATCCTTATCAACCTTGGCAATCATAAGATCCTCCTTTTCACTTAAGGCTATGTTATCCAAAAGTCAAATTAAATATTCTTTATAATCAACCAACTTACCCGACAACATCTGAAATTGTGCGTTCGCTTACGATATTTTTCTCTAATGATACAGTAATTATCTTACGGAACCATAAATTACCTAAACAGGCTGCTTTTCACTTTGTTTCGATGTGATTATTAATAAGTGCTGATGTTTGGTATTTTTTGCGATAAATAAAATAGATTCATCAGCTCTAAACCCTCTTTTTACAAGTGTTTATTTTCTTGTCCCGTATTTGCTCTTTACTTATTTTTTAGGATTTCGACATTAGCTATACTATATAATGATAACACTGGTTAAAAGAAACGGACTTGGTGGGAAAGTTTGTTATAGTGACCGGAAAATATACTTAAGGCAGGATGATGACTGAATGGATAAGAAAATTAAGATTATTGTTGCCGATGATAATCGTAACTTATGTCAGATGCTTCAGAACTTTTTACAGGAACAAGAAGACCTTCAGGTTGTTGGAATAGCTAATAATGGCTTGGAAGCCTGGGAACTTGTTCAAACCCAGGAACCGGATTTGTTAATTATTGATTTGGTTATGCCCAATCTGGATGGTCTAGGTGTTTTGGAAAGAATAGCTGCCCGGACAACTATTCCCCGGCCAAAGGTAATTATGTTAACAGCATTTGGACAGGAATCTTTTACCCATCAGGCTATGATGCTGGGAGTAGACTATTTTATTCTTAAACCTTTTGATTTGGAAATTTTGAGTAAACGAATCAGATCTTTGACTCAGGAAACTGTCAATACTTCAAACAATTATACTTCTGCTACAGCTCCCGCGATTACATCGACCGGAAATGGAATTAATATCTCAGTTGAAGTTACATCAATGATGCATCAGATTGGGATTCCCGCACATGTTAAGGGTTATCAATATATTCGTGATGCAATCTTGCTGGTAGTTGAGGATGTCTCACTTTTAGGAGCAGTAACTAAAGAACTATATCCGGCAATTGCCAAGAAGTATGACACTGCACCAAGCAGGGTGGAACGCGGAATACGACACGCTATCGAATTGGCATGGGAGAGAGGACATACTGAAACTCTTAAACGTATTTTCGGTTATTCCATGAATATTGAACGTCAAAAACCTACTAATTCAGAGTTTATAGCTTTATTGTCCGATAAATTGCGGATAATGAGTAAGGTAAGTTGATATTAATTGACTTTAAGAATGTTCCTTCAGACTTATTTCAATATAAGGTATTTTTGAAGTTTGTATGTTATTATAAGTTTAATATTTAATTCAATCGACAATGTCTTTAAAAATCTCTTATTTGGCAAGGAGGAAAATCTTGAAGGGCAGGCTTATTGTTATTGAAGCAGGCGATGGAAGCGGGAAAGCAACTCAGACTAAACTGCTTTTTGATAAACTGGTAATGCAAGGTAAGGTACAGGTTAGGAAGGTCGAATTTCCAAATTATCAAAACAAATCCTCGGCACTTATAAAAATGTATTTAAAAGGAGAATTTGGTGCAGATCCAAACCTGGTTAATCCGTTTGTTGCGTCAACATTTTATGCAATTGATAGATTCATTTCCTATGAAAAGGAATGGAAGGATTTCTATCTTAATGGCGGTATTATTATAGCTGACAGATACACTACATCAAATATGATTCATCAAGCAGCAAAGATAGCTGATAACCAGGAATATGAGGAATATCTAAATTGGTTATGGGATTTAGAGTTTAATAAATATAAATTGCCCGTCCCTGATTGTATATTTTTCCTGGATATGCCCCCCCAATACAGCATAAAACTAGTCAATAAACGTCTTAATAAATTTGGAGATAAGACAAAGGATATTCACGAAAGAAACTCAGAATTCCTTGTTAGTTCTTATAAAAATTCGCTTAAAGTTGCCGAGAAATACAATTGGATTACAATTAATTGCCTTGAAGGTGATAAGATACGCAGTGTTTTTGATATCCATCAGGACATATACGATATTGTGAAACAACGAATTTTTAATTCTTCCGAAAACTAAATCAATCAGACTGTCGAAGCCCCTGTTAAACCGCAAGATTTGGCAGGGGTTCTTTGACGGTTGTAACCTTAGTATTTAGAAAGTATTTAGAAATGCCGGGCTGTATTTTTTGTAAGACTGATACTTCTTTTAATTCTCCGAAAAAGGCCAGGGATGTGGGTAAGCACTTTCAAGGGGAATAGAAAGAGTGTGCCTGGTACGTTGTTTAGTATAGCTAAAAATAATTATGATATAATATATTCGTAATACTGACTCCAAATTTATACTTTCTGATAAAAAATAAAAATACCGCAAACCCCTGCGGTATCTATCTTTATTACTGGTGCGCCCGGCAGGATTTGAACCTGCGACCTCCGGCCTCGGAAACCGTCACTCTATCCACTGAGCTACGAGCGCTAAAAAGAACTGCTTTATTAATTTACTAAATGATAGGTCGTTTGTCAAGACAAACTATTATAAAGCTATTATGAATAAGCTTATATAGATTGGTGAGGGTGATTAAAATGCGTTGGCGGCAAATTTATTCTAAAATTCCCTGGGCTGAAATAAGCCAACTAATTGGTATCATTTTAGGGGCAAGCATAGTTGGTGCTAGCATAAATTCTTTAATTCTTCCGAACCATATAGCGGATGGCGGAGTAACAGGTATAGCAATAATACTTCATTATCTCTTTGGTTGTCCGGTAGGAATTACAATTTTTTTGCTTAACTTACCTTTGTTTATTATGGGATTTAGAATGGTCGGACGAAGGTTTCTGATCTATAGTATTATTGGAGTAGCGGTAATGGCTTTTACCCTGGATACTACCTCGGGTATTGTTGCTTTGACTCATGATACTCTCCTTGCTTCCATATTCGGCGGATTTCTTACCGGTATTGGTATGGGATTAATTTTTCGTTCCCAAGGCTCATTGGGAGGTACAGACATCCTGGCAGTGTTCTTCAATCGCACAACTCAATTTAGTGTCGGTCAGATATTATTGGGGATGGATGCGGTAATTTTTCTGGCAACAGCTCTTCTTTTTACTCCAGAAACTGCCATGTATGCGATGATATATATGTTTATTGCAACCAGAGTGATTGATTTAGTTCAGGAAGGAATTAATCATTCCAAATCTGTTATGATAGTTACAGGCAAACCTGAGCAAATTGCTCAGGTTATCATGTCAAAACTTAATCGGGGTGTTACATTTATCAGTGGCACCGGTGCTTTTTCCGGACAACCCAAGAATATTGTTTATTGTGTTATAAGCAGGGCTGAGTTATCACAAATTAAGGATATTGTTCGTGAAAATGATCCGAATTCATTTCTGACTATATCAGAAGTGCCTGAGGTTGTTGGAGAGGGGTTTTCTTCCTGGAAAGGGCACTGAAAACAAAATTTGCTTATTTAGGATAAGGAGAGGTTGGTTACGGGAAATTGAGGATTAACTTGTTGAATATAATATTCCGCTATTCTTTGGATTCCGGGGGCAGGTTACTTTCGGGTGGCCATGTTTCTGAAGACTGCTTTAGTAACTCGCCGATCGGTATCAGTGAATAACCTTTAGCTTTCAGTTTTTGAATGACAGCAGGCAAAGCTTGAACTGTATCAGGTGCTGAATCAGAGGCATGGAAAAGAATAATGTCTCCGGGCTTTGCTCCATTGCCCGGTTTAAGACCGTTTAACACGTTATTAATTACTGCATCAGGACCCGGTCGTTTCCAATCAAGGGAATCAACACTCCATTGAATAACTTTATAGCCGAGCCGGTTGGCCGTATCAATTAACTTGTTATCGTAGGCTCCGTTGGGTGCACGGATAAGGTTTATTTTTTGATGTGAGATTGCTTCCAAAACCACTTCAGCTGTTTTTATTTCTCGTTCAATTTCATTTGCACTTAATGTATTTAAATCAATATGACGGTTTCCGTGAGAACCAATTTCATGACCATCTGCAACCATTCGTTGAACTATTTGTTCGTGTTTACCGGCCCAGGGACTGGATAAGAAAAATGTTGCCCTAATTCCCTCCTCCTTTAAAATATCAAGAATCGGAACAGCAGTATTTTCTCCCCAACTGATATCAAAAGTTAACCCAATGGCTTGAGATGAAACATTGGCGGAATAAATTGGTTTAAGCTTGTTGGAAAATACCGAAATTGCGTTCTCTCTGTAAGCTAAAAGTACAAAAATAAGGATTCCCCATAAAATGAGGCTTCTCCCGGAAGGTTTTTTTAAAACGACTATTCGCATTCTTGATACCTCCTTCGCCTAAACATTATGCATCTTGTAAGAAAATAATGTAATTCCAGCCTTGAGTTAATTAAGAATAAATTAATAATCTTGTTAAGAAATTAACTTGCAAGATACGCCTGATTGTGTTAAATATAACCTATATCTATTTAAGCAGAGCAAAGGCACTTCAAAGCTTAATTTCGAAGGGCCTAACATAACCTCAATGGTTGATGCAGAACTTCTGCTGATAAATAGCTCAAACCTGATAATTTGGGTTTTGGAGCTATTTTTTTCTGTACCCAAAAACCATTGCCTGCATATTATAAGGTTACCGGAGGAGATAACTATGAACGACCAGATTGTAGAGAGATGGCGTGGTTTAATGGAAGAAGGTACCAGGAATCTTAGTAATGATAATTATGAAGAGGCTGAAAATTGCTTTACCCGATGTGTTCCTTTAGCACTAGAGTTAATTGTGCCTGAGATATTGGCTTTTACATTACGGCTTTTAGCGACTGCCAGGCTTCGTTTAGGAAAATTGAGTACTGCAGAAATAGAATTTAAGCAGGCTGCCAGGATTTGTATAGAGATACAGAATCCTAAAGGTATGGCTGAGGCTTGGGCTGGTTTAGCGAATGTGGCAGTAATACGCGGATCTTTAGTAGAAGCAGTGCAATGGTATGAACGTTCAATTGCTATATATCCCGTTTCTTCGCCGCGTTTACGTTTAGGGATGCTTTATTCAGACCTGGGACAAGTTTATGCTTCACAAAATAAGCTTGAAAAAGCTGAACAAGTTTTAATTGTTGCCAAAAAATTATGTCAGGAGAATAATTATCCCAGAGGAGAAGGTGAACTTAACGTTTTACTAGGTGAAATTTCTTTTAGACGGGAGAAGCGAAATTTGGCAAAGCAATATCTTAGAAATGCCTGCCGGATTTTCACAGTTATTTCTGATAATCAGAATTTGGCTAGTGCCCTGCAGTATTTAGCCTTTTTGCATTATGACAGTGGAGATTTTAGGGATGCGGTAGAATGCCAGCAAAGATCTGCGATATCGCGGCTGAAATCAGGAGAGAATGAAGAAGGCAGTGATGGCTTGTTTTTTTTAAGTAAAATAGAACAGGGTTTGGGTGACTATTATGCTGCCAAGGAACATTTGGCCTTATCAATGGAGATCTATGGAAAAAGGGACTTAGGTCTTGCTTTACGCTACCAGGCTCTGGCCTGGATATTTATCCAGGAAATGAATTGGCAAAAAGCAGAGAAGAAATTCAGGGAAGCTTTTGAACTATTCCTGGAAATAAAGGATACTATAAGAGCAAATGAGGCACAAGAAATATTAGAATATTTAGCAATGGCGCAGAAAATGAATTTAAATAATCAAGCTGCCCGGATTCAGGATTTCGCTCAATTATTCGAAGACGGTAATCTTACATTAGAAGCTGTTCAAAAGTTAGGTAAACTTTGTGAAAACCGTCATAATTATATTACTGCTTTACAATGTTATTGGCAGGCTTTATATATTGCACGCAAGGATAATATTGAAGTTTTGAATATAGAAAAATCAATTCAACGGATATCACGAAAAGTAAGGAAAAAAAACACAGTTAAAAAAAATAAAATATAAGTCAAACTTTGAAATTGTTTAAATTTCAGGTAGAATAATTATAGGAACGTAAAATTAAGAAAAATGAAGAGTGGTGAAGTCTGAAGTGGCCAGAGAGGACAAAGAACCGCTGGAATGTTTGGAAGAAGTGTACCGTGTTTTAGAAAAGACTCTGCTACATATACAAAAAAACAGGTCGATTCATGTGAAAAAACTTGAAACCTGGGCTGAAGACCTTCGCAGCCAAAGACGTGTTTTTGAAGATATTACTTTACCTGCCCGTTTGATCGTTGAATATTTAATTGAACTGCAATATAAAACAGGTCAAGCAGCTTTAGAAACGGAGCATTTGAGACTTTCTTCAAGTAACGTCTGTACTGTAAAGGTAGAAGAATTCGGAATAATTAAGGTTGTTCTGGGTAATTTAGAAGTTTCTTGGCGTGATTGTGATTACTATTATTACTTTTATCCTGATAAAGCAGAACTTAGGGCTATTGATGAAAGATTCTCAATTAGATTATTTTTTTCTTCAGATTTTAGTAAACATGTTTCTGCAAGATTAACGGAATTATCTGAAATGCCTAATGTTAAATATATCCATCCGCAAATTGAACAATGGTAAAGGGAGGTATTTGTTGTGGCAAGGTTGGAACAGGGTTTAATACAGGTTTATACAGGGGACAGTAAAGGAAAAACAACTGCAGCCTTGGGTTTGGCTATTAGGGCAGTTGGACATGGTTTTAAAGTATTTATAATCCAGTTTATGAAAGGCCAAGGTTATTATGGTGAACTTCAGGGGCTGAAACGGCTGGAACCCGAATGCCAGCTTGAGCACTATGGAGGCAAGGGGTGGGTATATTTAGGTAATCCCAGTCAGGAGGATTTACAGGAAGCCGAAAAGGCTATGTTAAGGGCGAAGGAGATTATTAGCAGCGGAAAATGGGACATTGTTATTCTGGATGAAATTTTCAATGCAATATGGTTTGAACTTGTTACTGAGGATCAAGTACTTGAATTACTGGAATTAAAACCACCCCATGTTGAAATAGTATTGACCGGCCGGAACGCCTCGGACAGAATTAAAGCTAAAGCAGATTTGGTAACAGAAATGGTCCAGATCAAACACCCTTATGAACAGGGGATTGCCGGTCGTAAAGGAATAGAGTTTTAAAAGTACAACATTAGATTTTGCTTTTTTAGAACATCAGATCTGATGTTCTTTTTATTTTTAGGAAATATTTCCATAAGTCTCATATTTCCGGACTGGGCATATACTTTAATTATAGCCGTAACCTGAGCAATGTTAAGAATTTAAGGAGGGCTACTATGGAAGTGATTCAGTGGCTAAGGGATTATAAAGAAAGTAAAGCCGGATTAATTTGGAATGGGACTTTTGGCGAGTATTTAGAACTTGTAACTAAAAATCCTCATTTGGCAATGCATTCTCATGCCCGGATATATGAGATGATTATGGCAGCCGGAGAAACTAATACTAATGGTATTAAAAAGTATAACTTTTTTAGTGATGAACTGTTTGGCATTGATAAGCCTTTAGAAAAGTTAGTTGAGGAATATTTTCATAGTTCGGCCAAACGTTTGGATGTTAGAAAAAGAATACTTTTGCTAATGGGTCCAGTAAGCGGTGGAAAATCGACTATTGTCTGTATGTTGAAACGGGGTTTGGAGGAATTTAGTAAAACTGACAAAGGTGCTGTATACACTATAGATGGGTGCCCAATGCATGAAGATCCTCTGCATTTACTTCCGATAGGCTTACGCTCGCGCTTTGAAAAAGAGTTTAACATTAAAATCGAGGGTAATTTGTGTCCAGTTTGCCGAATGCGTCTTGAAGAAGAGTTTGAAAGTGATGTCGAGAGAGTACCTGTTAAACGTATTCTGTTTTCCGAGGAAGAACGGGTTGGGATAGGAACATTTACACCTTCTGACCCCAAATCCCAGGACATTGCAGATTTAACAGGTAGTATTGATTTTTCAACGATAACAGAATATGGTTCCGAATCTGATCCACGGGCCTATCGTTTCGATGGAGAATTGAATAAGGCAAATCGGGGGTTAATGGAATTCCAGGAAATGCTCAAATGTGATGAAAAATTCCTCTGGAATCTCTTAAGTTTGTCTCAAGAGGGAAATTTCAAGGCAGGAAGGTTTGCGCTGATTTCAGCTGATGAATTAGTTGTTGCCCATACTAATGAAAATGAATACAAAGCATTTATCAGCAATAAGAAAAATGAAGCCCTGCAGTCACGGATTATTGTTTTGATGGTTCCCTATAATCTTAAGGTTAGTGAAGAAGTTAAAATATATCAGAAACTGATCGGTCAAAGTGATATTCAAGGAAAGCATATCGCTCCCCACGGCCTTTGGACTGCCTCAGTATTCAGTATCCTTTCCCGTATGAAGCCTTCCAAAAAACAGGGAATGGACTTGATTAAGAAGATGCGGCTTTATGATGGTGAAGATGTAGAAGGTTTTAATCAAAAAGATGTAAAAGACCTCCTGGCCGAAGGAGAAGAATTAGAGGAAGGTATGGCTGGAGTTGATCCCCGTTATGTTATCAACCGTATTTCTACAGCTCTGATACGTGATCAGCATTCTTGTATTAATGCAATAGATATCTTGCGGGCTTTAAAGGATGGACTTTCTCAGCATAGTTCAATCACCAGGGAAGAAAAAGAGAATCTTGTTAACCTTATTGCCCTTGCCCGAAAAGAATATGATGAAGTTGCTAAAAAAGAGGTTCAAAAAGCTTTTGTTTATGCCTACGAAGAATCTGCCAAATCCTTGCTTAATAATTATCTTGACAATATCGAAGCATATTGTAATTCCAGCAAAATACTTGATCCAATAACCGGTGAAGAGTTGGATGCTGATGAACAGTTGATGAGAGGGATTGAAGAACAGATAGGTGTGTCGGAAAATGCTAAAAAAGCTTTCCGTGAAGAAATTCTTATCCGTATTTCCATTTTGGCAAGAAAAGGAAAATCATTTGAGTATGTATCCCACGAACGTTTGAAAGAAGCTATCGAAAAGAAATTATTTGCTGATCTTAAAGATATTATCAAAGTAACAACATCAGTTAGTCATCCTGACCAGGAACAATTGCGAAGGATAAACGATGTAACGGATCGTCTGGTAAGTCAGCATGGTTATTGTCCTGTTTGTGCAAATGAAATAGTCAGATATGTCGGTTCGCTCCTCAATCGCTAGTGAGGGGGGGATGTTTGTGAAAGACGGAGTGATTGTAAATCATGATGACTGGGGTTTACATCGTAAAGGATATCTTGATCAGAGCCGTCATAAGGAAAAAGTTCAGGAAGCAATTAAGCAGCAATTGGGGGATCTGATTGTTGATGAAAGTATCATTTTATCGGACGGCAAGAAAGCGTTGAAAATCCCAATGCGTTCTTTAGAAGAATTTCGATTTAAATATGATTTTAATAAAAGGCAACACACAGGGCAGAGTAATCAAAAAGTTAAACCAGGAGATGTTTTGGGCAAGGATTCCGCTGAAAAAGGTCCGGGAAGTGGAAGCGGAGCAGGGGAAGAGCCTGGCATAGATATCTATGAAGCAGAAATAACCTATGAAGATTTAGCCGCTATCCTATTTGAACAATTGAAACTTCCCAATCTTGATGACAAAAAACGTCCGTTGATATCTCATGAACGTCCGGAATTTAATGATGTCAGAAAAAAAGGCCTTACAGCAAATATTGATAAGAAACGGACTTTGTTAGAGAGTATCAAACGGCAGGCACGCAATCTGGTTAAAACGGACGAACTAAAGATAACTCCGGAAGATTTACGCTATAAAACCTGGGAAACACGTCCCAGTTACGAGACTAATGCTGTAATTTTAGCGATGATGGACACTTCAGGTTCTATGGGGCAATTTGAAAAATATATAGCACGTACTTTCTTTTTCTGGATGGTCAGATTTCTGCGTACAAAGTATGGAAACGTTACTATTCGTTTTCTTTCCCATCATACAGAAGCTAAGGAAGTTACTGAAGAAGAGTTTTTCACAAAGGCTGAGAGTGGGGGTACAAGGTGTTCCTCGGTCTATCAGTTGGCCTTAGATATAATTGAGAAGGAATATCCGCCGCAGCACTATAACATTTATCCGATTCATTTTACCGATGGTGATAATATTAGTTCAGACAGTAACAGGGCCTTGGCCCTTATGACTAAATTAGTGGAGATCAGCCGGGTAGTTGGTTATGGTGAAATATTAAGGACTCATTATTCCAGTACTCTGATGTCAACTTTAAAACGTATAACCGACCCAAAATTACGATTAGTAACAATCAAAGATCGCAGTGAGGTTTATCTTGCCTTGAAAAAAGTATTCTCTTAGAAATCACAGAATTAATCATTATGATTAATTCCAATGACATGAATTCAGAATGTGATCCGGCTGGGGGGATGGTCTTGGATAATGAGATTAAGGAATTAAACGCTGTTGCTCAAGAAATTGAAAAAGTTGCCCGGAGTCTGGGTTTGGATTTTTTCCCCGTATACTTTGAGGTTTGTCCGGCAGAAGCGTTATACACGTTTGGAGCTTACGGAATGCCGGTACGTTTTACGCACTGGAGCTTCGGTAAAGCTTTCCACAGGCTTAAAACTCAATATGACTTAAACTTAAGCAGGATCTACGAACTCGTCATTAACTCCAATCCTTCTTATGCTTTTTTGCTTGAGGGTAATAAGCTTATCCAAAATAAACTGGTTATTGGTCATGTATATGCCCATGTTGACTTTTTCAAAAATAATCGCTATTTTAAAAATACACCACGGGATATGGTTGAACGAATGGCTGCTCATGCCCAGCAAATTCGCAATTATGAATTACAGTATGGTCAGTATACCGTTGAAAAGACAATCGATGCAGTATTCTCCATTCAGGAACATGTTGATCCACGTTCTCATATTGGACGAAGAAAGTTGGATGAGAAAGAAAAGAAGTTGACTAAAAAAAGCAATCCCATAAGTTCGGTTTATGAGGATTTATGGTCTATGGCTGAAAAAGAAGCAGAAGTAGAGATTACTAAGAAAGTAGAGTATGAGGATTTACTGCTTTATCTTATTGAACATGCTCCCAGCCTTCAGGAGTGGCAGCGGGATGTCGTAAGCATGATCAGGGATGAATCACTCTATTTTTATCCTCAGATGGAAACAAAGATTATCAATGAAGGCTGGGCAACCTTCTGGCATTCCAGGATTATGCGGGAAATTGGAATTGAAGACGGCGAAACTATAGATGCTGCAATAATGCATAGTCAAGTAGTTCAGCCTTCGCGCGGAGCTTTAAATCCTTACTATTTAGGTGTTAAGATCTGGGAAGCTTTGGATAAAAAGTACGACCGGGCAACACTTTTTGATGTTCGGGAAGCTGAAAATGATGTTTCCTTTATCAGGAACTACCTTGACAAAGAAATTATCGAAGAACTGAATCTATTTAATTTTCGCAAAATGGGGGCTCAATGGCAGGTAACTGATACGGCCTGGAAAAAGGTCAGAGATAACCTGGCCCAACAATTAGTTCGTGGCGGAAATCCGACCATTGTCGTTTGTGATGGAGATTATGGGGATAAAGGAGGCTTGCTTCTCAGGCATTGTCATGAAGGGCTTGATCTGGATTTAAAATATCTGGAAAAGACATTGGCTTATGTTCAGTATCTATGGGGTAAACCGGCATATCTTGAAACAATCATGGACAACAGGAAGCTGATATTTGAGTGTCAGAATGGTCAGGTGACAAAAACTCAGCAGCAGGATTAGGAGATGTCGACAAATGATATCTTCTTCTTTTTTGATAAAAAGAAAGGGTTTTTCGATTACTTGCTAGAATGTATTAAAGGTTTTGTACCTTTAATACATTCTAGGAGCCTGTTGCAAAAGTAGTTTCACTGAAAGTTGATGTCCGTATTTAGTACAAATGGCATATTTATAACACTATATATTGTGGCTTTTAAGACGTGCAAAATTGATTTCTGGTGTTATGAAACAGGCTCCTAGCAAGTTTTGCAATAAATATTGTTGATGTTAAGCAAGTTGTTTATTAAAGGAAGTGGTTTGAATTTGGAAGTTATTCTGATGCAGTTAGGACAGTTTATTATAGAGTTAATCTCGGGCTTGGGTTATGTTGGTGTATTTTTAGCAATGGCGATTGAAAGTGCCTGTATTCCTTTACCAAGTGAAATCATATTGCCTTTCACAGGCTATATGGTCTTTTTAGGACATTTTGATCTCAGATATGCAACTTTAGCTGCCGTACTCGGTAATTTATTTGGAGGATTGGTTGCTTATTATATTGGCGTTTGGGGCGGGCGGCCCTTTCTTAAACGTTATGGGCGTTATTTCCTAATAAATGAAAGAGAATTGGCCTGGACAGAGCGGCTTTTTGCCAGACATGGGGAAATAACAGTATTTATTGGGCGGCTGTTGCCAGTAATTAGAACGTTTATTTCACTTCCGGCCGGAATTGCCCGTATGAATGTCTTTAAGATGTCCTTATATACAATATTAGGCGCCTTACCCTGGTGTTTTATCTTAATTCTTGCCGGCAAAAAATTAGGGGAAAATTGGGACAGCCTAAAGTCATATTTCCATCATTTCGACTTGATTATTGGGGTCATAATAATTCTTGGTTTAGGTTACTGGTTATGGCAGCGTAAAAAAAAGCAAAAAAAATAATCTTACAATAAACTGGTATATATCCTGCTCAATGGGTATAATCAGAACGGAATTTTAAGGAGGGATTAGTTTTGACAAAAGGTAAAATAGAAATGGCAAGCGGTAAAATGATTATAATTGAATTTTTCGAGGAGGCTGCGCCCGGTACTGTTGCAAATTTTGTTAAGTTAGCTAAATCCGGCTTTTATAATGGTTTGACTTTTCATAGGGTTGTTCCGGGATTTGTAGCACAAGGCGGTTGCCCCCGGGGTAATGGGACCGGTGGTCCGGGATACAAAATCAAATGCGAGACAAAGGGGAATCCTCATAAGCATTTGAGGGGGGCCTTATCTATGGCCCATGCCGGTAAGGATACTGGGGGAAGTCAATTCTTTATCTGTTATGAAGCATTTCCTCATTTGGATGGAATTCATACTGTGTTCGGTCAAGTAGTTGAAGGAATGGATGTTGTCGATCAAATTAAGGCCGGCGATGAAATGAAATCCGTGATAATTGAGGAGTGAGCAGGGTACGGGTTAATCAGGATTGCGCTCGATATGAAACTTGTTGTTAACCAAGTTTTCTTCAGGGATATTTGGAGGTAGGAAATGTTAGATCTCATGCGTCTTTTTGTTCAGATAATAGAAGAACAAAGTTATTCAGCTGTGGCGCGCAGATTGGGAATCAGTCAACCGGCAGTCTCCAATCAAATGAGAGTGTTGGAACTTAAAGTTGGTTCCAAATTACTTTATCGAAAAGGCAAGGGGATCGCATTAACTGCCAAAGGAGAGATAGTTTTCCAATATGCTGAATTGATGCTCGGAAATTATTCCAAAATGTTTGATGAACTTGGGGGATTAGAAGATGGATTTCGCGGCAAGGTTCATATTGGGGCTTCTCACATACCCGGCGAATATTTACTGCCTGCGAGGTTTGCTGCTTTACAACTGGAGTTTCCGGCAATCAGGTTTAAGCTTTCAATTGATGATAGCCTGGAAATTACATATAAGCTAATTGCCAATAATCTTGATTTTGCAGTAGCAGGTGCCGTTTATGATCCGGAAAAAATACGGTCTGATTTTTGGATCAATGATGAATTAATGCTGGTAGTTGCTAAAAATCATCCCTTAGCTGTAAATAAGGAAATACATTTAGAAGATCTGTGCTATTATCCTATGGTCATCAGTGAACCTGATTCCGGACATCGACGTATTTTAGATGAGGCCTTGACCAAGGCCGGTTTGCAAACCGGGGATTTTCCTATCGGATTGGAAACAGGCAGTACTGAGGCAGTTAAGAATGCCATTCGTTCCGGACTAGGTTATACTTTTATTTCCAAGCATGCTCTCCAGACATATGACAAGGAACAACTTTATATTTGTCGCGTGGAAGAATTGAATTTAGTTAGAAATTTTTATTTATTAAGTTTACGTAACAAACCATTATCTCCTGCAGCAAACATTATTTACCGAAGTTTGACTGAGAACACAATGAAGGATTTTCGTCCGGGGGAGGAAAACTTTGCAGTTATTTGTCAGTGATTTTAATTCTTTAGTATATAAAACTATCTATAGTTATGATCTTGTCAACTCTCCTTCAGTAATCTTGATTTACGGACCTTCGGGTTCCGGAAAAACTACAATGTTAGAATTTCTTTACCAAAGGATCTCTAATAAAAAGGTTTCGGCGGAGTTTATTAATGCCCGGGCTTTTGCTCAAAGATATGCTTATGCAGCTCAAAATAATTTATTAACTTCTTTTC
Organism: Desulfitobacteriaceae bacterium; assembly: GCA_028704155.1. Taxonomy (GTDB): domain Bacteria; phylum Bacillota; class Desulfitobacteriia; order Desulfitobacteriales; family Desulfitobacteriaceae; genus UBA2264. The sequence goes on from JAQVLN010000011.1 coordinate 32,655, forward strand.
GGGAACGTTACCGCTCACCCAAATTATTATTTATGGATGACCTGCAATTACTTGCCGAAAAGACTAAAACTATAGGGGAACTGTTTTATACATATGAATATATAATTGAACAAGAAGGGAAAATGATTATTTGTCTTGAGGCTGATTTCCCGGCTCTTGGTTTTTTGGGTGAAGGTCTGGCTTCAAGGTTTTCAGGTGGTTTAACTTTAAAAATCAGGCAGCCGTCAAATGAGGAAATAGAAAGGTTTATAGAATATTATCTTAATTCAAGAAATTTATATATGGAGCAAGAAGTTATTAGTGCCTTAACCGGTATGGAATGTAATCTTCAAATGGTTGTAAATACTATTAATGACTTTATTGAATTTACTGGATTAAAGGGTACCGGTTTTGATCTGGAGAATTTTCAGGAATTTTTAAGTAAATCGGAGGAAGCCAACTTACGCAAATTGGAGTTTTGCAATATTATCAGAGTAACTGCTGAGATCATGAATACAACAACTGATGATCTGCTTGGGTCAAGACGCACACCAGGAATATCCGAAGCCAGGCAACTAGCTATCTATGTTATTCGTTTACTTTGTAAATGTTCTTATCCTGAAATTGGGCGTTATTTTTCGCGTGGTCATGGGGCAATGATTTATGCCTGCCGACAAATGGAAAAGAGAATAGCCGGGGATTCTGATTTGAAAAGAAAATTTGATGCGATCAATAAGTTTTTTCAATCCTGATTCGAGGATAATTTAAACTTATTATGCATTTGGATTAGTTAGTTTTAATATATTCCGGAAGTGAAGAGCTTCCTTTTTATTTTACATTATTTATTTATACTCCAGGTAATATATTAAATGCCAGGTAATATATTGGAGGTGAAAGAATGCCGGAATCAATCAAGAAAATGGCTGTCAATTTATTTAT
>JAQVLN010000012.1 GCA_028704155.1 Desulfitobacteriaceae bacterium
AAGCCAGTTGTTCTTGGTTTTGCCCTCAATGGATTTTAGTCGTATTAAAACCCACTTCCCTTTGAGCCTTTTGCCTTTGAGAACAAACTTTAACATGCCTTCGCGCAGACTATCCTCCACAACACCATCTGGTTCCCAGTAGCCTTCATCCCAGATCATGACTACGCCGCCGCCATATTCCCCTTTGGGGATTGTTCCCTCAAAGTTCCTGTATTCCAAGGGGTGTTCCTCTACCTGTACAGCGAGCCTCTTGTCATGGGTGTCATAGGACGGGCCTTTAGGTATCGCCCAGCTCAAAAGGACACCTTCCCATTCCAGACGTAAATCATAGTGATTTTTGCGGGCAATGTGATGTTGCACAACAAATCTCAAACTCCGCGCAGGTTTTTCCGCTTTACCTTCGGGCTCGAGGGTTCTTGCAAAATTCCTTTTTTGATTATACTCGTTCAAAGTAGTCATGCAAATTACACCGTTTCTTTTTTAGACTTCTCGATACTGGCTTTGAGGGCTTCCATGAGGTCAATGACGTTACCGGTACTCTCGGACTCCGCAGCGACGACTTCGCGACCGGCGATTTTCGTGTCAATCAGCTCACGCAGTTTTGCCTGGTATTCGTCTTTGTACCTTTCGGGATCGAAAGGCGTGTCCATTGAATTGATCAGGACTTTTGCCATATTCATCTCCTGCCCGGAGACCTGCGGAATGGCATACGGTTTTTGAAGCTCCTTGATTTCATCGGCGTAGAACATTGTGGAGATAAGGATGCCGTCCTCGCGGGGGATGATTGCCATAAGCGTGTCCTTCGTACCCATGACGGTTTTGCCTATGGCGATCTTCTGCTCGTCCATTAGCGAGGCGCGGAGCAATTCGAAGGCCTTTTCGCCACCCAGCTCGGGCACAGCCTGATACGTCTTTTCATAGTAGACAGGGGAAATCTGGTTTAGCTGGGCGAAGTGCAGGATCTGGATGGATTTCTCTTTTTCTGTCTTGATCTTTTCGATCTCGTCGTCTGTTACGACAACATACTTTTCCTTATCGTATTCGTAGCCTTTTACAATGTCCTGCGCTTTGATCTCCTTGCCGCAATGAGCGCAGGTCTTCTTGTATCGGATACGACTGTTATCTTCCTTATGCAACTGATTAAAATGAATGTCATTATCCTGTGCGGCTATATACATTGCGATAGGAATCGCAACCATCCCGAAAGTTATGACCGATTTGCGCGATACCATTATTTCAACACCTCCGGAATTAGTGTTTCCTATTTAATTCCAAGTATCCGTTATGAGTTCTTTAACCAGGGGTGCGCAGATCTTGGACTTCCTCTATTGAGGAAGTAGCTGCCTTTAATTCCCAATTTATTTAGGTGTACATTCACGAACAAGCCTTTCCAAATCATAGTATGGATTAGATGGAAAGTAAGGAGTGATATAATTAATGTGTCATTGTGTTCGCAAAGGTGAATCTCTTTATAAAATTGCCAAACGTAACGGTATAACCGTTCATCGACTACTTCAGAAGAACCCGCATTTAAAACGTCGGCCTAATCTAATCTATCCTGGGGAATGCGTGAAAGTTAGATAAATTGAAGAAATCGGCTAAGAGTTTTTTCCCTTAGCCGTTTAATATTGAAGACAACCATCACAGTCTAATCAGGATTAATCGGAAATATCCTGGTATAAAGCTGGTGCGAGGTCTCTTTTTATTATTACAATTGAACCTTTTAATTCTTAGTTATTAATGTTTAAATATAGGATAAAGAGGTTATAAAATTTCTTTTGCCTATAGACCATGTTTTAAAGTAAGCTAAATTAAGGGAGGAGGGCGTTACGTGAGAAAAGTTAAATTAAGAGGGCGGTTAAAGCATATTTTTGCTGTCTTGGCTGTCATTATGATTTTATTGGGATGCGCTGTCCTTGCCGTTGACCGGTATGTCGAGCGAGTCGGAACAAAATACATGCTAAATGTTAATGATGTTCCGGTTGCTGATGCTGTCCTCGTCTTAGGGGCTTATGTTTTCCCGGATGGAACGACTTCGTCCATGTTAAATGATCGGTTGAGTCAAGGATATGAACTTTATAAAACAGGTAAGGCTCCAAAGATATTAGTAAGTGGGGACCATGGGCAGAAAGATTATGATGAAGTTAATGCTATGAAGAGCTTTTTGAAGGACAGGGGTGTTCCTGGCCAGGATGTCTTCATGGACCACGCGGGTTTTAGTACTTATGAGAGCGTATATAGGGCGCGGGATGTTTTCAAAGTTCAAAGGGTTATTATCGTAACTCAGGAATATCATCTCATGCGGGCCGTTTTCTTGGCCAGGGAGATGGGACTTGAGGCGTATGGGATAGCCTCTGACAAACATGATTATGGACAAGCTATGAAATTTTATAAAGTGAGAGAAATAGCCGCAAGAAACAAAGATTTCATCTGGGCCAAAATTATCAAACCTGAACCGACATTTTTAGGAGACGCAATACCTGTATTTGGAGATGGAAGAGCAACTGATGATATTTTTCATTGAGGTTTTATAATTCATTATCCATCCCATATTACCTGTGGATTGTCGTCCTGTTAAGATTGAGATTGCCATTTTCTTTGGTAGAAAGTATGAAGAGCAAGTCTAGAAAAGTGAGGAATCAGGAGAGGAAGTTCAAACAATTCAGAAAGACGGCGCTGATCCCCTAAATAGACCATTTTTGGGCTTTGACAGATGCCAATAAATCAATTATATTAATAATAAGCTCCAAGGAATTCCTAAGATTTGGAAAACCTGCAGAGCCGGAAACGGAAACGGAACATTACAACTAAACTTAAGACCGGTGAACTTAAGACTCACTATATCGGAAAGGATTCAGAGAAAAGAGTTTAGCGCAAGTTTGGTGACATGGAAGCTATGAACATGAGAGTTCAAAGTACTCAAGTGAAGCAATAGCGGAAATGAAGTTAAGAGGCGGTAGGCAATGAGTAAATGAATACTTGGAAGATGAAGGACTTGGGAAGAGGATTGATAATGGGAAACAGGAGTTGAAGGTAATGTGGGGGATCTGTCGATAAAGGTTCGTTGGAGCTCATTTTATTTTGGCACTATCAATTATCTCACCTCATTTTTTTGGATTAAGCATCACAAAGCCGGTGAACAGTTAACAGGGATACCGTCGACGAAAGTTGGCGGTTTTCTCTATATCGGCATTAATTGAGGACAGGAATATGTACAGGTGTGACATACAATGGTAATCGTATAATAAACTCAAATTGGGTTGCATTGCCCGGCTGATCAAAAGATGAGGAGGGCAGGGGTTGACGGTGCCTAAAGTCATTCAGACTGGGATATCCTTGGCTGAATTCTGTAGGAGGGCAACCGCTGTCCTCTGAACTGAGTATGGTAGAGTATTTACCCTGGAAACTGTTAAGATATCAATGATAAATACAGGAATATAGTTCTAAGGATCCCGATATTGATGATGACTACCCCTTTCGTTTAGTCATTAGATTACTTAAGAAGCCTTTGATTCCGCCCTTTTTGGGTTTTTCCCAGGCAGGCTGAACAGGCGGTTGTCCCCCGTATCCTTGATTATACCCTTGAGACGGATAACCTGGTGCAATAAAACCCTGACTACCTGCCTTTTGCGGTCCGGTCCCCCAGGTTGGATTCGTTCCGGCGGTTCCTGGGGGAAATACAGGTATTCCTGTTCCCGGGCAGACTCCGGTTATATTTGTAAATTGTCCCATTCGCGGCGGCGGAAAACTGCTTCGGTTTCTAATCATAGGCACAAACCTATGCGGCCTTGAACCTATTCCCAAATTATAATTTGTTCCGGCAAATTGCCCTTGCACGGCATGTTGTTGGAACATATTTTGGTGAGGTATAAATGGTTGATTCCCAAACATACAATTTCTCCTAACGACATTTTATAATATTAACTATTGTTGGGAACAGGTTGAATTTGATATTTTTTCAAGACAACCTGCTTTTCCTTTAATCCAAGGATTAAAGGAATCAAACTTTTTGCTTAAAATACGAGGCCCATAGCAATTAGTATAAGAACAGCGACTACTACGATACCAATGCCAACACAGAATAACATCAGACATCCTCCCTTTCCAATATATTACATAATATTCGTGGCGGCTTTGCTTGCCACAAAATAGGAATAAAATTAAAGGACAAAAACAAAAAGAGCCGCTATCTCTAGCGACTTTTGAAAGATATAGGATACACTTCATAATATGCAGGTAAATCCAGGTATTTTAACAGTTGTTTGGCCAGACAATCAAGGATATAGTAAAAAGTAATGAGAGGATAACTTTACTGCTTTCAGCAATGGAATTAATTATTTTTATAATAGATAAATTACGACAATTATTTTTATTTAAAAATGGTATAATTTTTAAGGTTTTGAAGCATTAATTGACAGGGAAACCATGGGAACTGTTTATTTGCAGCTCCGGATTTTAAAAATTATCTCGATGAACAAGTAATGACCTAATGATTATACATAGGTTCCGGTAGCTATAGTTACTGAATTCATGAATGAAGGTGGAGCGTTTTTGAATGAATAATCTCAGAAAAACATACAGCGATCTGCTGCAAATGTTTATTTACGATAACGAAGAAGAAGCCTTGTACAGAGCTGATCAATTAAGCAAAGAATTCGAGGGAAAGATAGTTGCCGCAGAGGAACTGGTATACCTTCACCATGAAGTAATTATGGAAATTGCCAAAGACTTGCCCGCGGAAAAAATTCTGAAAGTCATTAACCGCGGCCTGGTCTTTCTGCTTGGGGTTATAGTAGCATTTGGCGCTAAAAAACTGGGCGGCAATTACAGCAAGGAGACATTAAACAACTGGATAGAAACGGTTCTTCGTCTTAATTCCTCATTAGAGCTTTGTAAAAATAAACACAAGCTTATTCTTGATACTATTCCTGTAGGGATTCTAACGGCTAATAACCAAGGTAAGATAACCTTTATTAATAATGAACTAAAAAAAATGTTCAACTTAAATGAAGGAAGTTACATTGGCAAAAATCTAACCCTTATCTGTGAGGACACTAAAGATTCCGGTGAAAGAAGTTTTATTGACTTAATTTCTGAAACTATTGAAACCGGGAAGATATTCACCGATGAAGAAAGGGAATATGCCAAAGAAAATATATTTAAAATTACTACTTCCCCTATCCGGGATAATAAAGGAACCCTTACTGAAGTGATTGCCCTGATTGAAGATATAACTAAGCAAAAACAGCTGGAAAAGGCTGTTATGGAGAATGAAAAACTAGCTACTGTAGGTACCTTGGCGGCGGGCATTGCTCATGAACTCCGTAACCCTTTAACATCGGTCCGGGGTTTCTTCCAGTTGCTGAAACCGGAATTAATAAAAATCCACAAAGAAGAATATCTGGATATAATCCTTGATGAACTTGACCGAATTAACAGTGTTATCACAGATTTCCTTAATTCTACTAAACCTGCTTTTCCCAGAACCCATGAAATAGATACATGTTCACTTTTAGCTGAGATCCAGGTTCTTACCGAAAGCGAAGCACTCCTGCGTGATATTGACTTGAACTTCTATTGCCCGGCAAATATCCCCAGTTTGCACATTGATAAGGATCAAATCAAACAGGTTTTGCTGAATATAATCAAGAACGCATTTGATGCTGTTGGCTCGCAGGGCAATATAGAAGTTTCTGCTCAATGGCAGGCCGGCTCCCCTAAAGTTTTCCTGATAGTTAAGGACAATGGCGTAGGAATGGATCAACAAACACTGGCCAGAATCTTTGACCCATTTTATACTACCAAGGAAAACGGTACCGGGTTGGGGATGGCTGTAACATATCAGATTATCCGCAACCACGGCGGAGAGATAAAGGTGAAGAGTATACTCGGAGGAGGAACTAGATTTATAATTAGTTTGCCATTCGATAGAAATTTGGATAATAATACTTTCTTTTACAACTAAGGCATAATTGGGCAGGCCTGTTCGTGTTAATACTAACGTCTTGAAAACCCTGCAGAAGTCTGTTTTATCTAAAGAATGCAGAAAATAATTGTGGAAAATGTTCAGAGCTTCTTGACACAAAATGATCAGGAATGCTACAATCTAAATATTATAATATCAATAAATTGATGAGCAAGAGTAGTAGGAATGATTGGATGTATTCAGAGAGCCGTCGGTCGGTGAGAATGCGGTTACAGGGATTATTCTGAATGGACTTGCGAGAGCAGCCCGAAATCAAATGAGAATAGGCGCTGCCGGGAACCTTGACCGTTATCAGTGAGGTGCGCTTGATGGAGCGTAAAATGAGTAGGCGATTTATCGTCAATTTGGGTGGTACCGCAGAAGTATAAGCTTTTGTCCCTTGCTGGGGATAAAGGCTTTTATTTATTCTGACTACTTAAGTATCATTTGCCGGACTTCATGTATTACGAACCGGACTGTTAATTATATCCTATAGCAAAAATATTGGAAAATTAGCATTTAGAACCGATGAGCAAGAGAAGTAGGTATTGGAAAGTATCCCAGAGAGCTGCTGATGGTGAGATGACAGCATACCGAAAAATACTGAATGGGCTTGTGAGGGCGGCCCGAAATCAAATGAGAATAGGCGCCGACGGGAACCCTGTCCGTTATCAGGAGGGTACGCTTGATAGAGCGTAAAATAAGCGGGCGATTTATCGTCAATTTGGGTGGTACCGCAGAAGTATAAGCTTTTGTCCCTTGCTGGGGATAAAGGCTTTTTTAATGTTTATTTTCAGTTTGAAGTTGGCAATTAATTAGTGAAATGAGGATGAGAAAATGATCAGACCCGATTGTGACAGTATTCAGGGCCTGGCAAATGAGTACACTATCATACCGGTATGCCGGGAAATTTACGCTGATGTTGTTACTCCGATTGCCCTGCTGAGAAGGTTTGCTGACATGAGCAGTCGTTATTATCTCTTGGAGAGTATGGAAGGCGGGGAGAAGTGGGGCCGTTATTCTTTCCTGGGGTATGATCCGGTTATGCGGGTGTCCTGTAAAGATAAAGAAGTTGCTATTGAGGAGGACGGCAAGGTCAGAAAGATAGAAACTGACCGGCCCTATGATGTCTTGCGGGAGATCCAAAAGGCTTATAAATCTCCCAGGATTTCCGGCCTGCCTCCGTTTACCGGGGGATTTGTCGGGTACTTCGCCTACGCCATGATTGGTTATGCTGAGCCGACATTATCAATTAAACGGGGCAATTTCAACGATTTTGATCTTATGCTCTTCGACAAGGTAATTGCCTATGATCATCTTAAACAGAAAATCTGTATTATAGTCAACATGAAAACAGACCATGTCATGGAGAACTACGGCAAGGCGATGGCGGAGTTGGAGGCGATCGCTGGTCTGATCAGTGATAACCGGAGGCTGTCCCGGCTTAAGTGTGAGAAGAATGTCCATTTCACCTGCAATGTCAGCAAGGAAGAATACTGCAAGATTGTTGAACGTACCAAAGAATATATTCGGGACGGTGACATTTTCCAGGCAGTAATCTCGCGGCAGTTTACAGCTCCTTACACAGGCAATCTGCTCAATGCCTACCGGGTTTTGCGGACAACCAATCCTTCACCCTACATGGTTTATCTGAATATTGACGGGGATGAGATAATGAGCACATCTCCGGAAACGCTGGTGCGTTTACAAATCGGGCGCCTGACAACCTTTCCGGTTGCCGGCTCCCGACCGCGGGGAAGAACGGACGAAGAGGACAAGCGCCTGGAAAAAGAGTTGTTGGCTGATGAAAAAGAACTGTCCGAGCATAATATGCTGGTTGATCTCGGCTGCAATGACCTGGGGAAAATTTCCCGCTTTTCTTCGGTGGAGGTTACTGAATATCTGGCTGTCCACCGCTATTCAACCATAATATGCATATCTGTTCCCAGGTTGAAAGCGATATCTTGCCTGAGTGTGACGGCTTAAGCGCCATTGAGGCCGTGCTGCCGGCGGGAACCCTGTCCGGCGCCCCCAAGATCAGGGCCTGTGAGATTATCAAAAAAATGGAATCTGAACCGCGCGGCATCTACGGCGGGGCCTTGGGATATCTGGATTTCACGGGGAATCTTGATACTTGTATCGCTATTCGCATGGCGGTGAAAAAGGATAACAAGGTTTATGTGCAGGCCGGCGGCGGGATTGTCGCCGACAGTATCCCGGAAAATGAATATCAAGAGTCCGACAATAAGGCCAAGGCTGTAATTAAGGCCATCTGTAATGCTGCGGAGGTTGATGATTGATGATTCTGTTGATAGATAATTATGATAGTTTTTCCTACAATCTGGTACAGCTGGCCGGTGGCCTTAATCCGGATATCAAAGTTGTACGCAATGATGCCCTGACTGTAGCGGAGATTGCAGCTTTGAATCCTTCGCACATCATTCTCTCACCCGGTCCCGGTTACCCCAAGGATGCCGGGATTTGCGAAGAGGTGGTACGCCGCCTGGGAGGAAAAATTCCTATCCTGGGAGTCTGCCTGGGGCATCAGGCTATCTGTGAGGTATTTGGAGCCAGGATAGCTCATGCCGGAAAGTTAATGCATGGCAAGCAGAGCACTGTCAGCCTTGATCTCACGTGCCCGCTTTTCCGGGGCATTCCTTCGCATATTGATGCGGCGCGTTATCATTCCCTGGCTGCAGTGAAAGAGACTGTCCCCGCCCAACTGCGGGTAATTGCAGAAGAAGAGACAGGGGAGGTAATGGCAGTCAAACACACGCAATACCAGGTTTATGGACTGCAGTTTCACCCGGAATCTATCCTGACCCCCCTGGGCCATATAATTTTAGAGAATTTTTTAAAAGTTGAGGAGGAGAAAAATAAATGATAAAGAGTGCAATTCAAAAAGTTATCTCCGGTCAGGATCTTGATTTTGAAACTGCCAAAGACGTTATGAACGCTATGATGGAGGGGAATGCTACCCAGGCCCAAATGGGCGCCTTATTGGCGGGGCTGAGAATGAAAGGTGAAACTGTAGAGGAAATTACAGCCTGCGCCACAGTAATGAGGGAAAAAGGATTAAGGATTAATCCTGTACGCAAGGTTATTGATATCGTTGGCACCGGTGGTGACGGGACAAATACCTTCAACATCTCAACTACTTCCGCTTTTGTAATCGCAGCCGGCGGTGTCCCGGTAGCCAAACACGGTAACCGCGGAGTATCCAGCAAAAGCGGGGCAGCCGATGTATTGGAACATCTGGGAATCAACCTTAATCTGACCCCTGAACAAAGCGCCGAAATTCTGACCAAGAGTAATATATGTTTTATGTTTGCCCAGCTTTATCATACCTCAATGAAACATGCGGCACCGGTACGCAGGGAAATGGGAGTTCGGACTATTTTTAATGTCTTAGGACCGCTTTCCAATCCCGCCGGAGCCACCATGCAACTAATGGGTGTCTATGACCGCAAGTTGGTAGAACCTCTGGCCCAGGTACTTTCTAATCTGGGAGTGGTAAGAGGATTGGTAGTCAGCGGCAGTGACGGCATGGATGAAGTAACCCTGACCGGAGAAACCTATGTCTGTGAAATTCGAAATGGGGAACTGACTTACTATGAAATAACTCCGGAACAATTTGGCTTCAGCCGTTGTACCTTGGCAGATTTGGTAGGCGGTAGCCCGGAAGAAAATGCCCAAATTGCCAAGGATATTTTAACCGGCAAAGAAAGAGGACCCAAGCGGGATGTGGCAGTCCTGAATACGGCCATGGCTCTCTATTTGGGTATTGACAATATTACTGTAGCTGAAAGTATTAAACAGGCTGAAGATATAATTGACAGTGGCAGAGCTGCGGCTAAATTAGAAGAGTTCCACCGGCTCACCAACGAGGCGAAACAATGATAAGCCAGACTCCTATGCTTTCCTAAGCACCAGCAGAAAATGAAAAGTGAGGAGAGAGATACAAGTGTAAAGAGAACCATTTTCGCGGAAGAGCGTAAGAACGAGAGCGGAGCAGCGTTAAGAAGTGCCGGTGGGACTAGTCCAAGGATGGACTGATGCAGTTTTGCCATGGATGGCTAAAAAACTGCAAACATTTATATCTAACCCAGAGGTTTGGCACTTTAGCTGCGTAGTTGAGTGAGTAGCTCTGTAGCGATGGTGAACGTACACTGGTATCTTCCGGAGGATATTGTTTTCAGAGCAGTTTCCCTGGCGTCTGCTATCTAAATGTAAGGAGGCAACGGATAGATGATATTTGTCTTAAAACCGGGTGTACCTAAAGCGAAAATTGAGCAGTTACAACAATATATTGAGGCGCGGAATTTCAAAACATTTCTCAGTGTAGGGACCGAGCATACGGTGGTCTGCCTGCTGGGCAATACCGCTGTCCTTGATATGGATGCAGTTGTTCAAAACAACGATATTATCCAGTATGGCAAACGGGTAACCGATGCTTATAAAGCCGTAAACCGGACAGTCCAACCTGAAGATACCGTTATTAATGTAGGCGGGGTTACTATTGGTGAGGGTATGTTTCAGGTCATAGCCGGTCCCTGCTCAGTAGAAAGTGAAGAACAGATTATCGAAATCGCCAGGGCAGTGAAAGCCGGCGGGGCAACCATGCTCAGAGGCGGTGCTTTTAAACCGCGCACCTCACCATATGCTTTCATGGGACTGCATGAGGAGGGACTGCGTCTCCTGCTTGAGGCCAAAAGAGAAACCGGCTTGCCGATTGTTACTGAGGTAATGAATCAGACCCAACTGCCCTTATTCAAGGAGATTGATGTTCTCCAGGTTGGCGCCAGAAATATGCAGAATTTTGATCTGCTCAAAGAAGTGGGACGTTTTAATAAGCCTGTCCTGCTGAAAAGGGGGCTGGCCAATACCATCGAAGAACTCTTAATGAGTGCCGAGTATATTTTGGCGGCCGGCAACAGTCAGGTTATCTTGTGTGAGAGAGGAATCCGCACTTTTGAGACGGCTACCCGTAATACTTTGGATTTGTCGGCGATTCCCCTGCTTAAACAGAAAACCCATCTGCCGATTATTGTCGACCCCAGCCATGCCGCAGGGCTAAGAAGTTTGGTGGTGCCATTAGCGAGGGCAGCAGTAGCTGTAGGTGCGGATGGTTTAATGATCGAGACCCACAACAATCCTGCCAAAGCCCTATGTGACGGCGCCCAGTCTCTTGATCTGGTACAATTCAGTAATTTAATGAAAGATTTAAAACGTCGGATTGCCTTTGAAGGCAAACAGATGGAAAAAGAAAAATGAGGCCGACCGTGATAAAATTATTGTGATGAAACATTAATCCGAACCTTGAATCATTGTACGTATAGGATATAATATTAAATAAATCTGCTGCCAAGAAAATTACGTTTCACTTACTTAATCTCAAAAGGATCAATCAGGCATGAAAAGCGCCTTGATTGATCCTCTTTTAATTAGATTACATATTCAGCTTCTCTGGATCTCTTCCCCTTCAACTGAAGCCTTATCGAACAGTCAAAAATCAAGGGATAGATTTGTTGGAGTAATTCGGCAGGGCAATTAACTTCTGTTGCCCAACTTTCCAGTTTCTGCAGAATTTCCGCTTCTCGTTTCCCATCCCTGATGTGCTCAGGATTTTTATGCTTGCCGATTCTCCGAACCAGTTTCATTCTGTCAGCCAGAAGTTGAACAATATCCCGGTCGATGAGGTTAATTCTTTTTCTTAATGGTTCAATTCCTGTATCTTCCAGAGGAAGATACAGCTCCCGGTTAACACCATGCCCTATAACTTGCAGCTCTTTAAGCAGTTCCCGGAATTGAGCAGGGGTCAGGGATTGGGCTCCGTCGCACATTGCTTCGGCCGGATTAGGGTGCATCTCAACAAGGAGACCGTCTGCTCCCACGGCAATTGCTGCTTTGGCTAAAGACGGGATTAAGTCTATCCGTCCGGCAGCATGGCTTGGATCTACAATTACCGGAAGATGTGAAAGTTTTTTGGCCAGACTCACAGCACTTAGATCCAGGGTGTTGCGGGTACTGGTTTCAAAGGTTCGGATACCACGCTCGCAGAGAATTACCTGCTTATTTCCTCCTGCGAGGATATATTCCGCAGCATAAAGCCATTCTTCGATTGTCGCAGAAAGCCCCCTCTTTAAGATCACCGGTTTCTTGACTGTGCCCAGCTTCTTAAGAAGCTGGAAGTTCTGCATATTACGGGCGCCTATTTGTACAATATCTATTCGTTCCTTGACAGCTTCCAAACCCTGTTCATCCATAACCTCAGTCACGCTGAGAAGCCCATATTCCTCTGCGGCATCTGCCAAATAGGCAATACCTTCTTCGCCAAGTCCCTGGAAATTATAAGGGGAGGTGCGGGGTTTGTAAATCCCTCCTCTTAAAATCTTTCCGCCTGCTTCCTGTACAGCCTTAGCAGCAGACCGCATTTGTTCTTTTGATTCAACAGCACACGGACCACCTATTATGATAATTTCTTTGCCTCCCAATATGGTGTCCTTGACCTTGATTTTACTTCGTTCATCTTTTAAACCTGCTAACGGTAGATTCATAATTAAGATCCTCCTCTAAAAAAATAGTCCACGGCTGTCCCTAATATGGGACGAAAGCCGTGGACTTCCGCGTTACCACCCAATTTGGCCAATTTGGCCCACCTCAATTCAAAGTACAGGATATTTCCCCTTTTTCTTATCAAGTCATCAGGAGTGTCGAAAAAATAAAACTTCTCATCCCTGCAGGGACGAGAAGTAATTCTCGCGTTACCACCCAACTTGGCCTTTAAGGCCCACTCGACTAAGGTACAGGTAAATCCGATACCCCCTTCCTTTTAACGGGGAAGAACCGTCCAAGCCTACTTATTAACTGTTCAGCCGGCAGCTCGGGAGGGAACTTCGGACTACTTACACCATAGATAAGCTTTCAGTCGGTGACTTTTCCTCCCTGGAAGGTGACCATAGCCTACTTTTCTCCTTCATCGCCTTTAAAGAAAAATATGAATTTATATACATTATACACTTAACCCCAGAAAATTGACAACCTGGAGAATAAATAAAATTAATTTTAAGATTTTTCAAAATTTATCCAGAATAAGCCGCTTGATAATAATCCTTTATCTTTCTTGGACCTGTCAGTACCTCTTTGTCAATAAACAACGTACCGTCATTCCTGGCTTTGACATTCCATTTTACAAGTGTAATGCTACCTTCTGCGATTTCGATACCTGTGATTGATCAATCCAGAAAACTGGCTTGATGACCATGAATTAAAAGGATTTTATGACCTGAAACCCTATGTCGTAAAACTAATCCCTCATGAAGCTTAATATTTTCGAACAAGGGAATATACTTATTCTCTTTTTGATCAAAGTACTGATATAAGTTATTTTTGACGAAATCTTCTTTACTTTTTACTATATCATGATTTCCATAAATTAAAGATAGTCTGCCTTCCTTGGAAAATTTCGCAAGCAGCAAAAACGTTTTGAGATGAGTCGCTAAAATGTCGGGAAATCCCTTGTTTTCCCAAAGTTCATCGCCGTCACCGATCTCTATATAAGTATAATTTTCATTATAGTAATGGGTTAAGGCAGAAAAATACAGATGTTCATTCATTAAAAAATTATCAGCCTTAGAACCATCTCCCCTATGAACATCACTCATAATAATAATCCTTGAGGAATCATCAAAAGGTATTGCTTCTGCTGTTTTATAAACTTTGGAAATACGTTTCAATGTACTCATGTGTATCTCCCCATTCAAAGAAAAATCTAATTAACAAAATGTAATTCAATATATTAAAAAATAAGAAAAAGGTGCTTTGGATGCACCTTTTATAAACAATATTGCGGCGGAATTTTCCGGAGATTAAATTTTGATCTTAGATTGAATAACTTCTGCCTTTACCAAGGCTTTGGCAAGGATTAATAAAAGAGGTACGATAAAGACTCCCAGGATTCCCAAAACTTTAAAACCTACCCAGATAGAAATAAGAGTAGACAAAGGACCCAGGCCAATACGATCGCCCAATATCTTCGGTTCAATAATCCGCCTGATAATCGTAATAACAATATAAAGAATCACTAAACCCACTGCCAGAAAGGTTTTCCCGGTTACTAAAGAAAATACGGCCCAGGGAATTAAGACTGCTCCTGTTCCCAGGATCGGCAGCATATCAACTAATACTATGACAAGGGCAATAGCTGAAGCATATTTAACATGAAGTATTAATAATCCGGCCAGACTGACTATAAAGGTTATTGAGCTTAGAATGATTTGAGCCTGAATAAAGCCGATGGTGGCAAATTTTAGATCTGTCAGGACTTTACTGATTTTAACTTTCGAACTGGATTTGAAATATGAGTAGAATTTGTCCTGGATATTAATGAGATTTAGGCTTATAAGATAAAGGGAAATTAGAAACAAGAGAGTGGAAAAGAAGAAATTGGGGATTGCTTTACCGATGTCGTATGCCGTACCCCCAACAGCAGTTATTAAATTTAGATTTGAAAGCTGGTTTATGAAATTTGTACAAGCATTGTTGATCTGGACAGCTATTTCAGGGGGAAGCAATCTGATGAAGTCTTGCGTTTGCAGATATAGGTAGAGGACCCAATTCTGAATTTGGGGGATATTAACCTGGATATTTCTGATTAAATCAAAGATTTCAGTTACTATCTTAACTATCACTGTATAACCAAATAACCCCAATAGTCCAAGGAAAAGGAAATATGCAAGATTTGCTGCAGCCAACCGTTTTATTTTTAATCTTGACATAAATTGCTGAATTAATGGTTCCAAAAGCAAAGCAAAAAAAAGTGCAATGATAAAAGGCATGAAATGCGGCAAAACATAATAGATAAATAAAGGTATTAGGATTATACTGATGATTGTTACAAGTATAATTAAAAGTTTTTTTATGAAGTCCCCCATACTGACATCCTTTCCTGATAAAATGTATAATAATTATTATACATTTTAAATCTGAATTTAACAGAGTCAATGCAGAATAATTCTTACTGCCTTTATAGAAGCAAACATATTTAAATAAACAATAAAAAGAAGGAGTTCTGTGAAAAGATCTTCTATTATTTAAGAAAAAGGATATAGTTTGTTACGATTAATAATATCTGCAAAAAGAATTTAGTTTGTCTTTCTTAGTTGATAGAAATTTATCATTAGGAGGCTAGCATGAGTAAGAAAGTCCTGGTTGTTGAAGATGAAGAAGCTATTGCCCGCCTTATCAGCTACAATCTGAAGAAAGCAGGCTTTAAAGTTCTGATCTCGGGCGATGGTCTGGAAGCTCTGGAAAAAATACGCTTGGAAAGACCTGATTTAATTATTCTTGATATCATGCTGCCCGGAATGGACGGTTATGATGTCTGTCGTGTGATAAGGAAAGAAGATATCTCTATTCCGGTTATTATGCTTTCCGCCAGAAATGAGGAAATGGATAAGGTTCTTGGTTTGGAACTGGGAGGAGATGATTATGTCACCAAGCCCTTTAGTCCAAGGGAATTGCTTGCCCGGGTAAGGGCCCTGTTACGACGATCTCAAAACTTACTGGAAACATCAGAACATAAGACTTTTTCGCTGGACAAGTTGGTTATTGATTTTTCCGGTCATGTATTGAAAATGAATGATCGGATTGTACAGCTTACTCCAAAGGAATTTGAACTGCTGGAGTATTTAATCCGTCACAGAGGGATAGTTGTCAGCAGGGATTTATTGCTGGATCAGGTATGGGACTATAATTTTATGGGAGATACCAGGATTGTTGATGTTCATATCAGCCGACTGAGGGAAAAAATTGAATCTGATCCCAAAAATCCGTACTATATTCAGACTGTAAGAGGTGTAGGATACAAGTTTAAGGAGCATAATTAATGTTAAAAAGTCTGCGAATAAAATTTACTGCCGCTTTTATTGCTATGGTCCTGGTTTCTATGCTTGTATCAGGAGTTTACCTTATTTCGGTTTTAGATACCTATTTTATAAATAATTTAGGCGATAAGCTCTTGGTTGAGGCAAGGCTGGTAAAGGAAATGGTGATTAGCGAACTAGACACCCCCAAACCTCTCTCTTTCGTAATGGAGGAACTTGCCGGAAGGCTTGGGAAGATAACAAGTACCAGAATAACAATTGTTGATGCTAAAGGGGCTGTTCTGGGCGATTCTCATGAGTCAATATCTCAATTAGAGAACCATCTGGAACGTCCGGAAATCCAACAAGCGATGCAAGAGGGAATTGGATTTTTGGAAAGGGAAAGTACAACCCTTGATACTAAAATGATGTATTTGGCTTTGCCGGTAGAGAAAGCTGGAGAAACACAAGGTTTTGTTCGTTTGGCCCTTCCGATTACCGAAATTACGATGGCCTTATCCAGGCTTTGGTTTATGTTATTTATAGCGTTGGTGCTGGCTACAGGTATTGCCGGCATACTAGGTTATAAGCTTGCGCAGAGGTTAACAAGACCTATTCAGGAAATGACTGTCTCTGCCCAGAAAATTGCTGCCGGGGATTTCGGTTTATGTACTTATACCGTAAATCAGGATGAAATCGGGGTCTTGGGGCAGGCATTAAATCAAATGTCCCAGCGGCTTAAAGAAACGATCGACGAAGTATCGGCCGGGAAAAGCAAACTGGAATCAGTTCTGGCTAATATGGACAGCGGCGTTATCTTTATCAGGCAGGATGGTACTGTTGACCTTATTAATCCTGCCGCCCAGAAGATTCTGGGAATTAAAACCGGTATTACTGACGACTGTCAAAAAGTGGAGATTATTAACAATCATCAATTAAGGGGACTTATAGATAAAGCTCTTGAAACTCAAAATACTGTCAAGGAGGATTTATTTATATTATCTCCGCAGGAAAAAAATGCCGAAGCTAATATTACACCAATTACCGGTAGGGACAATTCCGGACTGGGAGCGGTAGTGGTTCTTCATGATATTACCGAGTTCCGGAGGCTGGAAAGGATGCGTGCCGATTTTATTGCCAATGTATCACATGAATTAAAGACTCCTGTTACTTCTCTTAAAGGATATGCTGAGACCCTGCTCGACGGGGCCCTGGATGATCCCGCGACTGCCCGGGAATTTATCAGGATCATATTGACGGAATCAGAAAGGCTTAGAATGTTAATCAAGGATTTGCTGGACTTGTCAAGGATTGAATCGGCAAGAGATCAGGTTAGATGGCGAAAAATAGATATTAAGGTTTTATTGAGATCGCTGGAAGTAAAGTTTAAACCTCAACTGGAAACCAGACAAATTGAGCTTAACTATATCCTGCCTCAGAAATTGCCTTATGCCTGGGGAGATTACAGTATGATTGAGCAGGTTTTAGTAAATTTAACCGACAATGCCATAAAATATTCTCCGACCGGAGGCAAGGTAGAAATTGCCGTTTCTGATCTGGCAGAAGGCATTTTAATTGAGGTAATAGATTCCGGTCCGGGAATTCCGGCAGACGATTTGGCCCGGATCTTTGAACGGTTTTACCGGGTTGATAAAGGCCGGGGTCGTAAACAGGGTGGAACCGGTTTGGGTCTGGCTATCACGAAACATATTCTGGAGATCCATGGCACTCAAATAAAAGCAGAGAGTACCTTGGGCCAAGGTTCAAGATTTTACTTTGTTCTGGGAAAAACTTATTCATAATTTTAGAGAAATTAACCAAACTATAGGTGTAAAATAGGATGTCTCAAGCTGATACAGAGACATCTTTTTATTTCGAATTTACACAATTGTTACAATTATTTAAAGTAATATTAACAATTAAATGTTATCTTTTAAATGTTATCTTTTTTGCAAAAGGAAAAGCTCGGGTAGAGAATATCGTAAATTAAAGGAGAAATGGCATGTTTAAAGTAAAATTAAGGATTATTGTTTTGGTTACATCCCTGATTGCACTTTTGGTTTTGGCAGGATGCGGGCAAACTGCCGCACCAAACAAAAAGACTATTTCTGCCGCGGGTGCAACATCCCTGCAGCCTTTGGTCAAGGCAGCTGCTGATGAATTTATGGCCAAAAATATTGAAGTGCAGGTAAATATCAGTGGCAGCGGTTCAATGACTGGTCTGAATAATGTTGCTAATGGTTCGATAGATATCGGCAACTCTGATGTAGAAGTCACACCGGAACTGCAGGATAAAGGATTAGTTGACCATCAGGTTTGTATAGCTCCTTTTCTGATTATCGTAAACAAAGACGTTACAGTTGATGACCTGACTAAAGCCCAATTGGCTGATGTTTTCACCGGTAAAATAACCAACTGGAAAGACGTTGGCGGCGAAGATCAGAAGATTTCGATCATCGGAAGGGCGGCATCTTCCGGCACTCGAATGACTTTTAGAAATATTGTATTGGATGGTGCGGAATTTACAACAGATGCTATTGCCCAGGATTCTACCGGCAATCTTCTTACAGGTATAAAACAAACTCCTGGTTCTATCGGTTATATTGATGCAGCTTACCTGAATGATACTATAAAGGCACTAAAATATAATGGGGTAGCTTACAGTGTAGATAATGTAGTAAATGGTTCCTATCCAATATATGCTTATGAACACATGTATACTAAAGGTGAACCTGTCGGTATAGTTAAAGAGTTTATTGATTACATTTTAAGTGATGAGTTCCAAAACAACTTTGTAGAAAAAAACGGTTTCATTCCGATCAATAAATAAACAAATAAAACGACAATTTTTATCCGGCCTAATACAGGTAATAAGTGGAGGCCGGTATAGTGTGCTTAGCCTTTATAATAAAATCGTAAATAAAGGGATATTAACGGCTAATTTTAAACTTAAGTAGCTTTATCGTATACATAAAATAATATAATTTTGAAATTTTACAGTATATTAATGTTTTCGGAGGTGAGATATTGGCCAACCGGAAATCATCAGTGAAGCTCACTAACCAATTGTCCAAATATTTTTTTCTCAGTTGTGCTGTTTTAGTATCCTTGATAATTATCTCTATTGTGTGGTTCGTAGGTGTCCAGGGATTATCGACTTTTCGCCAAGCCAGTGTGCTTGAATTTTTTACAGGCACAAACTGGAATCCGGAGACAAATCATTATGGTGCTTTAACCTTTATTACCGGCTCCCTGGCCACAACTGCAATTGCTATTATCTTGGGCGGTCCATTTGGTTTAGCTGTTGCTGTCTTCATGGCGGAAATTGCCCCGGCTAAAATACGGTCCTTGATGAGACCGGCGACCGATCTCTTTGCAGGAATACCGTCGGTTGTCTATGGTTATGTCGGACTCACCGTATTTATAGATCTTATTCGTAAAACAACTCATTCCGCAACAGGCTATGGTCTGTTGGCCAGCGGCATCGTGCTGGCAATTATGATTCTGCCTACAGTGATCAGTATCTCTGAAGATTCTCTGCGTTCCCTGCCCAATACCTATAAGGAAGCCTCACTGGCTTTGGGAGCTACCCGCTGGCAAACAATCTGGAAAGTTTTGCTCCCGGCGGCAACTCCCGGTGTCCTGACAGCTGTGATATTAGCTATGGCCAGGGCTATCGGTGAAACAATGGCCGTGCAGATGGTTATCGGCAACTCGTCGCGCTTTCCTCAATCCCTGGTAAGTCCAACCTCGACTTTAACTAGCAATATTGTAATGGAAATGGGCAACACTCCCTTTGGCTCAACCTGGAACAATGCCTTGTTCATGATGTCGTTTATCTTGCTCTGTATCTCCCTGCTCTTAATAATCCTGGTACGTTCTGCGAGCAGAAAGGGGGAATCCCATTGAAAGCGAAACAGCGTGATTATGTAGCTACAGGGTTATTATGGCTGGCAGCCTTGGCAGTTATCGCTTTGCTGGGCTGGTTTCTGGCCTTTATTCTTGCCCGGGGCCTTCCTGTTTTTGACTTGGAATTTTTTATAGGCAAGGATGGAGTTGGCGCCCAGCTTTTTAATTCATTTTACATCCTGGCCTTATCTCTGCTTTTCTCTTTGCCGGTAGGGCTGAGTGCCGGCATTTATCTGGCGGAATACGCTCCGGCCAATAAATTGACGGATTTAATACGCTTGAGTACGGAAAGTTTAGCAACTGTCCCATCTATAGTATTCGGGCTTTTCGGGATGATAATCTTTGTCAACCTGCTGGGTCTGGGGTTTACTATAATCGGCGGTGCGGCTACTCTGGCTTTACTGAACCTGCCTATCCTGGTCAGGGTAACCGAGGAAGCCATCAGTGCAGTTCCGGAAAGCTACAAGGAAGCCAGTCTGGCTCTTGGGGCTAATATGTGGCAAACCCTGCGCAAGGTAATCCTGCCCACGGCCCTGCCGGGTTTAACAACCGGCATAACCCTGGTAGCCGGCCGGGCCCTGGGTGAAACAGCAATCCTGATTTTCACAGGCGGTATGAATGTCTCACGGCATATGTTTGATGTAAATCCCTTGGCTGCCGGTGAAACCCTGGCCGTACACTTATTCGCTGTCCAATCCAATCCTTTGCCGGGGACCAATGCTGAGCAAATTGCCGATGGGACTGCTGCTTTATTGATTATTGTGGTTTTAATCTTCAATCTTTGTTTATCCTTGCCCATACGCCGGTACCAAAAGCGTTTAATGGGAAAATGATAAAGGAGTAATTCAATGGATAAAATAAGTGTTGACAAGCTTGATTTATATTATGGTGAGCAAATGGCCCTTAATAAAATTGATCTCACTATAGCAGAAAATACAGTGACTGCCTTGATTGGTCCCTCCGGATGCGGCAAATCGACCTTTATTCGCGCTTTAAACCGGATGCATGACCTGTTGCCCAATGTCCGTATCGAGGGCAAAATATTCATTGACGGTCAGGATATTTATCATCATGACACTGATGTCGATCTTTTGCGTAAAAAAGTAGGAATGGTTTTCCAAAGACCAAACCCCTTTCCCAAGTCTGTTTTTGAAAACGTTGCTTATGGCCCCCGCATTCACGGTGAGACAAACAAAAAGAAGTTGTCTGAGCTTGTTGAAACAAGCCTTAAAGGTGCTGTTTTATGGAACGAGGTCAAAGACAGACTTCATCAATCGGCGCTGGGGCTTTCTGGCGGACAGCAGCAACGGCTTTGCATTGCCCGTTTGCTGGCTGTTGAACCGGAAATATTATTGATGGATGAGCCAACCTCGGCTCTTGATCCTATTTCCACTATGAAGATTGAAGAACTGATCAGCCAATTGAAAAATTGTTATACAATTATTGTTGTTACTCATAATATGCACCAGGCATCACGGGTTTCTGACCGTACCGCCTTTTTTTTAAACGGGGAACTAATTGAGGAAGACAATACCGGAGTGATCTTTACAAAACCGGCTAAAAAACAAACCGAAGACTATATTACCGGTCGTTTCGGTTGATAAGGAGTTGAGATAATTGGCTGCTACCCGCCAACAGTTTGATAATGCCCTGGAAGATTTACGCCGGCGGATCATGGAGCTGGGAACTTTAGTTGAAGAACGCATTGCCCTGTCTGTGGGAACATTATATTCTCAAAATACAGAAACTGCCAATTCGGTTATAACAGGAGACCAGCAATTAAACCGGTTGCAAAATTTAATTGAAGATAAATGTATTTTGCTAATTGCCACCCAGCAGCCTTTGGCCCGTGACCTGCGCAAAGTTGTGGCCGGGTTTAAAATCTCTATGCACTTGGAAAGAATGGGTGACCTGGCTGTCAATCTGGCTAAAGTAACGATCAGGATCGGCAAAGAAAAACTGATTAAGCCGCTGATCGATATTCCCAGAATGAGTACAATTGTCCAGGAAATGATAGCCAAAGGATTAACTGCCTATATCCGGGAGGATGCAGCATTAGCCGAAGAAATGTCGGAAATGGACCATGAGGTCGATGACCTTTATGCTCAGATTTTTCGGGAATTGCTTATCCTGATGATGTCAGACCCGAGGACTATTAATCAGGCGAATCACTTGCTGTTTGCAGCCCACCATATGGAACGTATGGGTGACTATTGCACCAATATTGCTGAGGAAATAGTTTATATTGTAAAAGGCAACCGTGCGGACCTTAATCAATAAGAAATAGCGTTAATCAATAACCTTAGTTCAGTAGGGTTCCAACTAAGGTTATTTTTATGGACTTTTCTGATATATGTTTGAATTAAATTACTGGTTTGGTTTAATGTCATCTGGATAAAAATAGATTTGTGTTTCGGAACCAGGCAGGAAAACAGCGTATGTTAGTTTAATAAAGATAATGGCAGAAACAGGTTTATTTTATATTAAAGGAGAATATAAAATGGCTAAAGCACTGCATACTTGTTGAAGTGGGAGTCTGACGATTGGATAAATTTGCGTGCCTGAAAGAGAGTGTGGATCTATGAAAAAAAATTCTTCTCAGATTACTGGCAAGAACACTTCAAGTACTGAAAAGGATCTAAAAATACTGGAAATTGATCCTTGGTTAAAGCCTTTTCGGAAAGATCTGGAGCTTCGTCAGAATTGCTATACCCAGGTTAAAAAATTGCTGCTTGGCGAGAACGGCAGGTTCAAGGATTTTGCTAATGGTCATGACTTCTTTGGCTTTCAGAGGAGTGAGAATGGTTGGTACTACCGCGAGTGGGCTCCGGCCGCCGAGGCGTTGTTCTTGATTGGGGATTTTAACAACTGGAATTCTGAGTCACATCCTCTCATAAAAAAAGAGGGCGGATATTGGGAAATATATCTCCAAGGCAAAGAAACTCTCGTCCATAAATCACGGGTTAAGGTCCGCGTCAAGTCCAAAGGTACTGAACGCGACCGGATTCCCTTGTACATCAGGAAAGTTATCCAGGATCCCGGGACCTGTGATTTCAGCGGGCAGATCTGGGAACCAGAGGAAGCATATAAGTGGAGGTGTGAAGAATTCCGTGTAGATGATACAAAACCGCCGCTGATATATGAGGTGCATATAGGAATGGCCCAGGAAAAAGAAGGGATCGGAACATACAAGGAATTTGAGGAGAATATTCTGCCGAGAATAAAAGACCTGGGCTACAATACCATCCAGATAATGGCTGTCATGGAGCATCCCTACTATGCTTCTTTCGGATATCATGTTTCCAATTATTTCACTGCTTCATCCTGGTTTGGGACACCGGAGGAACTGAAGTCCCTTGTTGACAAGGCACATGGCCTGGGAATTGCTGTTTTGATGGATATTGTGCAGTCTCATGCGGTTAAAAATTTTGGCGAAGGTATTAATGAGTTTGACGGTACAGTACACCAATTTTTCCATTCAGGCAGTCGCGGTGACCATATTGCATGGGATTCAAAGCTTTTTAACTATGGAAAACATGAAGTAATCCACTTTCTGCTGTCCTGTATAAAGTTCTGGCTGGAGGAATATCATTTCGACGGTTTCAGGTTTGATGGTGTAACATCAATGATTTACCATGATCATGGTTTGGGAACGGCTTTTGACGAATACAGCAAGTATTTCAGTCTTAATACGGATATTGAAGCCATTACCTATCTTCAGTTTGCCAATGAGCTGATTAAAGAAGTCAGGCCGGACGCAATAAGTATAGCGGAGGATATGAGCGGTATGCCGGGCATGTGCCTTCTGGCAGCAGACGGCGGAATCGGATTCGATTATCGTCTGGCAATGGGCATGCCGGACTTTTGGATAAACACCCTCAAGAATAAGGATGAGGACTGGGATATGGGTAAGCTTTGGTATGAGCTTTCAACAAGCCGCCCGGCTGAAAAACGCATTGGCTATGTGGAATCGCACGACCAGGCACTGGTTGGTGACAAGACCTTGATTTTCAGGATGGCAGATAAGGAAATGTACTGGCATATGAACAAGGAAGGCCGGAATCTGGTGGTAGAGCGGGCAATTGCCCTGCATAAGATGGCCAGGCTAATCACAATTTCTTTGGGATCTGAAGGTTATCTTAATTTTATGGGCAATGAGTTTGGGCATCCGGAGTGGATTGATTTTCCCAGGGAAGGTAACGGCTGGAGTTTTAAACATTGCCGAAGACGATGGACACTCGCTGACAGTGATTATCTCAGGTATTATGACCTGAATCTTTTTGACAAGGCAATGATCCATTTTGTAGCAGAAGAGAATCTTATGGGAGGTGGCGTTCCTCAATCCTTATGTGTAGATCAGGAAAAGAAAATTATCGCGTTTAGAAAAAAAGACTGCATATTAATATTTAACTTTCATCCTACAGAATCATATCCGGACCTTAAGCTTTCAGTCAATGATAATGGCTTTTATCGGGTAGTCCTGGATACTGATGAGCAAAGGTTCGGGGGACAGGGGCGCATATGTCATGACATTAAATATGAAACCCGTAAGTTGAAGATAAACGAAGAATTCAGCGGGATTTCAATATATTCGCCAAGCCGCACGGGTATGATTTTAAAAAAATAGCCAAATTTACCTTGGCAATTCGTTAATTCATGTAAAAACTGCCAAGTTGGAAAACGAAAAGTAGAAATGAAACAGAAACGTAATATTAATTTCTTAAAAGCCGCCATAATAATCCGGGCCGGTTTATTTGCTTCGTATTTTGAAGCGGGACTTCCAAGAGCTCCTGACCTGATTGAATCTTTAATACTGCAACATTTTCACCGACTGAAATCGGTAATTGTGTCTTTAGCAAGTCTATTGATAATGATAATTTCATACCGGGATATCCGAAAATTTGAACAGGTTGAGTGGTTGTCAAATCACTGTTAGTGTGCCAAGCAGTTGTAATTTGACTGAACCCTGTCGATGGTTGTGTCAAGGGATACAATTGTAACTGGGTGCGGACCTGATTCAAAATTTCCGCATTGGTATCCAAGGCACTTTTTAAGGATTGCTCAGTCTTTTGACCAAGTACGGCCGCAATAATATAATGCTTTTCCTTTCCGGCAACTATGGGTGCAGCCGACACAAAACAGCCGCCGGCATCCAGGGTAGATCCGGTTTTAATTCCCACAATTCCATGTTTGCCAAGCATATAATTGACGTTGTATACGGTACCTGCTACGGGTAGGGTAACTTGCGGCATAGCTACTATTTCACGAAAAATCGGGTCTTCCATTGCAACCCGGGCAATCTTGATTTGGTCAACTGCATTACTGACAGTTTCCGGGCTCACCCCACTGGCATCGGCATAGTGTGTATCTTTCATACCAAGAGATTCAGCTGTTTCATTCATCTTATCCACAAAAGCCTCTTCCGATCCGGATACCCAACGGGCTAAAGTGTTGGCGATATTATTTGCTGATGGTAGCATTAAACCCTGCAAAAGTTGTTTTTCGGTCAGGCTTTCTCCCTCTTCAACCTTTAACACGGAATGACCATTTTCCACACTGAATTGATAATCAGAGACATCTTGTGCATTCATTATCAAACTGGGCCCTGTTTGGCCTGCCTTCAAAGGATAAGTTTGCAATACCAGATAAGCAGTCATTATTTTTGCCACGCTGGCAATCGGGACCGGAGTTTGGTCATCGGTGGACGCAATTACTCCCAGGTTATCGGTACCAACTGCAGACTCACCTTGTGCCGGAAAAGTAACTGAAAAGTTTCCCGGCAACTCAATTTCCGGTGAGATGGGCTTGGCCTCAATTACCGGGCAAGGGCGAACAACCTGAATAATCGGAATTAATAAGATAATAAGGATAAGGCCTAAAATAATAAAACCTTTTGAGTTCGGAAAATATGCCACGAAATAACCTCCCTAAATTAAATATAATCTAATTTTACAGGAAGATAATGAAATCGACAATGGAGCAACCAGATAATCCTGCATTTTGGTATCAAAAAGATAGGATAAAGTAATTTTAAACATCCTTATCTGGAAATTAAGCTGAACACAGGGTGCGGAGGCCCCACTCCTACTTGTAGAAGCAGGAGTCTTAAGATTGGATAAATTATATATTTCTTGTGAAATAAGATAACTAAACTCCCTGTAATTAAAAAAACACAGGGAGTTTTAGGATGCTGTTTTCAGCTGTCATCCGATATTTAAATTAATGCAATTAGTTTTTTGATACTTCCTTCAGCCTTTTAAGCCTATTGAGTGCATCGTTTCGTTTAAGCTCCTGTTCCTTGTTTTCTATTTTTAACGGTGGCACAGGTGTAGGTTTTCCATTCTTATCAGCGGCTACCATAAACCAATAACCTTCCACTGCCGGTTTGGTTACCCTGATTTTAACTTTTTCGACGGTAACTGTTACATATAACCCTATCGATGTTCTTCCGGTATAGATTATTTCTGCATTACAAAATATCAGATCTCCGACACGAATAGTTCTTTTAAAAACCAGGTTGTCAATACCTGCTGTAAGCATATTTGGGGCGGAACTATGTCTTATGGCAACTACTCCTGCCGCGTTGTCCATGAGTTTAACCAAATCACCCCCGTGCGTGTTCCCAAACGGATTAGTTTGCTCAGGCATAATAACCTGAGTCATGGTAAGCTGAGAAAGTGAAGCCGACCTTGGCTCCATATTTTGATGTTTTGTCATTTCCTTGTCATTTATATGCAAATTTTTCATCCTCAATTTCGTTTAAGTTATACCTTGCCGGTAAATAAGGTTTGAACTTGGTCACAAATAATTTATAAGGTTACGAGAAATATGTCAAGATGTTTTTTTCTATTCTTTTGGATAACTTAACAATTAACAACAGCTATATTGTTATTATATTTCTGCCATACTAAAATCGTAAATAAAGAGAGAGGTGAATAAGAATGACATTTGTTCCTTATGAATCCTTAAGAACTATGGAACCGTTCTGTAACGAAATGGATAATAAGGCGCTTCGTAGTAAAGTAACCTCCGAAAAAGGCATTTCGGAGATTCCCAGTATTGAGGCAAAATATGGTTTAGACATTAAAAAAGCAATGTCCGTGAATGTAACCTGATAAAAAACTATTTAAATGAAATAAAAAAACCCCCACTTTAATTGGGGGAAAACAAAATAGCAAGGTAATATTAATTGTGTTAATCAGGCACTATACTATTATTAACATTTGATCTATTAATTATTCAGGAAACTCAAAATCCCCGGTAAACAGCCGGGGATTTCCTGTTATCCGTGCGCCACGCATGGCGATTAAGTATTGGTGTTATAATTTTTCATTGAATCATTGATTGATAGCTTTAAGCTGGAATTAATATTAATGTGCTGGAGTAAACAAATTCGTGCTCAGGTATTTTTCTCCCCGGTCTGCGAATAGTACCACTACAAAACCTTCCTCTAAATCCTTTATGCATTCGAGTGCTGCCACCATAGCAGCTCCGCTGCTCATACCTACAAAGATTCCCTCGTTTAATACAATTGCCCTGGACATGGCAAAAGCATCTTCAGATTCAATCATAACCCTGCAGTCAATCTTTGTTGAATCATAGATTTCCGGTACAATAGCTTCCTGCATGTTCTTCAGGCCTTGAATGTAATGTCCCTGGACAGGATGGGCTTCAACTATTTGAATAGAGGGGTTCTTACTTTTTAAACCCATGCCTACACCCATGATGGTTCCGGATGTACCGAGGGCAGAGACATAATGAGTAACTTTGCCCTGGGTATCATTCCAGATTTCAGCGGCTGTAGTATAATAATGAGCCAGTTTATTATATTTATTGGAAAACTGATTGGGCATAAAGTATTTGTCTGGATTTTGACGACAAAGTTCATGGGCCTTTCTGATTGCTCCGTCAGTTCCCTGGGTAGGGTCCGTCAGGGTTGTTTTTGCTCCGAAAGCCTCGATCATTTTGCGGCGTTCAACGGAAACTGATTCGCTCATGACAATTTCCACTGCATATCCTTTGACGGCACCTATCATAGCCAGGCCAATTCCTGTATTGCCTGAGGTGGGTTCAATTATTGTTTTTCCCTGGGTTAAAGCACCACTTTCTTCTGCTTGCTCAATCATCTTCAGGGCAATGCGGTCTTTGATACTCCCTGTTGGGTTAAACCCTTCCAGTTTGGCGTATAGCCGGATATTTGGTTTGGGATTTAATTTGTTGATCCTTACTAACGGTGTATATCCAATGGTTTCCAGAATGTTGTTGTACATATGCTTCATCTACTTTCATCCTTCCAGTATATTATCGATACTGTACCATCAGGGGGTTATGGAACACTACAATTAACAAGAGGCTGTGCCGGGATGACGGTTAATAATAGCCTGATTATTTATTCAAAAGCTTCGGTTTTTGTAATTCCTTTTGCTGTCGACACGGCATCGTCATTAATTACTTCTGCATTGTCTTCAATAACTTTTGCGGTTTCTTTGGTTTCTTTGGTTTCGTTATCTTCCAAGGTATCAGGATTAACCCGCAAGTTAACTAATTTAGTTACTTTTTGATTAATCAGGCCGGCAGCAAATAAGGTCAGTGCCATACTTAAATATACAGCAATTGGTTCAAATATTCCCGGTAGTAATTGGTTTTTCAACAAGACATTGAAGACTTCCGCATAAGGATACCCTTGTTGTAAATATTGATTAAGATTTTCTTTAAATAAAGTTATATTATTGACTAAAGACGCTGCGGCAATAAGAAAAGTTATTACAGAAGCAATATATAAAATAATTGAACTGAGAGGTAACCTGGATTTTCCGGATTTCGCGATTTTTTTCATAAATACGCCTCTTTCTTATAAGATAGTTTTATGTATAGTAACTGTAAAGACTACAAGAATTATTATAACAAATTTAAATCAAGATGTTGATTAATTTTCTGAAAGATTGCATGCAGCCCCTGGAATCAATTACAATATTATCAATGAATCATCAATCAAGGAGATTTTCAGTGTATACAAAATTTGCCGTTTGTAACAGTTGGCTCAATGAACATATGTTTCTTGTTGTCTTAACCGGCCTGTTTGTTGGTTTTAGCTGGGCTCCCGGACCATCAGATTTGTTCAGTATCCTAGTCATTGTCCTGTTTGCTTATATGACATTCGTGACGGCTCTTGGAACCAGCCTCAAGGATTTTATCCGTGTTTTTAAGAAACCGCTTATCCCTCTCTGGTCACTGCTGCTCATTCATTTTGCCGCACCGGCGATTGCCTGGCTGATTGGAATAATATTTTATCCTGATGATTTTTCGATAAGGATAGGCTTATTAATACTGGCATCAATCCCAGTGGGGGTTACCTCTATTATGTGGACAGCTATTGTCAAGGGGAATGTTCCCCTGGCCCTGATAGTAGTTACCATTGATACCTTCATTGCGCCGATCTTATTGCCTGTTTTCCTCCAACTGATAGCAGGTAAGACAATGCAGATAGATTTTTGGAAAATGTTTTTTCAATTATTAATGATGGTTTCCTTGCCCAGTTTCGCAGGTATGATCCTTCATGATGCAGTTCGCGGTAAAACAGTTGAATTTGCCAGGTCTGTCGGTGGGTTAACTGCCAAGATTTCATTGTTTGGTGTAATTTTAATTAACGCAGCCCAGGTCGGTCCCTCAATTCATTGGAATGTCACTATGGGAAAAATGTTATTTGTCGTCCTGCTCATGGCAGTTTGCGGATACAGCCTGGGATTTTTGGGTGGCCGCATCTTCCGCGACCTCGAGAATGAAACAACCAAGGCAATAATTTATACTGTCGGTATGCGCAATATTAGCTTTGGTTCAGTTTTGGCTGTTGTGTATTTTTCTCCGGCGATAGCTGTCCCGGTTACACTTGGCATGCTTTTCCAACAGCCATTGGCTGCCACAATAGCTTACTTTTTGTCCCGACGGGAAAAGGCAGCAGCTAAAAAAAAAAGTATGATTATAACCTTCTTCCGCAGTAGGGGCAAAAGCTAAACCCAGGTTCGACATTGGCCCCGCAATTGGCACAGGAACTGGAGGAGAGAAAGTGATTAACTGAACGCAGGTATTCATCTCTGATTTCCGTGATTTGGCCTTTTTCATATTGCCGGGCATAGATTGGATCAAATTCGTAAATACTGCCGCAGCAAGCCGACTTTACAGAATACTTTGTATTCCATTTGAAAATTGGTATAAAAAATACATGGAAACAGGCATAGGTCTTGAAAACTTCCAGGCGGGTCAGGGCGTGGCAAGCAGGACAGATGACGTTATTATGAGGACCGATTGATTTTTGGACTTCCTTAATCCCAAAAATGCCAATAAAGATCATGGCAAGGGCACACTCCTTTACTGCAAGTATTCCTGCGGAATTGACTGTACGGGAATCGCCAGGGCCCTGGATTCTGATTTCTCGTTAATTTTCAGGTTGGCACTGGCGAAAATTACTCCTACAACCTGCATGCGACTGTTGATTACCGGACTGCCGCTATTACCGGGATTAACTGTTATATTAACATCAAAGACCAATAAACGGTCTGCTTCCATCTTATGAAATTGACCTGCCTGTCCTCGCTGTGCTATGGACTTGTAACCGAGCGGGTTGCCGATAATAGTAACAAGATCACCTTCCCGGATCGGATCAGTCAGATTAAGGGATACCGTAGGCAGATCATTTGTTTGCAAATTAATTACGGCAATATCCATATTGGGTATGATTTCGTATTGTTCGGAAGAAAATTCCCGGCCATCCGCAAAACTGACAGTGATACTTTCTGCATTGGCCACAATGTGACGATTGGTAATAATTTTGCCTGTGGGGGAGATATTGAAGCCTGTACCCAGGTATACTCCGTCGGCTGATGTTTCATTCTTGACTGCTGCTTCAATGCTGACTACTGCCGGTTTACATTTTTGCACGATTTCATCTTCTCTTAATAGTGTATTTTGATCAATAAATTTGAGTTTTTCCGAAAGAAGTAAAGGAAAGTTGGGCACAGAAATTGCCAGGAAAGCCAAGAGAATTACTAAGGCAATTATTTTCAGTAAACAGCCAAATTTTCTGTTGTCTTTAGTTTCGTATTCGGTTTGTTCTTCCTCATCTGTATATTCCCGGAATTTATCATCATTCATTCTATTTTCCCCAAATAATATATTTTTTTTAATTTTTTGTTGATTCTTAACTAATCATTAGCATCACTTCTTTGCACTATAATTTTAACCGATAAAGCCTTATTATTGATATTGATTTCTTGGGTAAAATTTACTTAAGGATATAAAATATATGGAAACATTCGATCATACAATGATTTAATGGGCATAAAGTTTTAAAAATATGGTGCCAAGAAAAGTAATTCTGACACAACATGATGTAGAATCAGATAGGTAACACAAAAATCCTATTCTATTTAGAAATAAAAATGATAAATCAGATTTTAATGAATTGGAAGGAGAAAAGGATCAATATGCTACTTAGTCAAATATTTAGTCGTATCGCAGTACTTTTTATTGTTGCCCTTATTGGATATATTGCAGCTAAGGTTAAAATACTCGACGAAGTTGCCAGTCAAAGATTTTCAAAATTCGTAATTAATATCAGTGCTCCGCTGCTGATTATTTCTTCTGTCATTGGAAATAGCAGTTTACGCGGGATCAACGACATACTGCTTGCACTTTTACTGGCATTTGGATACTACATAATTATGTTTTTTGTTGCCATACCCATTACCAAATTAATAAATGTACCAAGAGAAGAGAGAAACCTTTACCGTTTTATGTTGATATTTCCCAATGTGGGATTTATGGGTTTTCCAATAATAAATTCTATCTATGGTAAAGATGCAATATTTTACGTCTCAATTTATAATCTTCCCAGCATAATTTTTTTGTTTTCCTTAGGAATATATTTAGTCAGGAACCAAAAGGATCAGATGGATTTTAACATAAAACAGCTTATTAATCCTTCCATAATTGCCTTTTTCATAGCTATTTTGATTTTTATTCTTAAAATTCAATTACCTCAAATGATAAATGATACAATCAATATGCTTGGAGATATTACGATTCCTTTATCCTTGTTGGTAATTGGCTCATCTTTATCAACAGTCTCAATCAAAGAATTACTACTTGAAAAAAGGTTATATCTTATTACAGTCATAGGAAATATTATAATTCCAGTAACTATATTACTGCTTTTGAGGTTAATAATTATCAACAAAGTAATCATTGGAGTAACTGTTCTTTTGGTCGGAATGCCGGTTGCTTCACTAATGGTCATGTTTTGTCATGCTTATGAAGGAAATGTTGAATTAGCTGCCAAAGCAGTCATGTTCACCACCTTATTCTCAATTGTATCCATTCCATTTCTAGCTTATCTGTTATCGAGATTTGCCCTCTTATAAAAAAAATTTATGGGCTAAACTTTTAAGTAAAAATATACAATTGCTTAATCTTACCTTGATAACTTATAAATGCGAAAATCATATATTTTAAACTTTCTTCTTACATTCTTAACTAAATTGGACATCGTAAAAAATGTAGCAGCCTTTAGTGACACCTTTTAAAGATGAATAACTTGAAGGGAGAAAAAATGGCTATCCAGAAATTTCAGATGCATGAACTTGTTTATGAAAAGTTAAAAGAAATAATCTTATCCGGAAGATTTAAAGAAGGGGATTACCTACCGTCACAGCTGGAATTGGCCCAAGAACTTGGAATCAGCAGATCTGCCCTGAGAGGAGCAATTTTATTATTACGGAAAATGGGTGTTGTGGAGGTAACACCTGGTATAGGGACAATTATCAGGAGTGTTACATTTCCCGCCAATAGTAGATCGGTATTACAGGATACACATGACTATAAGGATCAGATACTGGAATTACTGGAATTCAGAATAAGTATTGAAATTGAGGCAGCCGGTTTAGCAGCAGAAAGAGCCACTAATGAACAGATAATTAAGTTAAGGGAAGCTTATGAATACCTCGTAACTGTTACCAGAAATGGTTATAAAGGTACAGAAGCTGACCTTAATTTTCATCTTGTTCTGGTAGAGATTAGCGGAAACAAATTATTCTATAAAATAATGTTATCAATTATAGATTTATTTAGGGATATTATCGATAAAGTTAGACAGGATACACGTAACAAGTCGGGAGAAAAAGCCATTGAAGAACTAGAGCGTCATAAAAAGATTCTAAATGCTATTGAAGGCAGGGATAAGATAAAGGCACGAAAAATAAAAGCTGAGAATTTGGAATATGTATATAATACAGTACGATCTTGGCTGTAAAATTAAAACATTTTATTTATCAAATAGTCCGAACCTTTTTTAAGGACGGACTATTTTTAATTTAAAATATTCAAAAATTATAATTGAAAAAAAAGAAAAGAATAATATAATAACATTGGAACATACAATGTTTAGACAATCAAAATATCTAACGTTGAAAAATAATTAAAAGGAGGGAACTTTTATTGTTCGTGAAAATTTTAAAATTTTAAAGGAGGCACGACAGAACATGGTTATATCTTATGCGAATTCCGATAAAACCGAAACAACCAAGGCCCTTAGTATTGGTAACCTTACCCCGATTGAAAAAGAAAATCTGGCCAGGTGTATCGCCAAGC
>JAQVLN010000084.1 GCA_028704155.1 Desulfitobacteriaceae bacterium
AACATAAACTGTTATTTTTGTAAATAAACATCCTCGCGGCTATCTATTTAGCGTTCATCTAAAGGAATATAGTTACGCCTTTTGGCAACGCTCTTGTAGGAAGGCCGGGTAACCTTGCCGGAGTTAACAATTTCTTCAATTCGATGGGCACTCCAACCGGCAATTCGGGCAATAGCGAAGATCGGTGTAAACATCTCCACCGGAATCCCCAGCATTCTGTATACAAATCCGGAATAAAAATCAACATTAGCACTGACAGCCTTGACCATTTTGCCGGATTTCGCCATTACCTGGGGTGCTAATTCCTCTACTTTTGAATAAAGATTGAACTCTTCTTCCATACCTTTTTCCTTAGCCAGCTTGGCAACGTAGTGCTTAAATAGTACAGCCCGGGGATCCGAGATTGAGTAAACAGCATGGCCTATTCCGTAGATTAAACCCGAATGGTTGAAAGCTTGCTTGTTAAGTATTCTGGTAAGATAATTTTCAATCTCTTCGTTATCATCCCAATCTTTCAATTCTTGTTTCATTTCCTCGAACATCTGAACAACCTTGATATTGGCCCCGCCATGTCTGGGACCTTTTAAAGATCCCAACGCCGCAGCAATTGCGGAGTAAGTATCTGTTCCTGTAGAGGTTACAACATGCGTTACAAAGGACGAGTTATTACCACCGCCGTGTTCGGCGTGAAGCACAAGCGCCACATCAAGCAGTGTAGCCTCGAGCTTCGTATATTTACTGTCTGGTCTGAGCATATACAAGATATTTTCTGCAGTACTCAATTCAGGTCTGGGAATATGGAGATACAAACTATTATTTCCATGATAATGAGTAAAGGCCTGAAAAGCGTAAACTGCCAGGGAAGGAAAACAAGCAATTAATTTTAAACACTGTCTTAACACATTTCTGATCGAATTGTCATCAGCATCATCATCATAACTATATAAGCCGAGGACATTTCTGGATAAGGCATTCATAATATCCTTGCTTGGTGCTTTGAGAATCATATCACGGGCAAAATCCTCGGGGAGCTGTTCATGTAAGGATAAGAGTTTCTCAAAATCGACAAGTTCATTCCTGTCCGGGAGTTCACCGAATAACAATAAATAACAGGATTCTTCAAAGCCAAAGCGATCTTCTTTGCTAAAACCCTCCACAATATCCCGGATGTCAATCCCCCGATAGAGCAATCTGCCTGGAACAGGTACTACTTCATTTTCATCAAGAATAAAAGCATGCACCTCACCAATCTCAGTCAAACCAACAAGTACACCCGTTCCATACGAATCCCGAAGTCCTCGCTTTACTTTGTATTTATCGAATAATTCAGGATCAATATAGCTGCTCTTTTCAGCCTTGAGTCTCAACTCATCAAGCATTTGCTGTTCAAATTTTTCTAATTCGGGACTATTAATTTGGTACATATTCCTCTTCTACCTCCATTGCATTATAATGCTCTCTAAGGCAAGTTCCTTTTGAGAATAATTTAACAAATAAAGGCCTTTTGGACTCTAATTATTCTCCGAACCGCAGGCCGAAAAAAGAGTAGCCTTGTTAACATTTCAAACCTCACTTATTCAGTTTCAAGATTAGCATACTTGATGCTGATTTGCATATAACTTTTTTGTTGAGTTTTATGGAAATAACTGAAAGCACTTACTCTTCCCATTCAAATTCCAAGTCGCTGATTTTTACCTTGTCTCCCAGCTTGATACCCTGGGCCCGTAAGGCATCATCGATCCCCATAACCTTCAAAATCTTTTGAAAACGGTGTAAGCCTTCTTCACTTTCAAAATTGGTCATAGCAAGGTGACGTTCAACTTCTTTACCTTTAATCAGATACCTTTCGTTTTCTTTGGTTATCCTGAAACGTTCTTCCCTAACTTGATTCAGACGATGTTCCACTTGATGAAGTTCCAGTTCGGGTACCGGGAGGTCAGGTAATATAACAGCGATATCGCGCAATAATCTGGAAAGCCCTTCTCCGGTTACAGCCGAAACAGGATAAATTTTATATTGATCACCAATTTCTGAACGCAAGTGTTCCAGATTCTCTCGAGCACCTGTTAGATCCATCTTATTAGCAACTACCAGGACAGGCCGTTCAGCCAAACTTGTGCGGTAGAGACGAAGTTCTTCCTGAATAATTTTAAAATCTTTTACAGGATCACGCTCTTCCGAACCGGAAATATCCAACACCTGAAGAATTAGCCTCGTCCGCTCAACATGACGCAAAAAATCATGGCCGAGTCCGGCACCTGAATGGGCTCCCTCAATCAGACCGGGAATATCGGCAAGCACAAAACTCTCTCCCTCCTCCAGTTCTACAACTCCAAGGTTAGGAATTAATGTTGTAAAATGATAAGCAGCTATTTTGGGCTTAGCCGCCGACACTCTGGAGATAATCGTTGACTTGCCGACATTGGGAAACCCGACTAAGCCCACATCGGCCAATAACTTAAGCTCCAGGATAAGCCAACGTTCAACTCCTGGTTCCCCCTTTTCTGAAAGTGTGGGCGCTTTGTTGGCATTGCTTAAAAAACGGGCATTGCCACGGCCGCCACGACCGCCGCCGGCCGCGACTACTCTTTGACCGTGTTCCGTCAAATCTGCTAATACTTCACCATTACCGGCATCCCTGACCAGCGTTCCCAGCGGAATCCTGATAAGCAGATCTGCTCCGCTTTTGCCATGCATATTCTTGCCTTGACCACGTTCTCCCCGTTCAGCTTTATAATGCCGTTTATAACGAAAATCAACCAAAGTCCTTAAACCTTCATCAGCTACAAAAATTACACTGCCGCCACGTCCGCCATCTCCGCCGCTCGGACCACCTTCGGGAACATATTTTTCCCGGCGAAAAGCAACTGCCCCTGAACCTCCATCTCCTCCCTTAACATAGATTCTGGCGTGATCATAGAACATACTATTTTTTCTCCTTCAAAAATCCCTGGTTATCTGTCGTAAATTTTATTTCCTGGAGAGGAATGCCTCTCCTTAGTAATCTGAAACTGCAAGCAAGTCGTCCTTCAAGTATTAATTCAGCATGACTTGCTTGCAATGACTCATTTTCTGCTTTGATACTCTCCAGACACTCAATAGTGTACCCGTAAAAACCTACAGCATATTCGTCAAACCAGTTATTTAGCCAATAACCCTGTTCTTTCATAGATTCCGGATAGTTTATAGTTGTCTTTATTTGCTCTTTTCTTAAACAATTAACCCAATTAAGTAAAATCGTCCCGAAAATTTCATTGGGAATTTGGCCAAGCTTTTGCTCGTTTTGAATTCCCCGTAAAGCCTTTTGCATATATTCCAAAGCTTTTTCAGGATTATTAAGCTGCAGATAACCCATAATAACTTGCCAGTGATTAAGAAAATCGTGCCTTTGTAAACGATACCATTTCAATTGCTCAGCCAGTAATTTACGAATAATCTGTTCTACAGCATTTCACTCCCTTGGCGCTTAAGCTTTAAGACTAATTCTTAGTACCAGGACTTAAAGCATATATTTAAAGCATATCTTATCAGGAAATCGCCAGAAACAACCCCTGGGTAAAACCCAGGGGTTGTTTCAGCTGCTTATTGGGCTTGGGCAACCATTTTTGAAACCGGACGCTCAAGATAAATACTTACTTGTTTACGATTACGATCTTTATGTTCAAATTTAACATATCCATCAATAAGGGCAAACAAAGTATCATCTTTTCCAAGTCCGCAGTTTTTTCCGGGATGAAACCTGGTACCACGTTGTCTTACGATAATATTACCGGCAGTTACAAACTGTCCGTCCCCGCGTTTTAAACCTAAACGCTGAGCATTACTGTCACGTCCATTCCGGGAACTTCCAACCCCTTTTTTATGGGCCATGGAGTACACCTCCTTCTCAATAAACTGCTCTCCCTGTTTCCAATATCAGATCATCCTGTCAAATGATCACTAATCACTAATCAAGCTTTAATAGACTCGACCTGTACCTTGGTGAAAGGCTGACGATGTCCTTGTTTGCGGCGATAATTCTTTTTGGCTTTGTACTTAAAGACAATAATCTTATCCCCTTTAACTTGTTCCAGAACTTTCAGTTCTGCCTGGGCCCCCTCCAGGACAGGAGTCCCAACTTTGACTGCGCCGTCTTTTTCAACCAGCAGAACTTGATCAATTGGGACAATATCACCCACGTTGGCAGCTAACTTTTCAACACAGATTACATCACCCTCTTGAACCCTGAATTGCTTGCCACCGGTTACAATAACTGCATACATAATCTAAACAAACACCTCCAATTTTTCCAGACTCGCCTCTACAGGTCGATTTCTGCAAGAAAATCTGTTAAACCTGTTTCGTGCGGTTACGATGAGATGTCTCACATCGCGTAATTTTAACATTCCCGGTTTAAGTTTGTCAAATTTATTCTTCCGCTGCCTGAACAAGCCGGGCACGGTTTTGTATATCTGGCTGCCAGAGTCTGGCCCGCTTTTTTACGTGTCATTTCCACAAGTCCCAATTGAGTAAGACCGATAACATTACATTTCATTTTATCAAATGCACAAGCTTGTTCCAAGGCTTTAAGAACTTGCTGTTTATCTTCGTCAGTTACCATATCAATAAAGTCAATGATAATTATTCCACCAAGATTGCGCAAACGCAATTGTCTGGCAATTGCCTTTACCGCCTGTAAATTAGTATCCAGGACTGTTTCTTCCAAAGAGTGTCTGCCAACATATTTTCCCGTATTGACATCAATCGCAATCAAGGCCTCTGTTTGATTAATTATTAAATATCCCCCATTTTCTAGCCAGACCTTAGGCAGAAGGGACTTTTTTATTTTCTCGTCAAGTCCAAATTCAGCAAACAAATCTCCACGATTATCGACATAAACATGTTTTCCGGCCGGATGATTAAGAGCTTGTAACGAATTCCGTAAAATACGGGCAACTCCTTCCTGGTCAAGGGTTATCTTTTCCACATCATCATCAATAAAGTCTCTGATCAAACGGGAAACAAGGTCGGCATCCTGATGAACTAATCCCGGAACTGATGTTTTAGGAAACCTTTTTTTAATATCCAGCCAGATATTAACCAATTGATCAATCTCCCGCCTGATTTCCTGCTCACTTAAACCCTGGGCCAGCGTTCTGACAATAATACCCATCCCGGCCGGGCAAGCTGTTGTCCCTATTTTTTTTAAGCGTTCTCTTTCTCCATTCGTCTGAATCTTACGGGATACTCCTACATAAGATACTTGTGGCAACAGAACAATATAACGCCCGGGGAGGGAGATATTGGTTGTAATTCTGGCTCCCTTGCAGCCAACAGGTTCTTTTATTACCTGAACTAAAAGTTCTTGACGCGGTTTTAAAATTTGCTGGATATTTATCTGCTCAAAAACTGCCCGGGTTTCCTCATCTGCACTCAAGAGTGAAGGTATTGCATCCCGGACATACAAAAAAGCATTTTTTGTATGTCCAATATCTACAAAAGCAGCTTCCATTCCGGGAAGGACATTCTCCACCCTTCCTCTGTAAATATTACCTGCCAGACGGGAGTAAGACCCTTCCTGCTCGAAAACTTCCACAAGCTCGCCATCTTCCCTTACAGCAACCCGTAATCCCCGGGATCGTCCCTGGAGAATCATTTCTTTCAAATCAGACCCCGCTTTCTAAATCCAATTCCATCGGTGAAAAAGCTTTTCCTTGACGATTAACGAAAATTCCGGTCCTTTTAATTTGTAAACTTTCCAGGGCCAGGGGAAGATTCTCCAGTTCACGCAAACTCCCCACAACTTCTTCAGGACGGACACTGCCTTGATTTCCCAATCTCACTTCCAGTTCAAAGATAACTTCGTCACCATGTATCTCGCCATGCAAATGCTTAACCCAAGGACGAATATCCTTCTCTGTAGGTCCTTTTTTAGAATAGCGTGTATAAGTAATCTGCTCACGACCAAGCCAGGATTTAATAGCTTCAGCCAAACGTTCGGCTTGTATAGGTAAAGCCATGGGAAGACGTATGCGATAAAGAGCCGCATTCAGCACAGACATCAGAGCTTTGCTGCGGGAATCAATCAGCAAACCTTCAAGCAAACGGATTCCTGCCGGCAATTGTTCCTGAAGACTTCCCAATACTTCGCTTAAATCCATTTCCCGCTGGAGTTCAATATCAACATATTCCCGTTCACCTTCAACGCCAACGGCTAAAGCCGAGCCAAATGAAATTTTGGGATGAGGATTAAAACCCTCTGTATAGGCCTGAGGAATTCCGGCACGGCGCATAGCCCGTTCAAACACTCTGGTCAGGTCAAGATGCCCAATATACTTTGCTTCTTCCAATTTGGTATAAGCAATTCTAAGCTTCATGACATTCACCCTTTCAACTCTATCTGGACCCCTCTTCCCGGGCAAACACTACACCCGGTACAATCAGCGAAACGACAATCCGGGGTTAATTTTCCTTGTAAAGCCCGATGATGTTCCTCAATCAAAAACCGTTTAGCTACTCCGCTTTCCAAATGGTCCCAGGGAAGAAGATCATCATGCTTTAAAGCTTGATTGGCATAAAAATGTGGATCAATACCAAGTTCTTCAAAGACCTTTACCCAAACCTGATAGCGAAAGTGCTCTGACCAACCGTCAAAACGACACCCTGACTTAAAGGCCAATTCCAACACCTCAGCCAAACGTCTGTCACCTTTGGCAAAAACTGCTTCAATGAAACTAGTCCGAACATCATGGTAATTATATTTTATCCGTTTATCCCGAAGTTTCTCACGTAAATATTTTTGTTTGAGATCTAATGAACCTTGCTGCTCCTGGGCTTCCCACTGAAACGGGGTATGGCTTTTGGGAACAAACGAACTGGTCGATACCGTAAGTTTAATCTTGCGCCGACCTAATTTCGTACCCAGAGCGATCACTTTATTAGCCAAGGTCACAATCCCATCCAAATCGGTTTGTTCCTCAGTAGGCAAGCCAATCATGAAATAAAGCTTAAGCTTCGACCAACCCGCCCTGAAAGCTGCCTCAACTGCTTTCAGCAAATTTTCTTCTGTAACACCTTTGTTAATAACATCCCGCAAACGCTGGGTTCCCGCTTCAGGAGCAAAGGTTAAGCCAGACTTTCGGATTTTTTGAACCTCTTCGGCCAAGGATACATCAAAAGAATCTATTCGCAGGGAAGGCAAGGATACACCAATTCTTTCGGATTCATATTTATCGATTAGTTCCCTTACCAGAGGCCTGATACACGAATAGTCACCGGAAGACAAAGAAGTCAGGGAAATTTCTCCATAGCCGGTTGAATGAAGGAGTTTTTCAGTCTGTTGTAATAAAACTTCAGGCGAACGTTCCCGGACAGGCCTGTAGATCATTCCTGCCTGGCAAAAGCGGCAGCCCCGGGAACAGCCCCTCATCACCTCAAGCATGAGCCTGTCATGAACGATTTCCAGATAAGGTACAATTGTTTGTTCGGGGAAATAGGCCGTTTCCAGGTTTTTCAGAACAGCCTTTTTGATAACTTTGGGAAAACCGGAATCTACATTAATTCCTTGAATTCTTCCGTCCGGTTTATAGGAAAAATGATAAGCTTGAGGAACGTAAACCCCTTCAATCTGAGCAACTGCAGTCAGGAATTCCTTACGTGAAGACATTTTCTCCTTCTGTTCAGCTATTAGCCCTAAGACTTGAGGTAATTGTTCCTCACTCTCTCCGATCAAAAAAAAATCTATAAAAGGTGCCAAAGGTTCAGGATTATAAGCACATGGACCTCCGGCAATAACCCAGGGATCATCTTCTCCCCGTTCGGACGAACGCAGTGGAATACCCGCTAAATCAAGCATATTCAAAACATTTGTATAACTCATCTCATATTGAAGTGTGAATCCCAGAACATCGAATTCCTTGATTGGCTTAAAAGATTCCAGGGAATAGAGGGGAATTCCCTGATCCCGCATCATTTCCTCCATATCAATCCAGGGAGCAAAAACACGTTCACAGGCAAATTCAGCTATTGAATTAACCAGATGATAAAGAATCCTGGTTCCTAAATGGGACATTCCAACCTCGTATAGATCGGGAAAAGCAAAAGCCATCTGAACAGAAGTCGCTTCCCATTCTTTATGAATTGAATTCCATTCTGTGCCTAAATAGCGCCCAGGTTTTATCACCTTGGGTAATAATCGTTCAACTTTTTGTCGAATCTCTTCTGGATGATGATTATTATGACTGTTCATGTCAGTAAGATTGCCCCCCCTGTTTGATCCAGCAGAATTAGATATGCGGGTTAAAATTATATCATGAAAAATTTAAAAATCAAAATTTTTTAGCCGTCAAGAACAAGAGCAGTGCTCCGCTTCTGCCGCACTGCTCTGAACATCTTGCCTGCTTCCTTAAGCTTTGGCCGGG
>JAQVLN010000085.1 GCA_028704155.1 Desulfitobacteriaceae bacterium
GCTGTCTATGATGAAGAAATATGTATTGATTTATCAGCTCTTGTTCCTATGACAGCACTACCACACAGTCCGGACCGGGTAGTCCCTGTCCAGAAACTTACAAACACCAAAGTCCAGCAAGTGGCACTCGGACGTTGCACAAATTTATCTTATAGGGCTCTGATGAGAGCAGCTTCAATTCTTAAGGGACTTCAGATTCATCCTGATGTAAGTCTGGTTATTTCCCCAGGCTCACGGCAAGTTTTAACCATGCTGGCATCAAATGGAGCCTTAACCAATTTATTGGATGCTGGAGCGAGACTATTGGAGTCTGCTTGTGGACCTTGTATCGGAATGGGTCAGTCGCCCTCATCAGGTGCGGTATCTGTCCGTACTTTTAATCGTAATTTTGAAGGCCGCAGTGGTACAGCCGATGCCAAAGTATATCTGGCAAGTCCGGAAACCGCCGCCGCCTGTGCTTTAACAGGATATTTAACTGACCCGCGTACTTTAGGCAAGCCTTCA
The DNA here is from genome assembly GCA_028704155.1 of Desulfitobacteriaceae bacterium. Lineage (GTDB taxonomy): Bacteria > Bacillota > Desulfitobacteriia > Desulfitobacteriales > Desulfitobacteriaceae > UBA2264. The sequence continues at coordinate 505 of JAQVLN010000085.1, forward strand.
GTTATTGAAATGCCCAATCAGTTTCGCATTGATGATTCCATGATCCTTCCTCCCGGCGATCCCAAAACCATAATCCTGCGCGGTCCCAATATCCAACCACTGCCCATTGCGCCTACCCTTGCTGACGATCTGCAACTAACTATACTTCTTAAATTGGGCGATAATATAACAACCGACGATATTATGCCCGCAGGTTCAAAAATCCTTCCCCTGCGTTCCAATATTCCAGCTATTTCTGAATATGTATTTCATAAAATTGACCGGAAATTTGCCTCAAAGGCCAAAGCAGCAGGTCAGGGCATTCTCGCAGCAGGACAAAACTATGGCCAAGGTTCCAGCCGGGAACATGCTGCATTAGCTCCCATGTATTTAGGGATTAAGGCTGTTTTAGCTCAGAGTTTTGCCCGTATTCACAGAGCTAACCTTATTAATTTCGGTATTCTTCCCCTTACATTTATCAACTCGAAAGATCTGGACCGTCTCCAAGCCAAATCAGTAATTAAATTAACCTCCCTGCATCAGGCAATCCTTTCACCTGAACCTTTTACCCTCTATATTGACAATGATCCGAAACCAATTTTGGTACGTCATGACCTGACTCGACGACAAGCTGAAATCCTGCTTACCGGCGGACTCTTAAATGCCACAAAGTCAGGAAAAGCCTAAACTTTCCGGCTCTCAAAACAATCCCTCTATGATATAAATGAAGATTGGCTATTCGTTTACGGGAGCAGTATTACTGCTCCTTGTTGTATTACAGTTACATATGATATGATAAGGGTATTGCCATTAGAAGGAGGAACAACTTTAATGTTATCTACTGAAGACCGCCAACTGCTTAATCTGCTTTCACAAGATTGCCGCATATCCACTGAACAATTATCTGTCCAAACAGGATTATCTGTTGAATATATCAATAAACGTGTAAAACAATGGGAAGAAAATAAAGCAATAGTTCAATACCATGCTCATGTTAATTGGGAAAAAACCGGCGAATCTCAAGTAGCCGCACTTATAGAAGTCAAAGTCCTCCCCCAACGTGGTTTTGGCTTTGACAAAATTGCCAAGCGTTTGATAAAATACCCACAAATTAAAACCGTTTTCCTTATGTCCGGCGGCTATGATCTTGCCCTGATTATCGAAGGAAAAAGCATGCAGGAAGTAGCTCTGTTCGTAGCCGAAAAACTGGCAACCCTTGAACATATTCAAAGTACTGCCACCCATTTTGTACTTCGGCGGTATAAACAAGACGGAACCGAATTGATGGGAATGGAAGAAACACCTGAACGGTTGGTGATCTCCCCGTGAACAAATATCTTACTCCGTTCGTCAGGGAAATGCCCCCTTCGGGTATCCGAAAATTTTTTGACCTTGTTTCTACAATGAAAGATGTCATCTCTTTAGGAGTAGGGGAACCGGATTTTGTTACTCCCTGGACTATAAGAGAAACGGGTATCTTTTCCCTGGAACAGGGACAGACAATGTACACCAGTAATGCCGGTCTTTTACAACTGCGTCAGGAACTTTCCCGTTATCTAAGTAATGCTTATGGCTTGGACTATAATCCAAACGAAGAGATCCTGATAACTGTTGGTGCCAGCGAAGCAGTAGACCTTGTTATGCGGGCAATCTTGAGTCCCCGGGATGTTGCACTTATTCCCGATCCTTCCTACGTGGCTTACGGACCTTGTGCAGCTTTGGCCGGGGCAAAAGTCCGTTATGTACCAACCCGGGCGGAAGAAGATTTTCGGTTGCGTGTAAAAGATCTGGAAAATGCCTATACACCTGAGGCAAAACTGTTGGTTTTATCCTACCCGAATAATCCCACCGGAGCCATTATGACCCGTGAAGATTTGCTGCCCATAGCAAAATTCGTTGAAGAACACGACCTTCTTGTACTCTCAGATGAAATCTATTCAGATTTAACTTATAAGGGAACCCATACTGCTTTTGCCGGTTTACCAGGAATGCGCAACCGCACCTTGCACCTAAGTGGTTTTTCTAAAGCTTATGCCATGACCGGTTGGCGTGTAGGATATGTAGCTGGCCATCAGGATCTGATATACGGCATGACCAAAATTCATCAGTATACTATCCTCTGTGCTCCAATCACTGCTCAATATGCTGCCCTGGACGCCTTAACTTCTGCCAGCCAATCCAAATCTGAGATGGTCAACATCTATAATCAACGCCGCCGTCTAATGGTTAAGGGCTTTCGGGATATGGGACTGTCATGTTTTGAACCTTTGGGTGCTTTTTACGTTTTTCCCAGTATTTCAGCAACCCGATTATCTTCCGAAGTTTTTTGTAGAGAACTTTTGCGGGAAGAAAATGTAGCAGTAGTCCCAGGTTCAGTTTTTGGACCGTCCGGAGAGGGGCACATCCGCTGTTCTTACGCTTATTCAACCGAGCAAATTAAAAACGCACTGGAACGTATTTCACATTTTGTCCAGCGTCGGCTTAATTAATCAAAATATTCAGGCCTTTGGAATATAAATCAGATAAGGAAGCAATATTGGCGGAAGACCGTTTTGCTTTTCGCGCTCGAAAAGCCACTCTTTGAGACTGCCATCATCTGCCTTGACTAAGGCCAGGAAAGCATTACGCTGCAAGATACTTTTACCGCGCCAACCGGCAGCTGTTGACCTGTAAAAAATGTTAAACTCTCTTTTTGTCAGATTCAGAATCTTTAGTAAATCGACACCACGGTGAAGACCTTTAGATAAATCTTGATCCTTGGAGAACGATAACTCCTCCGTAAACGGTATAGTTATTTCGTTCTCTTTCATTTTCCGGGTTTCATTGTACGGACAAACCTCTTGACACGTATCACAACCAAATATACGTCCTCCCAGTTTATTAACCTGCTTACTTGATAATACTTCCTTACTTTGGGTAAGATAGGCAAAGCATCTTTTAGGCTCAAAATCTGCTCTGCCCAAAATCCGCACCGGACAGGCTTCTATACATTTTTTACAACTCCCGCATTGCCCGGATATTCTATCGTCTGATGGCAGTCTTTGATCCAATAACAATAATCCCAGTGACACAAAAGAACCATAACCAGGTATAATCAGTTGCTGATTACGTCCCAGCCATCCTAACCCTGCTTGGTTAGCCAAAGCCCGTTCGTTTAGAGGCCCAATATCAACTTGGGTTTTAGGAGGCAGTGATTTCCAGCCATTTTTAATTATTTCTTGGCATAATAATTTTAATTTATTACTAACGGTAATATGATAATCCTCACCAACTGCAGACCTGGCTAAAATTCCTTCATTTTCTCCAGGAGAACTGCTCAAGGGAAGAGGATGAGCCAGGACGACAACAGTTTGACATTCATTCCAGACGGCCTGCGGATCACAACGCAGTCGATTATCATTTGTTTCATAAGGGGTGTTTAAATTGTTGTCCTGCCTTTTTTTCAAATAGGCTTCCAGTTCGAAATTCCTTTGCGCTTTTATAAAACCAATAGCCGCAAAGCCTAACTCCCTGGACCAACGGCAAATATTTTCTTTCCATTGCAATTGTTCTTTGTTCCAGACAGGACTGCTCATCTTAATACCCATTCCCTAAATTTTTTTGATCTCCCTTTATCCGCTTCATACATTGCTTAATCTCTTGTTTGCAGATTTTTTATGCAATAGTTTAAATTGATAAAATTGCTTTTCTAAAAAATCAAATTCCAGATTTACATTTAGGTTATCTACAATTATTTTACGTCGTAAATATTCTTTAAATCTACCTAATAATTCCCCGCTAAGATCTTTTTGCCTGGCAAAAGAATATAAAGCAGTCCAATCAAATTGATCTAACAGCTCTATAATCTGATTGCGAGACTTGTTGATTTCCGCTTGGATTATTTCAAACCTTTGATAATCCCCGGCATCTCTTTGTTTACCGCCAAAAAAATCCGCTCTCCACAAAGTTAATAAATTCTCTACCCTCTCCGCAGAATACTGCCTGCCATCCCAACCGGATTCCCAGGCAAATTTACGGGCTTTATTCCTCAAGTTTTCAGGAGTGAAGCTACCCATTAATTCATTCATGAACAGCAAACTTCCTTTCATATGATGTTCTGTTAAATAAATTAATTCTGCCTCACCATTTCTTTGGGGTGCATTTAAAAACATAGACCAGCGAAACCGGGGTAGAATTTTTTTGACCAAGCAGCCACTTTCCCTCTCATGACCAATAAAATGCCGTTTTCCATCCGGAACCCATTCAAACTCTTTTTCTCCCGGAACAGTAGTCTTGATTCGCTTTACCTGAATGGTTTCAGGATAATTATCTAAACGGGCCCCGCGTATTTCAACATATTTATTTTTGAAACGTTCCAGTTTTTTTCCCTTGATCTGGAATTCGTCTAACTGGAAACCATTTTTACGATATTCTAATTTGCCTCTTACGCAACATTCCCGACTGGCTGTCTCCCATTTACCAAGATCATGAAAAAGTCCCGCAAGCCGGATTAATAATTGGGCCGGAGTATTGCTGACAACATGAAGAGTATGCTGCCAGGCATCTTTAGTATGATAACGATTCTGTTCCAATCCTTTTAATCTGGCTAATTCGGGAAGAAAAGAACTAAAAAAACCTAACTCATCAAGTAAATTAAGCCCCCCTGCCACATCATCCAGTAACAAAATTTTACTGAATTCATCAGTAATACGCTCCGGGGCAGTCTGAACAAGTTCAGGTAAAGCCTTTTTTGCTTCCTGCCATGTTAAAGCATCTATTTCAAACCCGTATTTAAGAGCGAATCTTACCAAACGCAAGACTCGCACAGGATCTTCGGCAAAGCGTTGCTGTGCGTTTCCGCAAGCTCTCAGAATACCGGAATTCAGGTCCGCAATTCCAGATAACGGATCCTCCAACTGTTTGGTTCCAACATTAAAATATATAGCATTGATTGTAAAATCCCTTCTCAAGGCATCTTCCTGAGGGTTCCCGGAGAGTTCAGTTAAATCCAGCCGTTCAGCATTCTTGAAGACTGATACTGTCGGGAATTTTACTCCGATTCTATGAGGTTGATAACCCCATTTACTTAAAGAAGCTTCTAACTCATCTAAGGATAAGGCAACTACAGCATCCAGATCCCGGCAATCTACCTTCAATTGGGCATCCCTGACTGCTCCTCCAACAATATAAGTTTGTCCCAGTTCACTGAGTTTTGTTAAAATTTCCTGTTGAAAGGAAGTACCAATCATAGAATTCCTCCGTCTGTTAATAAAATACTGAAATCTTGGAATTAACCTGAATATGCCATGGACTATCCGGACCTATCTCGCCATCAAGATCACAACACGTAACATTGTCAGTGTAAATTGTTAAGTCTCGAATTTGGAACTTATCAATTCTCTCGTGGTCTACTTGCTCTCCGCGTAAGGCATTTAACAAAATCCGGAGTGCATCCGGCCAACCTGTCTGCCTTACAATTAAGACATCCAGTTTACCGTCACTAAGTGAAGCCCTTGGTACTAATCGTCTTAATCCACCCACCGAAAAACCGTTTACAACCAACAACAATAAGATTTCCTCGTCAAACTCAACTTCATCATGTACGAATTTAACCCTGAAAGGATGATAGGTTGGTAAAGTTTCCAACCCCTTAAGATAATAGGCCAATTGGCCCAGGGTATTCTTGATCCGGATATCCACTTTGGAAGAAACATCCGTTAACAACCCGGCACAGGCAACATTTACAAAATAACGTTGATTAACCATCCCAACATCCATTCCGAATATTCTGCCTCTGGCAATAACTTCACAAGCCTGAACCAAGCGTTGGGGCAAATGTAAGGCATAGGCTAAATCATTAGCTGTTCCAACCGGTAAAATCCCTAATACCGGACGTTTATTTGAAGGAATTTTCATTAATCCATTAACAATCCGGTGTATACTTCCATCCCCGCCGGCAATAACCAAACTTTCGACATCACAGCATTGTTTCGCTACTTGCTCAACATCGGCCGGTGAACTGGTACGATGAATGCTGACATCATGGCCGCTCTCTTGAAAAATTCTGATAACTGTATCTAACTGGGCAGTAAATTTACGACGACCTGCATAAGGATTATAGACTAAACACATCTTTTTATTTTTCATACTCTTCCCGGAGACTCCTTTAATGAATCAATTACAAAACTGCTAAACCAAATTCTCGAAATTTAACATTTGCAAATTTGACAAAACAAACCTTCCATCTTTTCGAACAAGTTTATTATCAAAATATATTTCTCCGCCGCCATATTCAGGACGTTGAATATTGACTAAATCCCAATGGATTGCTGACTTATTGCCATTATTACATTCATCATAACAGGATCCAGGAGTTAAATGAAAACTGCCATTTATTTTTTCGTCAAAAAGAGCATCTTTCATTGGTTTAAGTATATATGGATTAATTCCGAGAGCAAATTCGCCTATATAGCGAGACCCTTCATCCGTATCCAGGATACTGTTTAACCGTTCAGTATTATTGGCAACAGCATTGAAAATTTTACCATCCTTAAACTCCAAAACAATTGATTCGAAATTAAATCCTTGATAAACTGCAGGTGTATTATAACTAATCTTACCATTAACAGAGTCCCTGACCGGTGCAGTAAATACTTCTCCGTCCGGGATGTTCAAGTGCCCGGCACATTTAATGACCGGCATTCCCTTAACAGAGAATTTTAAATCAGTACCGGGACCGAGAATATGAACCTGACCGGTCCGCTCCATTAACTGGACAAGAGGATCCATTGCTTCGGACATTTTAGCATAATCCAAGTTACAAACTTCAAAATAAAAATCCTCAAAACCTTCAATACTCATACCCGAAAGTTGGGCCATGGCGGCATTAGGATAGCGCAAAACACACCAACGCGTATGAGGAACCCGCTGTTGAGAATGCACAATTTTTGAATAGTAGGACAAATAGATTGCTAATTTTTCACCGGGAATATCTGACCATTCATTCACATTTTCGCCTGATCTTAAGCCAATATAGGCCTGCATCTCACTCATGCGTGCCAAATCCCAACGGGCCATTGCATCGGCTTGCGAGGTTGTTAAACCTTTTAATATTTCCCGCATTAAAGTATGATTAGAAATTGTTAAAAATGGGACACCCCCTGCTAAATAAGCATGTCTTACTAACGCTTGTGCCAAAGGAATTTCCAAACCGATAACTTCTATCAAAACCTTCTCATTTTGTTTGAGTCCCAGTGAGTAATTTATAATATTATCTGCTAATTTTTCCATTCTTGGATCTTTCGTATTAAACACACCTTTCGCTAAAAGAACAGTATTTCTTCACTTCTCATACTTTACCTTTTAAAAATATTTCTATCCAAAATATTTCTAAAAGGTAAAATTAAGCTGGAGGAACATCCAAATGCAAAAAACCGAAAAAAGTCTATGGAAATATACTTTGCAACCAAAGGATAATGCCAAAAAATATCTGGAAATCCTAAAACGCAAATTCCATTTTTCCAATAAATTATTACAATCCCTTAAACAAGGTGAGAAAGTCTGGGTCAACGGTCAATTTACTTATTTAACAAGAAGAGGTCAAAGCGGAGAGATCCTGACAGTTAATCTTAATACTCCGGAAGCAGCGAACATTAAAGCAGATCCCCTGCCCATTGAGATACTTTACGAAGACAATTACTTATTAGCTGTAAATAAACCGGCCGGACAAGTTGTTCACCCTAACCATCAATATCCGGCGAATACGCTAGGAGCCTGTTTCATAACACCAGAAATCAATTTTGCACGTCTTAAAAGCCACAATATATAGTGTTATAAATATGCCATTTGTACTAAATACGGACATCAACTTTCAGTGAAACTACTT
>JAQVLN010000086.1 GCA_028704155.1 Desulfitobacteriaceae bacterium
GGTGAACTTGTGAATTATGAATTATTTGGGGGTGTATTAGGAGAATGCGGACGCGCAATAGAAACCAGATAAAGGCTGCTTGGCTGTTGGGAATTATCAGTTTGTTTTGGCTTGTTCCTTTTGGGACAAATGCTGCCGCCAATGTAAACCCACCGCTCAGTGTTATTAATATTAAGCTTGAAACAACAGCACGTGCTAAAGGAATTCCCAGTTTGCTGTTAAAGGCAATTGCTTTTCGGGAGAGTGGTTGGCGGCAGTGGGATTCGGCGGGGAATCCCCTTATGAGTGCAGGAGACAATCCGGCTATCGGAATAATGCAAATTGCTAGTTATGACAGTGAGGACCTGGAGACAATTGAAAAACTGAAAACCGATATTGACTTTAATATTGAGCGAGGTGCAGATTTATTAAATCAAAAGTTTGATGAAATGGTTCCCCAAATAGGAAATGGAAATCGTAATATCCTGGAAAACTGGTATTTTGCGATCTGGGCTTATAATTGTTGGGTAAAGGATGATATGAGCAAGAATAATCCTCATCAGCTGACAGAGGGACAAATAACATACCAGGATTCTGTTTTAGACCTCTGTGCCCAAAACTTTATCCCGTCCGTATCAGGTGCAATCAGACCGGTCAATATCAGCCGTCCCGCTCTGGAGGATATTCCGGAGATCGGAATGCCGGTCCCGATTCCATCCCCAACCGCAATTCATAACAGGGATTTAACAGTAGAAGTAGAGCGTTTGTTTGGAACTGACCGCATTGATACTGCAGTGCTTGTTGCCCGCGCAGGCTGGACCGATGCCGGTATTTCGAAAGCTTCCAGGGCATCAAGGAAAGTTGTGCTTGCCCGGGCCGATGATTTTGCCGACGCTCTTGCCGGAGTTCCCCTGGCAGCTAAATACGATGCCCCCATCCTCATTACTCCGCCGCATGAAATGGATATTCGGGTCTTGACTGAGATTAAACGTCTGCAGCCCCAGGAAATCTTTCTCCTTGGAGCGGAAGGAGCTTTGGGTAAGGAAATAGTTGACAGTCTCCTGCAGGCAGGTTTTTCTTCAAAACAGTTAGTCAGGATCCAGGGTGCAGACCGTTATGAAACATCCGCAGCAATAGCAGAGTTGGTGGGGACATCTGATGGCTCGGCCTTTGTTGTTACCGGTGAGAATTTCCCCGATGCCTTAGGGGCTGCAGGAGTCGCTGGCAAGAAGGGGATACCTGTGGTCTTAATGCCTTCCAATCAGTTAAATGATTCGTCCCTGAAAGCTCTTAAAGGTCTTGATGTGCAGCAGGTTGAGGTCATTGGCTTTAATCAAACCATGTACGGATTGCTTAAAAAAGAACTTCAGGAATTAATTCCCGAAGTTCAGGTTACCTCTCTCAGGGGAGTGGATCGTTATGCGACTACAGTTTCTGTGGTTGGCTGCCGGACAGACCCTGTCACAGAAATTATCCTGGCAACCGGTGAGGATTTCCCGGATGCTTTGGCCGGAGCGGCTTTTGCAGTACATAGGAATGCTATACTTCTGCTCGTCCCTGAAGATAATTTGGCTGAGCATCCCGAGTTGGTCAACTACCTGAGAACTGTCGGTCCCGGGGTGATGCCTGTAAAAGTACTTGGCGGTTCACAGGTTATCGCTGACCGAATTATTGATCAGTTTAAAGATATTTTCAACTCAGAGTACTTTTAACGAAGATGCCGCTGTAGAATGGGGAAGAGTTTTGCAGCGGTATCACTGTCTAACCACATCAGGGACCAGGAACCGATTCCGCCCAGATTATACTGGTCCAGCAAAGAGAGTTTAGCTTCCCAGCTTTGAGGGTCATCATAATAAACTGTGTGTGCAGCCCCGGCAGTATCAGTATAGGTGTAATAAGGGATACCTGTTGAATCACTACTCGAGGTTAAACGCTGAAGTGCTGCTTTATAATCTGATGATGTCTTAAGGGCAGTGCTCAAGCTGACTGAAGCTCTTTGATATCCGCTGGGGGTTTCGGTCCAGTCCCGCCCGTAATAGGGGATACCAAGGAGTACTTTATTCATAGCTACTCCCTGGCTTTTGGTGTAGACCAGAACCTTTTTGATCCAGTCCAGGGGAGCAATCGGGCCGGGAACCGAGGTGCTGTAATCATAGGTCATAATATTTAAATAATCGACGTTTTGGGCAAGACGAGGATAATCAAACTCCGGATACCAGTCCGTAGAAGAGGTACGGGCCATTACGGCCATAACCAGGATTTTGTTCTGGGCCTTGAGCTGAGCCCCGAGTTCCTTGGTGAATTGGGTAAGGTTAGGTCCTGAGGTGTCACTCAAATACTCGAAATCAAGCACCACCCCGTCACTGCCGGTTTTTCGGATCATCTCTGTCAGCCCGTTAATCAGATTTGTACGGGAATTTTTGTCGGCCAGCATTGAATCCAGGGCAGCTTTGCCGTCATTGTTCCAGCTTGAAGCGATAATTGGCAGAACCTTTAAACCGCGGGTATGGGCTGCTTTGACAAGCTTAACATAATCATTGTCACTAAACGCATTATTACCGGAGAAGGAACCGTCTGCAGCAGTCTGCCCACTCGGGATGTTATTAAGGCAGTACCAATTGGGAGCGACAAAGTCTACAACAGCGGCAGCATTCCCGGGAATTACCTGGAGTTCGTTCTGATAGCCTTCATAATTGTATGCTTGCCAGTATTGGAGTGAAATACGCGGATTAAGTGATCCTGTCCGTAAAATACTCTCTGTGCCATACGGAATCAGAGCGTAACCTCCGAAAACAGTAAATTGTTGAATTTGCGGGCGCAGGGTATTCAAATAGGCTAAGGTTTGGTCAGGAATCTGTTTATCCCGGATCAGAAAGATCGGCTGGTTCTGCTCAGAGGCTAAAACAGCCCCGGCCAAGGCATCCGGGTAGTTTTCCCCGGTAGCAAAAAAGGTCCCGGTACGATTAAATTTCAGGGTTTGAATTACGTTAATATTAGTCTCATACCGGTCTGCTCCCTGAATACGTTCAATTATATAACCACTTTCTTTAAGAGAATTTTCCACAGCAAGACTAACTGCTCCCGGACCGCCGATAATAGTGATATTTTTAATTTTCAGTTCTTTTAAAATTTGGACGGTTTCACCGGGCAGGCTGTTCAGATCAGTCAGGAGAATTGGAATATTGTGGGCGGCGGCATAGGAAGAGATGCTAAGGGCATCGGCAAATTGATAACCGGTTACCAGAAAGGCTTCAGCGTCCGGCGCCCCGGTAATGCGGGCAATGTCGGCGGCAGTACCGTAGCGGTCTGCGCCCTGCAGTCTTTGAAAGTTGATACTCAGGTCTGTAAGCCTGCTTTCTATTGCCGGCGATAAGGCTGCCTGAGCTCCTAACAAATAAACCTTGGTCACCTCTAAACGCTGAAGCTCAGCTTCAACCTCGGGCCGAAGCTGACTGCTCTCTGTTAACAAAAGTGGTGCTTTAATTTTTCTGGCGAGGACTGCCCCGGCCAGGGCATCAGGAAAGTTATCTCCGCGGGCTAAAACAACATTGGCTGAAGAGGACCAGCCTGCCTGTGAGATTTGAATAGCAGTCAGGTAACGGTCAGACCCGGCAAGCCGCAAAGAAGTATCTGAGGAAGATTCCGCCCGGACTATTAGAGCTATCAGGGATACAAACAGCAGCATTAAAGTAAAAGTTATAATTAAGCGAGGTGTTTTTTTCATAAATAAAGACTCCTTTCAAAAAAATGCTCTTGATTAAATTCGCTATAAGATCTGACAATCCTCCAATCCGGCAATTTTTTATGGAACTTTGTAACCAAAGTCCAACTATATAAAGGAGGATTTGTCGAAAGTTCGTCGAACCATTATTTTAGGATTACAATGCTAATAAAGGCGAAATTTACCGGGAGTTAACTTAAGATCTGATTTAAGACACAATTCTGGTTTAAGATTATTTGTGGGCTGCAATCCTGTATAAGTGAAAGTGTGTCCTGCAAATGGAGGGTTAAATGAAACGGTTTTTGATTTGGAGCAGTTTGCCGCTATTCTTCTTATTATTTGGATTCGCCGGGCTAAAAGTGGAGTATGCTTCTGCTTCGGGCATTGAAACTGAACGTATCGCCGGAGATACAAGGATTGAGACAGCTATTGAGGTTTCCCGGAAAGGCTGGTCAGAGTCTTCAACAGTAATTCTGGCCCGGGCGGATGATTTTCCGGATTCTTTAGTGGCAGTGCCTTTATCACATCGTTTGGAGGCACCTATCCTCCTTACCTATCCCCGTGAGTTGGACAATCAGGTATTGAACGAAATTCAGCGTTTAGGTGCTGACCAGGTAATTATCCTTGGCAGTGCCCAATTAATGGGGGATAATATTACCAACGTCCTGGACAGGGAGGAGATTTCGTGGGAACGGATTGGAGGAACAGACCGCTATGAGACTGCTGTCCAGGTAGCCGGAAGACTGGGTGCAACCGGTCAGGTTATTCTTGCCAGCGGCGAAAACTTCCCCGATGTCCTGGCAATTTCTCCTTATGCCGGTATTACGGAAACTCCTATTCTCTTAACCCAAAAGCAAGGTCTGCCTGAGGTGACTAAAAATCAAATTAAGCAGCTGATTTCAGGTGAGGCAGATCCTAAAACTCTGGTTATTGGCGGGGAAGCCGTTATTCCGGGTACAACCCTGCAGGAGATTCCCGGAGTTCAGCGGCTTGCCGGCAGCGATCGTTATGAAACAGCCGCAAAAGTTTACTGGTTTTCGCAAGACATGTTTGAGCAGGATAAAGCATATCTTACAACCGGCGAAAATTTTCCCGATGGTTTGGTCGTCGGGGCACTTGCTGCCAAAGAGAAAGCACCTCTCTTTCTCACAGGCTCATCCGGCCTACCACCGGCGACTTATTCTGCTATGGAAGATATTTTCAGGATAGCCGGCGCAACAGTGAATCTGGTTGGGGGACCTGCCGTGCTTTCAGAGACAGTAAAGGAACAAGTAATTGGAACTGCTCAGCCTCCGGGCCTGTTGGCAGGGTTGACTATTGTTGTTGATGCCGGTCATGGCGGGAAAGCCACAGGAGCTATTGGCTATAGCGGAACGTATGAGAAAGATAATAATTTGGCAGTTGCCTTGTTTCTGGCTGATATGCTCCGGTCTGCCGGGGGCAATGCCCTGCTGACACGTTCTAATGATACCCTTCCCGGTGGTACAGGTGCTGCGATGACAGAGCTTGAAGCGCGGGTGAATATTGCCAATAAAGCCAAGGCTGATTTGTTTGTGAGTATTCATAACGATGGTTTCACGGATTCCACCGTAGGAGGTACTTCAACTTTTTACAGTTCTGCTAATCCTGTATATGTTCAGTCGAGGATATTTGCTCAGGCGGTGCAAACAGAGTTGGTGAAGCAATTGGGATTTAACGATCGCAAGGTTAAAGACAACGCATTTTATGTTATCAGGCATACGACAATGCCGGCAATTTTAGTGGAACTTGGTTTTATCACCAATCCTGAAGAAGAAAAATTGTTAGGTTCACCTGATTTTCAGGAAAAAGCAGCTGGAGCAATATTCCAGGGGATTCTTAATTATCTGAAGCACTGATTTCCTTTTAAATTACAGGTGCTGACCGTCCCTGACTTCATCAGTTCAGATAATTTGGAAAATTTTCTGAAGCAATAGAAATTTATTAAGAAATTATTGATAAAAAACACTGGAAAAATAGAGGTTTATGCTTTAAAATTGTAGTTATGATTTGACTAGAATTTTATGGGAGAGTTTGCTGGGGTTTTTAATTGTGAATTTTTTAAAAAACTCTGATGTCTAGAAGGGATATCTGCCTGTTTGAAGAATATCTTTATTCAAGGTGCTCTTCTGCAATACTTATTTGGATGAAAGAACCTTTGCTGGTTTCTTCATTATATTTTAGCAGTCTAAAGGGTAAGCCACCCCTATTTTAGGGGGGACGCCCCCGTTTTTTAAGCGGGTGGGTGCCTTTAGATATTGCGCAATGTCTAAAGATTATACGTTTTTGAGGGGGTGAGGGATTAATCAGACAACGCGGGTGAGGAGACACAGGCTTAATAACCGGGAGCCTTGCTCCACAGACAAGAATCACATTCCAAATGAAAGAGAGGAGAAATTACTACATGAGAAAGATGAAAAAGACTTTGGCCATATTAGCTATTGTCGCCATGGTCCTGACCATGGTTCCGCTGCAAGTGTTTGCCGCTGACAGTACACGCTTGGCAGGAGCTGACCGCATTGCGACTGCGATAGCCATTGCCGATGCTTTCGGTGCTGCCGACACAGTAATTCTTGCTGCAGCTGATGACGCTAACTTAGTTGATTCTCTGGCCGTGGCACCCCTTGCCGGAACAGTGAGCCCTATTTATTTAACCTATAAGAATTCTTTGGATGCTGCTGTAAAAGCAAAGCTTAGCGGTAAAAAAGTTATCGCAATTGGTGCTGTTTCCGATGCAGTAGTTGCTGACGCTAAAACTGTGGCAACTTCCGTCGAAAAGGTTTCCGGTGCTGACCGTTTGGCAACCAATGATCTGATCAATGCCAAATTATCCAGCCCTGCCGGTACTTTTGTAGTCGGTTACAATGCTATTCCCGACGCTCTGTCCGTAGCTTCCTTTGCTGCAGCCAACAATTATGCCATCGTTCTGGCTAACCTGGATGGCAGTGTTGACTCTGCAAAAATCGAAGGTTCCAAGACCTACATCATTGGTGGACCGACTCTGGTTAAAGATATAACCGGTGCGACCCGTCTCTTTGGTGCAGACCGCTTTGATACCAACGTAGAAGTTATTAAGGAACTGACCTTTTCCTACGGCAAAGTTTACATTGCCAATGGAGTTACCTTAGTTGACGCTCTGGCTGCTTCTTCTCTGGCTGCAAAAGCCGGTGCTCCGATTGTGCTGACTGACAACAGCATTGTTAAGGCTGCCAACATCGTAAATACCAAGTTAAATGCTTCCAGCGCAGTTATTGCTTTGGGCGGCACAGGTGTTGTATCCAATGTTGTTCAAGCTAAAGTTGGCTATGGAGGTATAATTGAAGAGCCGTCAGCCATAACTGTAAATGCACTTACAGAAGATGGACGTATTTTATCTGTTGATCTCCTTGAACCACTGACCTCAATTGACAAGTCTGATGTTAGAATCTTTCAAACAGCCAGTTTAGAACGTGTAGGGATAGAAAGTGTAGAGCTCTCCCCTGGTGGTCTGAATTTAGAAGTTACATTATACGATACGGAAAACGCCGATGAAATCGAACGTTTAGTTGAATACACAATTACAATTGGAAGTCTGAAAGCTAACTTTACTCGTCCTGGCTACGTAGATGCTAAGAACAATGCCAGAGTAATTGGTGTAGATTCTGTAGAACGTACTATTACGTTTGATACATTTACGCCTACTACACCTTTTAGTTACCCTCAAACTTTGGATATTCCAGCAGGTCTGAATTTTGATTTCCAAGGTGTGCTTGGTCAGGAAATTAAAGCTTGGTTTGATGGTGACGATAATCTCACTAAATATCAACTGGTAGGCAACAAAGTTCTTTATGGATCAATTGAGATTAATGATGATGCTGACGGAGTTACCGTAAATGGGAAAGGTACTGAATATGATATTGATCCGACCAGTGTATTGATCTCAGGTTTTGATGCTTCTCGTGTAGCTTATACTGCAAGAGTAGCTGGTACAAATAACTTACAGGCTGATACTACGTATGACTATGCAAAACTGGTTCTTAATAAATCTAATGATGTAGAATATATTCAAGTATACGAGTTTGAAGGATTTACTGTCGTAGAAAAAGTAGACGGTGAAGACATCATTGGTTATGATGGAACAGTCCTTGATACTGAAGATGATTTCGAGGTTATTGTAAAGAACGGCCAACAGATTAGTACCGAAGACGTCGTAAAGGGCGACATTATTTACTTCAATGAAGGCGGAGATGGCTTTGCCGAAGTTTATAATGACAAAATAACCGGAGAAATTGAGGCTGTTTATAACAATGCTATTAAGGTAAATGGTGTAATCTACGACACTATGGGTGGCAATGATTATGATAGCACAAATGCCAAATATCTGGATAATGATGGAGATTATCTGGATTATGACAATGATGCCGCAGAGGATACCGATGGGGAGGCAAACTTCTATCTCGACAGAAAAGGCGATCTGGTATATGTGAGCGCCACTCTTGCTGGTGCGAATGTCAGTGACGGAAATGTTTATATCACGACTGATATCATAGGAGATCAATCCTTTAATAATCCACAACTTCAAATCGAGTTTGTAGATGAAGACGGAGAAGATTATCTTCAAGTAGTTAATGTTCATGATTTAGA
>JAQVLN010000087.1 GCA_028704155.1 Desulfitobacteriaceae bacterium
TTCGGCTGCACACTTAAAATCAAGTACAATAGGTACATCTCAAACAGTTATCATTCATAAAGGCAAATTGCTGCTGGGACAGTGGCAGGGTATCTATTTTTGTGAATTTGACGGACCCCGACAAAGAAAATGTTATGTAAAAATTCTTAGTGTTTAATGCAGTATTATCCGACGAATAAATATCTTTAGAAGGAAAATTGATTTCTGGGAGGAATGATTGTTGGAAGTCCCGAAACATATTGTAGCTGTAACTGGATTTATAAGTAACTCTGCAGAGAAAGTACTGCTAAAACTGGACCCGAATAGAGGATGGGAATTGCCGGGTGGCAAGATAGAATTAGGCGAAGATTTAATTGAGGGCTTGATAAGAGAAGTAAAAGAAGAAACAGGTGCAGAAATTTCCGTAGGCCGCTTGGTCGGAGTGTATTCAAACCTTTCCACGAACAGCGTGATTTTTAGTTTTACCGGTAATTTTTTATCCGGAAGCTTGAAAACCTGTTCAGAGAGTTTGGAAGTTAACTGGTTTACCAGAAATGAGGTGCTGGGTTTAATAACCCATCCTGTTATAAAAGTACGCATTAGTGATGCTTTGAATTTTTCAGAAGAAGTTGTTTATCGTTCATATCATACAACTACTCACAGAAATTCTCTGGAGAGTGAATTTTACAGACACTTTATATTATAGGAAAATCTTCATGTTTGTTCAAGCACCAGCAGAAAATGGAAAAAGCACGATGACTTCGTCAGGGTTAATCAACTTTGAATGAAGTCATTTTATATTCTCAAACACAGTAACTATTTTCGACTATTCTTAATATAATTCACAAGAGAGAAGTCATAGGTAAAATAAATGATTAGGAAAGGGGAGACCCTGTGATGTCAAAAAGTTATGTTAAAAAAATGTTTCCGGGTGCAATAACTTCAAAGGGATTCTTTTCTTATTATGACAACATAATTCAACAGGATTGCCGGCATATTTTTGTTATTAAAGGAGGACCGGGTGTAGGGAAATCAACCTTTATGAAAAAGATAGCCGAGTCAATGCTTGAAAAAGGTTATAACCTTGAATATCATTGTTGCTCTTCTGATAATAACAGTATTGACGGAATAGCCATACCCGAGGAGGGCATTGCTTTATTAGATGGAACCACTCCGCATATTGTAGATCCTAAAAATCCCGGCGCAGTTGACGAAATAATAAATTTAGGTGAATATTGGAATGAGGAAAAGATTACAAACTCCAAAGGGAACATAATTGAAACAAATCATCAGATTGGAAGATATTTTCAGGCTGCTTATTTTGCACTGAGTGAAGCCAATAACGCTTTGGATGAATGGGAATTCTATATTAAAGAATATCAGGACTGGACATATATTAATCAATTATTCTTAAAAGTGGAAAAAGAAATATTCAAGGTGATACCAAAGGGCAATGGTAAGGACAGGCATCTATTTGCCTGGGCGCATACCCCGCAAGGGAAAACACAATTTATTGATACACTCATAAATGGAATAAATAAATTATATACCTTAAGTGGGCAGCCAGGCAGCGGAAAGTCATCTTTTCTAAAGCGGGTTGCCGAACGGGCAATTATCCTGGGGTTGGATGTTGAATACTATCATAATACTCTTAACCCATCTCAGTTGGATCTAATTGTTATTCCCGGAATAGAAACTGCTTTGGTAATTACTTCGGAGCCCTATACCTATGTACCAAAATTTGACGGCAAGATTATTACTCTGGATTTTGATTATAGTCTTGATAACTCCGAACTAAAGAAGATTGAAAGCGATATAAATGATTGCAGGCAAAGGGTTAATCAACATATTGAAAGAGCATTAAAAAATTCCCTTCGGGCAAAACAAATGCATGATTTGCTGGAATCATACTATATTCCGGCAATGAATTTCACAGCGATTGAAAAGGAACGTTCTAATATTTTACAAAGAATATATGATATGATTGAGAAAGAAAAAGTAATTGCCGTTTCAAAGCAAGGACCTAAAAACGAATGCTGAGTAAGGTATTTATTTGTTATGTTATACTTATTAAAAAGCCTTTTCTTAGATTAGGCTTCTGTAAACATGTAAAGCAGCCTTTTGTCCGGCTGCTTTATTTATACATTTTTCTTTTCGTTGGAACAATGATAAAATATAAAATATTACTCAGAAATTAAGGGAGAAGTTTAATGTTTCGAATAGCTATCCGAGCTCATTTCGATGCTGCTCACTTTTTGCGGAATTATCCTGGAAAATGCGCACAAGTACATGGACATCGTTGGGAAGTGGAAGTTTGTCTGAAAGGAACTAAATTGTCTGCGGCAGGTATGTTGGTTGATTTTCACGATCTGAAAAAAGCAGTTAAGCAAATTATAACAGATTATGATCATTGTTTACTTAATGATCTACCTGAATTCGGTCAGAAAAAACTTAATCCTACTGCTGAAAATATTGCCAGACAGATATTTTTAAAAGTTAATAATGTTTTAAAATTTGAGGAGGATACCGGTCTGGCATGGGTAAAAGTATATGAATCTCCCGATACTTGGGCAATCTATGAGGAGGATTAACAGTGGCAGGAATTGTATTGCTTTCCGGTGGTTTGGATTCTACAGTATCCCTTGGACTTTATCTTGAAGATGACACGCTCGATTTGGCCCTGACCTTTGATTATGGACAAAGGTCGAGGGTACAGGAAATCAAGGCAGCACGACTAATTGCAGCGCATTATGATATAGCTCATAAAATTATTTCCTTGCCCTTTTTAGAAGAGCAGACAACCACAGCCTTGGTTAATACTGAAAAAGATTTACCCAATATTTCAGGAATTGACCTTGATAATTTCGAACAGAGAATAAAAAATGCGGCAGATGTTTGGGTACCTAACCGTAACGGGCTTTTCATTAACATTGCCGCAGTGTATGCTGAAAACCTTAAACCTCCTGCCAGTATAATTACCGGTTTTAACAGTGAGGAAGCTTCCAGTTTTCCGGATAACTCCCTTAAATTTATTTATGCAATTAATCAAAGTTTAAAATACTCAACAATGCAGAAAACCACAGTGGTAAGTCCAACATCAAAACTGACAAAAAACGACATTGTCAGGGAAGGGTTGCGCCTGAATATTCCTTGGCACTATATCTGGAGTTGCTACAATGATCAATCTCAACTATGTGGAACTTGTGAAAGTTGCCAACATTTTAAAAGGGCTTTGTTGAATAATAGCCGGCAAAAACTTGTAGATGAAATTTTTTCTGATGTTTCGCAAAAGGAGGGGGTCTGATAATGAAATACATTATACTTAAAGATAAACTTGACTATGATGGCAGCCAGCTTCAATCTCTGTTTACATTTAAAAATTACGGTCTTATGGGTGACAGTATTGTGGTTTTTCGCGGAAAATGCAGTGTCCGGCAGGCTGAGATGGTTGACCTGGAAGATGTGCGGGCTCAGGAATGGATCTGGAGCGAAGATATGCTGCACTTTATAATTGAACATTTTGAACTGGATTTAGCAAAAACCATTCTCCGCCAGCGTTTATTAATTTCTATCATCAAAGAAGAACTGGAAACATTAGGAGACAAATCACTGCGACGTGATGGGGATGATTTATTTAGAAAACAAGAAAAATTATCGGTAAGTATTAGCACATTATCACCAGTATCCACACTTATTCACTGCGGACTGAATATTTCGAGTGTGAATACCCCTGTTCCTACTGTGAGTTTAGAGGATTTAGGGGTTTTTGATGTGTTGGATTTCGGAGAAAAAGTGGCGTCTCATTATTGCGGTGAAATGGAGTCTGTGTTATTAGCACGTTGTAAAGTCAGAGGGGTAATCTGATGTTATATCTGCCTATCAATGAAATATTTTCTTCAATCCAAGGAGAAGGGCCATATGTAGGGGTACGACAAATCTTTTTGCGGCTTCCCGGGTGTAATTTAACTTGTCCGTATTGTGACACTTTTGTAGATAAATTACCCAGGTTATCAATGGAAGTTATTCCTGGTTCCAGGACATTTCAATACTACGATAATCCTCTTGAATTAAAATTTTTATTGGATTTATTATTGAAGTTTAATTTTGTCAGACATCATTCTTTAAGTTTTACCGGAGGTGAACCTTTGCTATGGAACAGGGAACTGGCTCAATTTATTCCTTTAGTTAAAGAAAAAGGTTTAAAAATTTATCTTGAGACAAACGGTACTTTACCAGATAGACTTGATTCTCTTCTTCCCTTACTGGATATCATTAGTATGGATATTAAACTGCCTTTTAATGGACAGGTATTTTGGAATGAACATTGCCGTTTTCTTATTAAAAGCAAACAAGTGAAGAATTTTTTCATAAAAATAGTATTATCTAACACCAGCCAGTTTTCTGATATAAAAACTGCCAGGGAGTTAATTGCGGATATAGACCCTGATATTCCGACAATTCTTCAGCCGGTTACTGCTGTCAGGGAAACAGTACCTCCAAAACCACGTCAAATGTTGGAATGGCAGGATTATTTTTTAGAAAGCTTAAAAAATGTCAGGATAATCCCACAAACTCATATTCTTCAAGGCCAATTATGATCATTTTATGTAAGTATAGCTTTCTTAAAGCATATATTGAAGAAAGGAGTATTTTTGATGGATAGAGAAAAAATTGAAAAAGCTGTACTTATGATCCTGGAAGCTATTGGGGAAGATCCTCAGAGAGAAGGTCTGAGAGAAACTCCTAAACGTTTAGCACGAATGTATGAAGAAATTTTTTCCGGTTTAGAGAAAGATCCCAGCGTGCATCTTAAAGTGCAATTTTCCGAGGAACATGAGGAGATGGTTATTGTTAAGGATATTCCTGTTTATTCAATGTGTGAACACCATTTCGTCCCTTTTTATGGAAAAGCTCATGTTGCCTATATTCCGCGCAGAGGTAAGGTTACCGGACTTTCCAAATTAGCCCGGGTTGTCGAGGGTTTTGCCAAAAGGCCGCAATTGCAGGAAAGATTGACTTCTCAAATTGCCGATACAATTATGAAGATGCTGAATCCCCGCGGGGTTTTAGTTGTAATTGAAGCTGAGCATATGTGTATGACTATGCGTGGTGTAAAAATACCAGGTTCACAAACAATTACTTCTGCAGTACGCGGGATGTTTCAAAGCAGTCAAGCAACCAGGGCTGAAGGATTTGCTTTAATCCATGGACATTTATGATAGGGAGAAGATAAATGGCTGATAATAATACTGGTCGTATGGAATTAATTGCGACTTGTAAGGTTCAAACCAATGCTGAACTTTATAAAGTTATAGATTTTTTAAATAAAAACCTAAAAAATCATCAGGTTATGTTTGGCTTAACTAAAAAGGAAGAGATTATGATAATTTCGATTTACGAAATTGATTAAGCAACCGGTTATATAATTTATAAATAATAAATGATTTCTTTTCGGAGGAAATATGCAGATTTTACTTACTAATGACGATGGTTACTACGCTCGGGGCCTTCAAACTCTTTATAAAATACTATTGAAAGAAAAAAACTGGGATCTCAGTATTGTTGCCCCGGAAGGCCAGCGTTCCGCTGTTGGTCATGCAATTACATTATTTAATCCAATTATGGTGAGAGAACATACGCTTGAAGGTAATAAACGAGGTTTCTCCATTCGTGGGACACCATCTGATTGTGTTAAATTAGCTATCCAGGGAAAAATAGTTCCTAGTCCGGATTTAATAGTTTCGGGAATTAATTCGGGTGCAAATATCGGTACCGATGTTTTCTATTCCGGTACGGTTTCAGCTGCTCTGGAAGGAGTTTTTTTAGGAATTCCTTCAATCGCAGTTTCTTTGGCAGGTTATAAGAAGGGTTCAAACTTTGAACCTGCTGCGGAATTTATTATCAATTTATTACCTAAGTTACTGGAAAGACCTTATAAAGGTCTTATCAATATAAATATTCCTGCTAAACCGGAAAATAATTGGTCGGGCGTAAGGGTTACAAAACTTGGTAAGACCGTTTATGAGGATGTATTCGAGAGTCGCCTTGATCCTCGCGGTCGAAGATATTTTTGGCAATCAGGTACAATTACCGAAGATCAGGAAAAAGATACAGACTTAAATGCAATTCAAGAGGGTTATGTTTCGATAACTCCTCTTCATTGTGATTTGACAGATTATGAAAAGATAAAGGATATTGAAGATTTGGGGAAATATATTTAAAAAAGATGCAACTTGATGTTGCACCTTTAAATTAGATTATTTATGAATTCCTTTTCAGTTCTTCCTCAGCTCTGCGAATCATTGTTTTAACGATACTTCCGCCGATTCGACCGCCAACATGACCGCATTCACGAGAAGTCATATTAGCCCAACCTTGAGTTTGAATTTTAGAGGTCAAACCCAATTCTTCTGCTACCTCATTTCTAAATTCATCTAAAATAGACTGGGGCAGGAGTCCGTTATTACGACGCCGACTCATAATTATCTCTCCTTTCAATCTTTATTTCACACATTATTATTTTTTACTAAAATTAAAATATATATAGTATTGAATTTATGGACTTATTAAAATGTTTTATATATCTTGGGATATTTTTGTTTTATTGTTTATAAAATAAAATCCGTTAAAATTCCTACTTTAAAATGGTATAAATTTGCCTATCCAGGGCAGTTTACGTAAATCTGTCATTGTTAGGGCTCCATTAATTTTCAAGGTTGACGCATAAACAAGAAAGCCGATGCCGAGTACTGCCAGAAAACAAAAAACATTTTCAATAATAAATAGGGACAACAGGTGAAATGTAATAAGCATTAAAAAACCTGCACAGATAGGTTGCACAATGAAATGCCGAAGATCCAGAGGTAATCCTGTATGATGCATGATTGCTGCCAAATTAAGTACTGCCATGACAACATAACCTAAAACATAAGACCAGGCGCTTCCTGCTATATTCCATTGGGGCAGTCCGGTTAAAATATACATCACTGGAATACGAAAAAAAGCTGCTATTATGGAATTAATAACCGGAAGCTGAACTTTACCTAATCCTTGAAGTATACCGGTAGTAGTTTGTTGAAGATATGTGAAAATACCTCCTATTGCCAGGATTCTTAAAACAGGAGCAATTTTTGAACTTTTAAAAAAGGCAGTCAGGGGATAAGCAAAATAGAAAAGCACAATCAGGCAGGGAATTCCCAGAAGAATTGTCAGCCTGATTGCCTCGAAACTCCTGGACCTTACGACTTGATAATGTTGTTGAGCAGTAGCTTCCGCTATAGCAGGTACAAGTGAGGTTGATAAGGCAAAGGTAAAGACACTGGGAAATGTCAAAAGGGTAAAAGCTGACCCTCCTAGTTGGCCAAATAAGGTTACCGCCTGACCGGCACTATACCCGGCGGCCTGTAAGCGCAAGGGGATCAATACAGCTTCCAGAGAGGAAAGACCTGTGGCTAATAATCGTCCCAGCGTTACAGGTATAGCCAAGTGCCATATTTTGATCAATGTTTGAACAGGCTGCATACTTAAACGCCCTTCTGCAGGAATAGCTTTCTTTGTAAAAAAATACTGAATAACAATCACTATTAATCCGACGGATTCACCTGCAAACATACCAAGAGCCAATCCGACAGCAGCCCATTCTACTCCTTTAGCCAGGAAACTTGCGGCTACCGAAAACCCAACGAAAACCCGTACAATTTGTTCACATATTTGGCTGACAGCAGTTGGCGCCATATTTTGCATGCCTTGGAAATATCCGCGGAATGCCGAGGCTATTGAAACTACAATAATTGCCGGGGTACAAACTCTAAACACATTCAAAACCCTGGGATCAGGAAAGATTCTATCTATCAATCTTGGCGCAAGCGTGTAAAGGCCGATACTTACTGTTATTCCGGAAATAATCAGGATGATAAGGGAAATATGAAAAATTGTTTTTGCCTGATGATAATGTCCAAGGCTAATTTCTTCTGATACCATTTTTGAGACAGCTAATGGTATTCCTGCAGTCGTCAGGACTAAAGCCATCATATAAATTGGGAAAACCATAGTAAATAAACCATAAGCTTCTCCGCCAATATGTGTCATTATTAAATACTGGTAGATAAAGCCCAGGATACGGTTAATGAGGTTAGCACCTAAAAGTATGGATGCACCGTAAACGAAGGTGCGTTTAGGCATATTCTACCCCCATTCATAAGAAAACTAGTAATTTTTAAAGATTATGCGTTAAACTACTATCTGATGCATCACTAAATATTTCTTGTTCCAAACTTGTTTCAAAAAGGAATTAATAAAATT
>JAQVLN010000088.1 GCA_028704155.1 Desulfitobacteriaceae bacterium
ATCTTTCGCAGGGTTGCCCACCTGGAGAGCCAACCTCGGTTCGCTTCCGCTATGTTCCAGATTCTCCCTTCGGCTTCCTTCAGACCTCACCGTTAGCCAGTGACGCCCTTGCTTACGGGTTATCTTCCCGCTGGTTAGGTAATATGGTTTCTTTCAACCCATCGGCTTGGTGTACATGCCGGACGAACAAATGAGGGATCTGTTCAAGATCCCTCGCTTATAAAACATAATGAAAATTCTTCGGAAAAATTAATTTAGGCTTTGGTCCCGGCAGGAAGCAGCTTTAAACGTTGCTTGAGCTCCACAAGGAGCTGACTGGCATTAAAGATAGATGAATACGCGCCGCTGAAAACGCCGATCAGCATAGCCAAAGCAAACATTCTGGTAGATTCCCCACCCAGGATATAGACTGCCAATAAGGCAATCAGGACAGTGGCAACAGTATTAATAGAACGGCGCATGGTCTGCCAAACAGATTTATCTACCATATCCTCATAACTGTCTCCACGTTTCATCCGGGCTTCATTCTCCCGAACCCTGTCAAAGATAACTATAGTATCATTAATTGAGTAACCAAAGATAGTCAAAATGGCAACGATAAACGTAGCGTCAATCTGCCATTGGAAAAGGGAGAAAACTCCCACTGTAACCAAAACGTCATGCAACAAAGCAATAATTCCGGATATAGCATAAGTAAATTGAAATCGTATGCTAATATAGGCGATCATTAAACCGCAGGCGATTAATAAAGCCCAAAAAGCATTCCGGGTCAATTCTTCTCCCATGGCTGCTCCAACTTTGTCTTCCTTAAGTGCACCTTTGTCAAAATCACCAAATTGTTGCTGCAGTGCGCTAATTAAATTATTCCTCTGATCTTCTTCCAATGGGACTGTACGAATCAGGGCTGAAGTATCACCATTGGATAATTGTACTTTTCCATCCAACCCCACTGATTTCATGGTCTCGGAAACTGCAGTCTGGGTAACGGCCTGATTAAAAGAAACATCAAGCATAGTTCCACCGGTAAAATCAATGCCTAGATTAAGTCCCTGCAGGAACAGTGAAATAATTCCCGGGATTAGAAGAAGCAGGGAGAGGGCAAACCACCAATACCTTTTCTTGACAAGATTAAAATATAGAGGATGCATTTTCTGGACTTGTTCATAAGAAGCAACCCCGGCATTGGAATTTTTCGATGGTTCATTTACTTTATTTTTGTCTTTAGCTGCCATTATACCTCCCTCCTAACACCATACCAGAATGTATTCATTTTGGGACTGATCCCAACAAGCAGACGTAAAACAAATCTCGTAAAGGTAATCGCTGTAAACAGGCTGACTAAAATACCAATTCCCAAGGTTAGCGCAAAACCTTTAACAGAAGCCGCCGTCAGGAAATATAAGGTAACAGCAGCAATCAAAGTTGTCACTTGGGCATCAATAACAGTAGCAAATGCCCTGCTGAACCCTGATTCTACAGCAGCGCGCAGTGACTTGCCCAAGCGCAGTTCCTCTTTGATCCGTTCATAAATAATAATATTAGAATCCACCGCCATTCCGATAGAAAGGATAAGCCCGGCTATCCCCGGCAAAGTCAAAACAGCTCCAAATAACTTTAATATCCAAAGTACAATCAGTATATAAGCGATAAGGGAAAAATCTGCGATAAACCCCGGAAGCCTGTAAAAGGCCACCATGAAAAGAAAAATGAAGGCAATTCCGAAAATTCCGGCCCTGATACTTTTTTGCAGAGAATCCACTCCCAGAGAAGCTCCTACATGGCGTTTCTCAGCAATCGACATACTAACAGGCAAAGAGCCTGAACGCATCAGAACGGCATCATTGGCAGCCTCCTCCAAGGTCGAATACCCGGTAATCTCAGCATGCCCATCACTAATGATAGTCTGAACTGTAGGATTAGTCAGGATTTCTTCATCTAAATATATCCCTATTCGCTGGCCAACATATTTACTTGTTAAATCAGCAAACTTCCTGGCTCCTTCGGGAGAAAAACTAATATTAACAACAAATCTTCCTCCTTGGCCAGTATCGGCTCTGGCATCTTTAAGCTGGTCGCCCTCCAGGACCACGTTCCCCTGAGGATCCCTGAAGGTCAGCTTGGCTGTAGTCTTGATAATATCAACTGCTTTATCCGGATCCTGAATCCCGGCAATATCAACAATGACTCTTTTTTTATCATAATCAGTTTGAACTACGGGTTCGGAAATCCCCAGTTCATTTACCCGCTTAGAAATAATCGCTTTAGCAGTGTCCATATCATCCTTAGAAATTTCCTTGCCATCCTTGCCAGGTTCTGCCTGCAGCACCATATGGACCCCGCCCCGCAGATCAAGCCCTAAAGGAATGCCCTTTTGGGGATCTGTCAGGGGTTGAAAGGAAAAAACTGCAGCAACTGCAACCAACAGCACAAGTACAGCTAATTTAACGATATTTACTCTTTTCATCGGTTTCCTCCGTTTAGTGATGGTTTTTTCTACAAATATTGATTATTCACTGTCATTGGTTGGAGTTTCTTCAGCTTTGGCTGTGGTTTCAGCTTTTTCCGGTTTAGCTTTATCATTATTCTGTTTATTCGTCTCCGCAGTTACATCACGGTTTTCCACACTGATTATCCCGGTCTTGGCCACTTCAACTTCAACTTTATCGGCTATTTGCATAATTACGGAATTATCTTTAACCCTGGTAATCTTGCCATACATTCCACCGGTAGTTATTACCTTGTCCCTGACCCTCAGACTGTTAATCATGGCCTGGCGCTGTCTTTGCTGCTTCTGTTGCGGCCTGATCATCAAAAAATACATTATCCCAAAAATAATCACGCAGTAACCAATCAAAGTAAGTGTTGAATTATTCATTGTCAAACATCCCCCTTAAATTAATCTAATTGAAACAGTAATTATTAACTATTCCGCATTTGCTTGAGAAATCCTGCAAAAAATATTTTATTTGTGAACAATTAATTTTTATTAACCTTAATAACCGTAATCAGCAAAAAATGCCCGGCGGTATTCAGGCAACCTTTCCTCTCTGATTGCCTCGCGGATCTCCCGCATCATCGTCTGTAAAAAATGAAGGTTATGTATACTCATTAAGCGTAAGCCCAGAATCTCGTCAGCTTTAAGTAAATGACGGATATAGGCTCGGGAATAATTCCGGCAGGCATAACAAGCACAAGTCGGGTCCAGGGGCGAAAAATTACGGGCGGATTCAGCATTGCGCACGACGACTTTGCCATAGCGGGTCAAAGCAGTGCCATTGCGGGCTATTCTCGTTGGTAAAACACAGTCAAACATGTCAATACCACGCATTACTCCCTCTATCAAGGCATCAGGTGAGCCAACGCCCATCAAATAGCGCGGTTTTTGTTTTGGTAAATGCAAAACAGTATAATCGAGCACCTCGTACATCAGTTCTTTAGGTTCACCAACACTGAGTCCGCCGATCGCATAGCCCGGCAAATCAAGTCCGACAATCTGTTCGGCGCTTTGAATACGCAAATCCTGATAAATCCCGCCTTGGACAATTCCAAATAAAGCTTGTTTTTCATTTGTTCCCAAAGCTTCCAGGCAACGTTTGGTCCAACGTGTCGTACGTTCCAAAGAATTCCCGGCGTATTCATGGGTGCAGGGATAAGGAGCACATTCATCAAAAGCCATGATGATATCGGCACCCAGGGCTATTTGGACTTGAGTAGCGATCTCAGGACTTAAGAACTGGCACGAACCATCAATATGGGAACGGAATTCTACCCCTTCTTCCCGGATTTTCCGTAAAGCTCCCAGGCTAAAGACCTGAAATCCGCCGCTGTCTGTCAGGATTGCCCGGTCCCAATTCATAAAAGTATGCAAACCCCCGGCCTCAGCAATCAACTCATGTCCGGGACGTAAGTATAGATGGTAAGTATTACTGAGAATGATTTGGGCGCCCAGGTCCTTCAGTTCTTCCGGGGTCATGGTCTTCACAGTAGCCTGTGTTCCTACCGGCATAAATACAGGTGTATCAATTATGCCATGAGGTGTATAAAGTTTACCGATACGTGCCCTTGTACGGGTATCTTCTTTTAATATTTCCAACCTGACCACCACTGCTGCCTAAAACCTTCTTTCAAATTAAATTATTAACATCGCATCACCAAAACTATAAAAACGATAACATTCTTTTACAGCCTGCAGATAAGCCTTGCGGGTCAGTTCATAACCGGCAAAAGCACTGACCAGCATTACCAAGGTTGATCTGGGAAAATGGAAATTTGTAACAAGTCCATCTGTTACCTGAAATTGATAACCCGGATAGATAAAAATATCGGTCCAGCCTTCTCCTGCTTTTACAAAACCGGCCTCATCGGCAATGGATTCCAAAGTCCGAGCCGATGTTGTTCCAACAGCTATTACCCTTCTGCCTTCTTTTTTAGCCAGATTTAATCGTTCCGCAGTCTCCGGCAAAACCCGGTAATACTCAGAATGCATGACATGGGCTCTTATATCCTCTGCTTTAACCGGACGAAAAGTACCTAACCCGACATGCAAAAGTATTTCGGCAACTTCAACTCCCTTAGCCTTAAGCTGTTCCAAAAGCTGCGCAGTAAAATGCAGCCCCGCTGTAGGTGCTGCGGCTGAACCACGTTCTTTGGCGTAAACTGTCTGGTAGCGCTCCTGATTTTCCAATTGGGTAGTAATATACGGCGGCAGGGGCATTTTACCCAGCCTATCGAGGACTTCTTCAAATACCCCCTTATATTCAAACCCGAGAAGACGATTACCACTTGCCAGGACCTTCATAAGCTGTCCCTTGAGCAGATCCCCGGCAAAAAAAACGCACTGCCCGACTTTAAGCCTTTTGCCAGGTCTAACAAGGACCTCCCAAATATCACGTTCCTGCCGTTTCAGCAGCAGCACTTCAATCCTGGCCTGAGTATCTTGCTTATAACCAATCAACCGGGCAGGAAGTACCTTGGTATTGTTCAGTACCAAAACATCTCCGGCTCTTAAAAAGCTGCCCAAATCCCCGAAAAAAGAATTTTCGATACTTTGTTTGGTCCGATTAACTACCATTAACCTGGAGGAATCACGCGGCTCAATTGGCCGTTGGGCAATCAGCTCCCCAGGTAAATAAAAATCAAAATCCGATACATTCAAAACAGTTTACCTCATCCACCTTCACTGCCGGTTCCCAGCCTCTCTTAGAGGTTTTGGCGTGCAGGCTTATTGTCAAGTGAATTGCAAATGCAGTACATGCGAACAGGCAAATCACACTTTTTATCTTTTCATCAACAAAACATTATCATAATAGAAAGAAAGTATATCAGAATAAGAATATCCCAACTGAGCCATATGATAAGCTCCCCATTGTGACATGCCCACACCATGTCCCCAACCTTGACCTTTAAAAATAAAGACACCATAAGGCTGTACAGTCTGACTGGTTCCCTGATTGGAACTGATAATTTTGGTCAGCAAAGGACCCCGAAGTTCCTTTTTTTCCAAAAGAAAACCTGAACCCGGCATACCGGGCAGGACTTCTTGGGAATTTTCCGCAGGAATATAGCTTACTTCGAAAAAGTTGCCTAACAGGGCAAATTTGTTAATAGGCTTCCCAAAAGGATAAAAAGCTTTAACAAATTCCCTGCCCGTTATTGTTTTGACCTGTCCGGCTCTATCTGCCAATTTGACTGCTTTTACCCTACCTGAGGGAAACTTGTCAAGTTCTATTTGCTTGATTGGCCCTAAACCAAAACTTTTACCGATAACCTCAGCAGAAGCAATAAAGCGCCATTGGTCTGCTGCCCCGCCAATTCCCTTCGAAAACTGGTCAGGATGGGCAGAATAATGAATGTCCCTGTTGCCCCAGACATTTTCGACAGCTTCGGTATAACCTCCATTATGAGAAGAATAATAAGCATCAATTGGTTTTAAGGTCTGCTTATCAACCAGAATTTGGCC
Source organism: Desulfitobacteriaceae bacterium (assembly GCA_028704155.1). Lineage (GTDB taxonomy): Bacteria > Bacillota > Desulfitobacteriia > Desulfitobacteriales > Desulfitobacteriaceae > UBA2264. The sequence continues at coordinate 5,960 of JAQVLN010000088.1, forward strand.
TGAGGTCGCCACCACTGCCGCCGTCGCCAAGCCTTCACTTGCTTTTCCTGCATAGGCCTGATCAATATCAGGTGAATCAGTAATAACTTCCTTACCTTGCATTTTCTTAACCATAAAGGTCCGGGCAGTAACTGCCTGTGCTTTTAAAGCCTCAAGGCCATCCCCGGCCCAGGCATTGCTCATTTCTATGGGAACAACCCCTTTAAGATAGTCTTCTTCTTCCAGATGGTTAACCAGCTTCCAGCGGTCACTCAGCCAGGTTAAGCTTAATCCGCCGCGATAAGAAAACTGCTCACCTTTAAAAGAGGTTATTTTCAGACTGCCTTTAGAGATTTCCTTTAATTCAACTGCAGATCCTCTTAATATCTGAAAATTCTCATGGTTAATTCTTATTACCGGTGCCCAACCTCCCCAGCCCATCTGTAAACTTGAACCTGCCGGCAGCCTGCAGGATAAATTATCAGCAATCAGCTCATAAGGACCTTCTTCAACAGTTATGTTCAACCAGCCAACCTGCCCCAGTTTCCAAACCAATTCTACGGCAACTTCCTTGGCCAGGCATTGAACGGCAATAAAAATATTTAGAATTACAATTCCTGTTATCAATGCTAATCGACTCACAGGCAGACGCAAGAGTATCACTCTCCTTCCTCCTGTGAACAGATTGCCCTATTTACTCAACTAATACTCCATTTTCTTCAAATAAGCCCGAGTCACTGCGTTTTTGGGGCAAAGGTATACCCAGATGCTGATAAGCTTTGGCAGTCACTACCCTTCCCCGCGGGGTGCGCTGCAGAAAGCCCATTTGCAATAAAAATGGTTCCACAACATCCCCCAAAGTATCGGCTTCCTCCCCGATGGTAGCTGCCAGGGTTTCCAAACCAACCGGTCCGCCATTAAACGTCATAATAATAGTTTTTAAAGTTTTCTGGTCTATTTGATCCAAACCGGCCTGATCTACTTCCAACTGGTCCAGAGCCTCCCGGGCTAATATTTTGGTTATGGTGCCGTCTTCCCAAACCTGGGCATAATCCCGGATCCTCTTGAGTAAACGATTGGCAATACGCGGAGTTCCCCGTGAACGCCGGGCAATTTCCTGTGCTCCCTCTTTAGTTATTGCTGTCTGCAAAATTCCGGCGGTCCGGCAGATAATAGTCTGAATATCCCCGACTTCATAAAATTCCAGCCTGCTGATAACACCGAAACGGTCTCTCAGGGGAGATGTAAGCTGTCCTGCCCTGGTAGTTGCCCCAATTAAGGTAAAGGGAGGAAGAGACAATCTGATTGAACGGGCGCTGGGTCCTTTGCCAATCACAATATCCAGACAACCGTCTTCCATAGCCGAGTAGAGAACTTCTTCCGATGTCCGGCTTAAACGGTGGATCTCATCAATAAACAACACATCACGCGGTTCAAGGGCTGTAAGTATAGCAGCAAGGTCACCGGGCCGTTCGATTGCCGGCCCGGAGGTCGTACGAATACTTACTCCCATTTCCGTGGCGACGATATTGGCTAAAGTTGTTTTTCCCAGCCCCGGCGGGCCATAGAGCAAAACATGATCCAGGGCTTCCCCTCTGCCGGAAGCAGCCTGAATAAAGATCTTCAGGTTTTCTTTGACCCTGGTTTGTCCTATATAATCGTGCAGATGGTGTGGCCGAATAACCTCTCCTTCCTGATCTCCGGATTGTTTTCGGGGAGCAATCAAACGTTCATCCATCTTTGCCCACCTCCTTTGACAGAACACGCAGGGCAGCCTTAACCTGTTCTTCCGTTGTTAAATCAGCCAGGCCACCCTTAATATCTCCCAAAGCATGCCGAGCTTCTGCCATATTATACCCTAAAGCCAGTAAAGTTTCCAAGGCATCGGAAATGCCACGCTGAACTACCGAATCTTTATTTTCAATTGTTATTACTGTTTTGAATTTTTCCTTTAATTCCAGAACCAGACGCTGAGCGGTTTTTTTTCCGATACCGGGAACTTTGGTTAACAGGCTGATATTTTCACTTGTTATTGCCGTTTGAATTTCTTCCGGAGTAAATGTCGATAGGATAGCCAGCGAAGCTTTAGGACCAATTCCGGATACTCCCAACATTAATAAAAAAAGCCGTTTTTCTTCCAAACTATCGAAGCCGTAAAACGACAAGTCATCCTCCCTGACATGAACATGTGTGTATAATAAAAGGTCTTGTCCGGTTTTAAGCTTGGCCAGCAAGTCTAAAGGAGCAGTAAGCAAATAAACAACTCCATGGACATCCAGCACCAGATTCTCCATCTGGACCTCCCAGACTCTGCCTT
>JAQVLN010000089.1 GCA_028704155.1 Desulfitobacteriaceae bacterium
GCCAATATGTGTCATTATTAAATACTGGTAGATAAAGCCCAGGATACGGTTAATGAGGTTAGCACCTAAAAGTATGGATGCACCGTAAACGAAGGTGCGTTTAGGCATATTCTACCCCCATTCATAGTAGTTTTTAAAGATTATGCGTTAAACTACTATCTGATGCATCACTAAATATTTCTTGTTCCAAACTTGTTTCAAAAAGGAATTAATAAAATTATGGAGAATCATTTTAAATATGCAATAATAAAAGGGATGTGCCAAAATATCAAAAGTAAAAGGCATGAAGTCTTTTTCTAATAATTATCAAGGGGGAAATTTTCTTGAAGGCGTATAATACCGAAAATCTCCGCAACGTATGCTTGATAGGGCATGGCGGCGCAGGAAAAACTTCTTTAGCTGAAGCATTTCTTTTCAGTTCTGGCGCGGTTAATCGTATAGGTAAGATTTCTGAGGGCAATACTGTATCAGATTATCTTCCTGAAGAAGTTAAACACAAAGTTTCTATTAGTACCAGTCTTATTCCAATCGAATGGCAAGGAACTAAGATTAACGTTCTTGATACTCCCGGTTATTCTGATTTCTATGGTGAAGTAAAAAGTGCTTTGCGTGTTGTAGAATGTGGGATTCTGGTGATTTGTGGAGTATCCGGCCTTGAGGTTCAGGCAGAAATAATTTGGGATTCGATGGATGAACAAGAATTACCCAGGATGATTTTTATTAATAAACTTGATAGGGAAAATGCCGGTTTCGATAAGGCTTTGGAACAGCTTAAAAATGCCTATCCCGAAAAACATTTCACACCTTTATTTATACCGATCGGACAAGAGGCTGATTTCCAGGGAGTAGTAGATGTGATTCGTAATAAAGCTTATTATTATGAAGCTAATTCTTCCGGTAAATATACTGTCAAAGATGTTCCTGCTGAAATGGCTGATGATGTAGAAGTTTGGCGTGATAATCTTGCAGAATCAGCTTCTGAGGTTGATGATGAAGTTTTAACCAAATATTTAGAGGGAGAAGCTTTAACAGAAGAAGATTATTCCAAAATATTGTCGGTTGCCTTAAAACAAAATATAATTGTCCCTGTTCTTTGCGGTTCTGCCCTTAAAAATATTGGGATAATAAATTTACTTGATACTATTGTTTCTAATGTTCCATGCCCTGAGGTTTTGCCGGATAAAGCTGCCCTGGTATTTAAAACATTAGCTGACCCTTATGTAGGTAAAATGAGCTTTTTCAGAGTTTATGGCGGTAACTTTGCTTCTGAAAGCCCAATTTATAACTCTACCCGTCAATCAGAAGAGAAAATTGGCCAAATCTTTTATTTAAGGGGAAAAACCCAGGAAACGGTTTCTGCAGTTGTTGCTGGTGATATTGCAGTTGTCGCAAAACTACAGGAAATCGGCACCGGGGATACCCTTTGTGCTAAGGATAAAAAACTGGAATTGCCGGGAATTGTTTTTCCTGAGCCTTCCTTAAATGTAGCAATCGAACCAAAGAGTAAAGGTGATGAGGATAAACTTGGATCAACACTGGCTCGTTTGGTTGAAGAAGATCCTACTATCCAGGTAGAAAAAAATCCGGAAACCAGAGAATTGATTCTTAAAGGAATTGGAGAAACACATCTGGAGATACTTCGGGAAAAACTTTCAAGAAAATTTGGAGTTGGTGTAAATACCCGGGTTCCAAAGGTTCCCTATCGGGAGACTATTCGTAAACAGGTTAAAGTTGAAGGTAAACACAAAAAGCAAAGTGGCGGACACGGTCAGTATGGGCATGTTTGGATTACTATGGAACCGTTAGCAGATGGTGAATTTGAATTTACCGAACAAGTATTCGGCGGAGCAGTTCCGAAAAATTATTTCCCTGCTGTTGAGAAGGGCGTTCGTGAAGCAATGTCAGAAGGCATACTTGCCGGTTACCCTGTAACCAATATTAAAGTTACGCTCTATGACGGTTCTTATCACAGTGTAGACTCTTCAGAAATGGCTTTTAAACTTGCTGCTATTCTGGCGTTTAGAAAAGGTTCGGAACTTGCTGATCCAACCTTGCTTGAACCTGTTGTTGAGGTAACTGTTAAAGTACCGGAAATATATATGGGCGATGTTATTGGAGACTTAAATGGCAAACGCGGCAGGGTTTTAGGTATGGAGGCAGAGGGTAAATATCAGGTTATCAGTGCTCATGTTCCCTTGGCTGAAATGCTGCGTTATGCAATTGATTTAAAATCAATAACCCAAGGTAAAGGTTCTTTCAAAATGAATTTCTTACAATATGATGAGGTCCCTGCGAGATTAAGTGAATCTTTGGTAAGCGAACTCAGGGCAGCTAAAGAAACAAAATAAACTTCTACGAAGTATTTAAGAAGGGTGTTGCTGATTAAAGTAATACTCTTCTTTTGATGAGTAAAATAAATTCTATATGCATATATGTATTTTTAATTGTATAATTTAATTAAATCTTAGGACCCATTCCGGCGTTTTATGGCGAAACGTATCCTTTGAAGGAGGAAATTGCTTGGTCATTGAAGAATAAAAAGTATTGATTGTCTTTTAACAAGGAACAGTGAGAAGGTGTTGGTGAAGGATGGAAAAGACCAAAATTGGCATACCAAGAGCTTTTTTTTACTATATTTATTATCCTGCCTGGCGTACATACTTTGAGTCCTTGGGCTGCGAAGTTATTACCAGTCCTCCAACTACAAAAGAAATAATTGACTTGGGGGTTGAAAATGCTTTAGCGGAGGCTTGTGTTCCGGTAAAAATATTTTTTGGCCATGTCCAAAAAATTAAAGATAAGGTAGACTATCTGTTTATTCCCCGGGTTATGAGTATGAATGGGAAAACGAGCTATTGTCCCAAATTCTTGGGATTACCGGATATGATCCGTTCAGCAATTCCTAATCTTTCCAGATTAATTGATATAACCATCGATTTGCGTAAAGATCCTTTGACATTTCATAAGGCTGCGGTAAAAGTTGCCAAAGATTTAGGCCATACTGCTTGGGAAGGTTTAAGGGCTTTCCATAAAGCTGCCCATATTCACAAGGATTATATGGCTCTTTTACACAAAGGTGTTTTTCCTAACAACGCTATTCAAGGCTTTTTCTCGGAAAATGCAGGTAAGACTGAATTTGCATATAATGATTTTATTGAGAATAAAGGGTCAAAGCAAACACCCTTGAGATTAGCTGTCTTGGGTTATCCCTATACTGTTTATGATAGTTTTGTAAATGTAAATTTACTTGAAAAATTAAAGGGTATGGAAGTTGAAGTTGTGACTATGGAGATGATGGATCCTCAAATTTTAAAAAAACAAAGGAATAAAACTGTTAAAAGGATATTTTGGACATTTAGTGAAATGGCAAGCAGGACAGCCTATCATTTCTTTGAGAACAGCAAGGATATAGATGGGATTGTACATGTTACTGCTTTTGGTTGCGGTCCGGATTTTATAGTTGATAAACTAATGGAAATAGAAGCTAAAAATAAACATAGCAGGGTACCCTTTATGTCGTTAGCGGTAGACGAACATACAGGAGAGGTTGGAATGATGACTAGGATTGAAGCTTTTTGTGAGATGGTCCGTAGGAAGAAAGAGGCAGTTATATGAGAAAAGTAACTTTTCCGCATATGGGAACATCAGTATTTATATTCAGCGATTTAATACGGGATTTAGGAAATGAACCAATTGTACCTCTCCAGCCTAATAAAAAAATCCTGGATCTTGGAGTACGTTATGCCCCTGAATTTGCTTGTCTGCCTTTTAAAGTACTGTTGGGTTCCTACCTGGAGGCAATGGAAAGGGGGGCGGAGGTAGTAGTTACTTCCGGTGGCAATGGACCCTGTCGTGCCGGCCATTACGGAGAAGTTGCTCAAAAAATCCTGGATAGCAATGGTTATAAGATTGAAATTCTGGTTTTTGATTCTGTTTTCCGAAATCCTTTTCAGTTTATACGTAAACTTAACTACCTTAATAAGGCCAAATTGTCTTACTGGTCAATTGCCCAGTTGATACGGTTTTACTGGCGAAAACTCCAGGCCCTGGATAAGTTGGAACGCTGCACTCATAAAGTTCGTCCAAGAGCATTGAACAAAGGTATAACTACAAAAGTATTTAAACAGGGAATTGAATGGATACAGCAGTCCAGGAATCTTGGCGAAATTGAAGAAGCAGAGCAACAAGGCCTTTTGGCACTGAAAAATATTCCGCAGGATCCTGATCGTATGATTATACGGATAGGTATTGTCGGAGAAATATATGTTTTATTAGAGCCTGCAGTAAATCATGAAATTGAAGAAATATTAGGTAACCTTGGTGCCGAGGTCGACCGTTCCATTTATCTTTCAGGGTGGGCACATGATAATACATTTGGCCATAAAAAAGATTCCCTTCATTATGCAAGGCCGTATTTGGGTACTGCAATTGGCGGACATGCACAAGAGGGAATTGGGCATACAATTATGTATGCCCAAAATGGTTTTGATGGAGTGATCCAACTGGCTCCTTTTACTTGTATCCCGGAAATAGTTGTTAAAACAATAGCACCCCGGATCACTAAAGATTATGGAATACCGATCCTAACTTTTTTTCTTGATGAACAAACAGGCAGAGCCGGTATGCAAACACGGTTGGAAGCTTTTACAGATATGCTGAAGCGTAAAAAGAGGCAGCCGCTAAAAGTTGTGGGAGGAGAAAAATATGCAAGGGTATTTGGGAATTGATGTAGGTAGTGTCAGCACAAATTTTATAGTTTTGGATGATGTTAATAATAATATTAAATCAAGTCTTTATTTGCGGACTAATGGTCAGCCTATTGAAGCAATTCAGGAGGGAATGGATGTAGTTTCCAATGAACTGGGGAACGGTTTTAAAATACTGGGGGCAGGTGTAACCGGCAGCGGTCGGCAACTGGCCGGTGCAATTGTGGGTGCAGATGCAATCAAGAATGAGATTACAGCGCATGCCGTTGCCGCTCTTACTATGGTTCCTGATGTACGGACGATCCTGGAAATAGGTGGACAAGATTCTAAAATTATATTATTGCGTGACGGAGTCGTTACTGATTTTGCAATGAATTCTGTTTGTGCAGCCGGTACAGGTTCTTTTCTGGATCAACAGGCTGCCAGATTAAAAACACCTATTGAGGAATTTGGAGAATTGGCTATTCGTTCGCAAAGTCAAGTACGTATTGCCGGTCGTTGTACGGTATTTGCTGAATCTGATATGATCCACAAACAGCAGATGGGTTATTCCCGGGAAGATATTATATGGGGCCTCTGCGAAGCTCTTGTCCGTAATTATTTAAATAACGTGGGTAAAGGTAAAGAAATATTATCAACTGTTGTTTTTCAGGGAGGGGTAGCGGCAAATAAAGGAATTAAACAGGCCTTTGAAACCGTCCTGGAAACTAAGGTTATTGTTCCTGAATATTATGATGTTATGGGTGCAATAGGTGCTGCTCTATTGGCTAAAGAAGAAGTTGCTTTAACTGGCTCAACAAAATTTAAGGGTTTTGATGTTATGCAGGAAACTTTTTTATGTAAAAGTTTCGATTGTAGCGGCTGTTCAAACAACTGTGAGATTATTGTAATTAGTATGGGTAAAGAAATTGTGGGACGTTGGGGTGGCCGTTGTGATAAATGGGAGCTTTCCTGACATTTCAATTGCTATAAATACAGCTCAGAAGATGGGATTAAGAATTCCAGGTTTGGAATTGGCAAAATCACTATACCTGGAGCTAGTGTCTATGGGTGAGGAAAATAGTGGTACTCAAGCTTTATACAAATTGTATAACCAAGATTAATGTGAAAGATGACATTATTGTATGCCAATTGCCAGTGTTCTACAAAATAATCCCTATTATTAATCCTCTAATGAGGATTTTTATTTTATAAAAAATGCTTAGGTGTCATAAAAAACTAACTAGATATATATATTAAGATAAACCCGTAATTGTATAATAATTTTCGAAAATTCTGAATATACTATTTATTTTTTTGCAAATTAGTATATAATATAAATTGGTATAGGCACCATAGTTAGACAAATATAATTATTTCGATTCGCATCATCCTATTACTTGGTCTTTATTAGTTTCCATACAAATACTCTCTTCGATATTTGTCATCTTTTATAGTTTGTTCAAATATTGATGTTAGTATTAAGAGTATTAAGGAGGTGAGAATGAGAAAAGAGTAGATCTGGCCCGGTTTACACGTATTGATTTACAACTATTTAGAAGGAGGATGAAAAATGCAAAACGCAAATCCCGCACCTATTGGAGTAATAGCCTTTGGAACAGCTGCTTTTGTAGTCGGATCATTATTCGCCGGTTTCTTTGGTGAATTAAATCCCGGTAATATGTTAGCTTCTGGTATAATGTGCCTTGTTGCTGGAGTACTGCTCCTTGCGGTTACCTGCATGATGGTTGTAAAAAATTCTTTGGCTGATTCCAGTGTTTTTTCAATGTGGGGAGCAACGATATTTGGATTCTTTTCTTTCGTATGGTCGTCTTTAGGAATGATTTTAATTTTATGGAAAGATGGTGTAACCGGCCCCTTGGCTTTTTTGCTCTTATTCGCTTGTGTCTTTTCAATCGGATATATGATCTATTCCTATATCTTGAAACTCTGGTCCTTTGCTATTCTGTTCCTGGCTGTTGCTGTCGGAACTTTCAGTGGTTTTGGTGGATTATTCCTGGCCTGGGACAACAATCCTGTAACCGGTTGGGTTATTATCATCTGGGCTGTGATAGCTCTTTATATTATGTTTAAGGAACAACTCAGGGCTGTTTTGCCGACCAAGTAATTGTATTTTATCTTAAAAAAACATATAAATATTCCCGGTGAATTCGCCGGGAATATTTTATACTATTTAAAAAAATAAATCTGTATTTTATTAAGGATAAGAGATGAAGTTAGGAAGTGAATAAGGATGACGAATGGAGGAGTAAGGAAAGTCTCAGAGAAGGTTTACTTACTAGGAGATCCTTATTACCAGGTCTATCTGATAAAAGGTAAGAATTGTGCGTTAGTTGAAACCGGACTAAGTTATACTGTACCAAAGGTTGTTGACCAATTAGCAGAGTTGGGAATTTCTCCGGAAGAAATCAGCTATCTTGTGATAACACACGCCCACTTTGACCATACTTGCGGTGCCTTCGGTTTGCAAAAAACTTTCCCTTATCTCCAAACAATTGCTTCACCTGTAACAGCCAAGGTGTTGGCAAAAGAAAAGGTAGTTGCCAGTCACTTTGTCGAAGACAAGGCAGTGGTAGAAACCCTATTGGGAAAAGCAGTAATTGATGAACATTACGATATCTCATTTCGACCACCCGCAACTATTAACGTTGACCTGATAATGAACGAAGGAGATACTTTGGATTTAGGGGAAGGCTGTAACCTTCATTTTTATTCAACTCCGGGACATAGTCCCTGCAGTATGTCTGTTTACCTTCCTTTAGGTCAAGTGTTTTTTCCTTCAGACTGCCTTGGCTATCCCTTTAAGAACAAAGATATATTCCCAATGTATTTCTCTGGTCTGAGCGAATATTTAAATAGTATTGAAAAGGTTTCGGGATTTGAGTCAAGTATACTGGCATTTCCTCAATCACCAATAATGCCAGGGGAAATTAAAATCAGGGAATTTATTAACCGGTCCTTGAAAATTACAGAACAGGTGCACGATTTTATTATTAACAATTACCGGCGTGGTCGTGATTCTGAAGATATCAGCCAGGAATTATTTCCTCGTTTCTATTTGGACGGCATGGCTATCCAGTCAAAATCAATTATTAAAGTATGTACAGAATTAATAGTGAGAAGAAGTTTAGAAGCTGAAAATATTATTTAAAATTATTCAATACCCGATGGTATTTGGCCGGAGATTTAAGATACCTTTAAAAATGAAGCAAAAAAAGCGTGATTCAATTCACGTTTTTTACGTATGACGGGCATGCCGTCAATCTGTGGTGAAAGTCCACAAGGGGCGTAGTTGCCGACGAACCCCAGAGGGACTTGCAAGTTTCACATCGCGAGGTGTGGGAGAGAAGAAGCAATAGCGAA
>JAQVLN010000090.1 GCA_028704155.1 Desulfitobacteriaceae bacterium
ATTTAGAAAAGATGAGCAAAAACGGATTTCAGAACTGGGGGCATTACCAGCAGAAACAAGTGAAAAACCAGCAACATTACTGGTAACATTTTTTGGTATTATGGTGGCAATTTTATTAATTAGTACTAGTAGTTTAGAAACATGGATTAAGCTAGTGATAGACTTAGCCTTAATTAGTTCCTTGGTTATTATAGTTCGTCGTTACTTTGTAGAAGGTGAATTTAGCTCTTGGATGAAAGAAACTTGGTCACTAGTCAAAATGGTAGTACCGACATTACTTATCGGAGTGTTTTTAGTTGGTATGGTTACTGCTATTATTCCACCGGAATGGATTACTCGTTATGTAGGTGAAAACACCTTATTTTCTAATTTTGCTGCTTCCTTTATAGGTTCCTTGTTCTATTTTTCAACTTTAACGGAGGTTCCTATTGTTAAAGGGTTAATGGACTTAGGTATGAATGACGGTCCCGCTTTAGCTTTACTAATAGCTGGCCCAGCAGTTAGTATACCTAACTTATTAGTAGTAAATCGAATAATGGGATTTAAGCGCACCGCAGCATATTTTATACTCGTTGTTATGATGGCTACTTTAACGGGATGGTTATATGGCTATTTCTTTACTATATAGATAAAGCTGTTCTCTCGTCCCTTCGTTTTTCCATAATAAGTTTTAGGGGGTTATTTGTAATGAAAATTGAAGTATTAGGAACCGGATGTGCTAAGTGTAAGCAAATGGAAAAGGATGTCTATAATGCTTTAGCCGAATTAAACATTACTGCAGATATTTCTAAGGTAGAAGATATTAAAAAAATCATGGATTACAAGGTGATGATTACTCCTGCTTTAGTAATTGATGGACAGGTAAAAGTGGCAGGTCGTCTGCCTAAAAAAGATGAATTGTTAAGTTATATACGGCAAGCTCAAGCTTAATCGAGGAGTGTTAACTACAAACCCCAAGAAATTGTGCAGATTCTGAAAAAGACAGTTGAAAAGTAAAGGGGGGTTAAGCATTTTGAAAAACCAGGAAGATCTTAGAGACTTGATCAGAAAAAATTATTCTGAAGTGGCCCTGAAAGGTTCTGCGGGAGGATGCTGCAGTAGTGGCTGCAGTTGCAACGGCCCGCAAATAAATATTAAGGATGCCTCTCTTAAAATTGGTTATTCTGAAGACGATCTTAATGATGTACCTATTGAAGCCAATATGGGTTTAGGATGTGGAAATCCAATTGCTATCGCAGCACTCAAAGAGGGTGAAATAGTGCTTGACCTGGGTAGTGGAGGAGGGTTTGATTCTTTCCTGGCCAGGAGGCAGGTAGGCGAAATGGGAGCCGTCATCGGCGTAGATATGACCCCGGAAATGGTTAAATTGGCTAGAAAAAATGCTGAAGAAAGTGGCTATAAAAATGTCGAATTCCGTTTGGGGGAAATTGAGCACTTGCCGGTGGCTGATGAGGCAGTTGATGTCATAATATCAAATTGTGTTATTAATCTGGCTTTAGAAAAGCAGCAGGTTTTTAATGAAACTTACCGGGTACTTAAACCTGGTGGACGAATTTCGATATCAGATGTAGTTGCCACGGCAGAAATACCTGAATATATAAAAAATGATTTGACCAATATGGCCGGCTGTATTGCTGGAGCCGAATATGTGGGAAACATCCAAAATATGCTTGAAAACGCTGGCTTTGTAAACATCCGCATGGTTCCTAAAGATAACAGCCAGGAGATTATCAAAAGCTGGGTCCCGGGCAAAAACGCAGAAGAGTTTGTGGCGTCATATATAATTGAAGCCGAGAAAAGACCAGATCAATAAAGTTATTGCTTAATGAAATCAATTTTTGAGTTCTGCTCCAATCAACCGTTAATCGACCCGAACGACATAGAAAGTTGAGTTAAGGTTTCTGACATGCTTGCTTCTTTTAGCGATGCTAAAGAAGCAACAGAAGAACAAATACAAAGATGGTCAGATGTTGAGAAAGCAGACTGATGCAGTCGATTCTGTAGGCTCTAAACAATTTACCACTCACAAACAAAGGGGAGGCCGGAAAAAATAATTGCTATGTCACCAATTATATGGATGTAATGAGATTAAAGTCTTGAGGCACATTTAATCGTGTATCTCAAGGCTTTTCGGCTTTAATTCTGCTTTTACACGCTTACATCTTAAGTGACAACTTTAATTATTTTTGAGTGTGGTAGTTAATAAAAGGATGTGTAACCATTTGTAAGTATTTATTATGCTTTTCGGTGGAGGTAACCAATTATCACGGATAAATCATTTTGACCTTAAAAAGCATTAGTGGTAAACTGATTTAATGACATGATGGCTATAGTTACCAGCTTTTCCGCAAGGTTATACGGTAAGCGTGGTGGGCAAGTAGCAAAGAAGCTAGCCAAGGTCATTGAAGGCGAGGTGATCGCCTGTGATATACATTGATAACCTCATGGAACGATACTGTAGCCTCAACTCCCGGCAAGCCAATGACGCGGTGTGCTCTGGCAGTGGAAGATTTAAGGTTTAAAGCGGAAGATAAACCTCAATAAATCTGGATTATTGTTTATGAATCAGATTTGTTGAGGTTTCAGAAACCAGGTCGAATATGGGATAAAAATTAAACAATTGTAGAATAATTTAAGAGTGTTAAGGAAAAGGGGGTGTGAATTCAGATGATTAAATTTGAAAATGTCAGTAAGAAATACGAAGATGGCACAGAAGCTGTAAAAACACTTAATTTTGAGATAAATAATGGTGAATTGCTTGTACTAATCGGTCCCAGCGGGTGCGGCAAGACAACGACGATGAAAATGATCAACCGCCTGATTCCGCATACAGAAGGCAGAATAACCATCGACGGTAAGGATATCGATACTATTGACCCGGTGCCTTTACGTCGTAATATCGGCTATGTTATTCAACAGGCAGGCTTGTTTCCTCACTATACCATCGAAGATAACATAGCTCTTATACCAAAGCTTAAAAAATGGAATGAATCTGAGATCGAAAAACGCGTCAATTATTTGATGGAAGTAGTCGGATTGGACCCCGATGTATTTGCTAAACGATATCCAAGGGAGCTTTCCGGTGGGGAACAGCAGCGGGTTGGGGTTGCCCGGGCCTTGGCAGCCAATCCTGACATTATTTTAATGGACGAGCCTTTTGGCGCACTGGACCCCATGACCCGCGAGCAGCTTCAGGATGAATTAGTGCGTATTCAGTCGGAAATGCATAAAACTATTGTTTTTGTCACACACGACATAGATGAAGCTCTCAAACTTGGTGACAAAATTGCAATTATGAGGGATGGCGAGCTGCTACAACTGGATACTCCGGAGCAATTGCTGAGCAATCCTTCCCACGGTTTCGTCGAAGAGTTTATAGGGAAGCAAAGAATTTACCAAAATCCAGACTATATCCCCATTACTGATATTATGCGGGAAAATCCGGTCATAGCCCTGCCTTCCAGAACACCTACCGTCGCGATCAGCTTTATACGTCAACATAAAATCGACACCTTGATTGTTTGCGACGAAAATGGCAAATTATTGGGGATCATACCCAGTTATGAATTGCATGCTAAAAAGGAAGATATCCGTACCATCGCAGAAATCGTACAGCCTGTAGCAACGATTCTTGAAAGTACAGCCACTGCCAAGGATGCCTTGCAAATGATTAACAATGCCTCCTATGGGATTATCCCGGTTGTCAATGAGACGCAAAAAGTTATCGGTGTTGTTACCCGCGGCTCGCTGTTAAGCTTTTTTGCCAATCAGTGGACCGGCGAAGGGGGAAATTCAGATGAGAAATGAGTCGTTATGGACACAGATTATGCTTCAGTTGGAAATGCGTTGGCCGGATTTAATGCAGGCACTTGTTCAACATATTCAGCTGGTCCTCTTTTCCATGCTGATCGCTATCGTTATCGGCGTCCTTCTCGGAATTTTGATTACCCGTGTCAAATCCCTGGAAGGGCCTGTTTTGGGAGGAGCCGGAATCTTACAGACCATTCCTAGTCTTGCCTTACTGGGTTTTATGTTACCTTTGTTCGGCATCGGTATCAAGACAGCGGTGGCAGCTTTGTTCCTTTATTCATTGTTACCCATCATCCGCAATACATATACAGGCATCAAGGATGTGGATAAAGCAACAATCGAAGCGGCTAAAGGTATGGGGATGACAGATTTTCAGATTCTCTTCAAAGTTCAGTTGCCTCTTGCCCTGACTGTTATGATGGCGGGAATCCGGACGGCCACAGTTATCAACGTCGGTACCGCTACCCTGGCGGCTTTTATCGGCGCCGGCGGTCTGGGGGATTTCATATTCCTTGGCATCTCTAGAAGCTTAGATGCTCTGGTGTTAATCGGTGCTTTTCCGGCTGCGCTACTGGCACTGCTGATTGATTGGTTGCTGGGCAAGTTGGAAAAAGCAACAACACCAAGAGGATTAAAGGTTTAATAAAAAAGAAAAAGGAGTTTATCATGAAAAAGAAAGTTCTAATACTAAGTTTGGTAGCCGGGTTAATGCTTACTTTAGTTGGCTGTGCCGGGAATGGAGCTAAGAGTGGTGAAACCATCACCGTTGGCTCGAAAAACTTTACTGAGAACATCATACTTGCTCATATGATGGGCGATCTGCTTGAAGCCCATACGGATCTGAAAGTTGATAGAAAAGTTAACCTCGGCGGCTCCGATGTAGCATGGACAGCCTTGAAGAACAATGACATCCAGATGCACCCTGATTATACCGGAACCATCGTAGCCAACTATTATCATGAGGAGACAGGAACAAGTGCGGAAACTCTTGCTAAAACAAAGGAATTAACCGCCGGAGATAATATAAAAGCATTGGAAGCTTTTGGTTTCAATAACACTTACACACTTGCAGTGAAACAAGAAACAGCTGAAAAATATAATCTGAACACTTATAGTGATTTGGTCAAAGTAGCTAAGGACTTAATTTTTGGCTGCGAATTTGAATTTATTGATCGCCCGGATGGATATCCGGGGCTACAGGCAGCTTACAATATGAACTTCAAGGAAGTTAAGGGTATGGACCATGGGATCATGTTCCGCGCTTTGAATGAAAATGAGATTGATGTGATTGATGCCTATACTACCGATGGGCAGATAAAAGTATTCAATTTGAAAATACTTGAGGATGATCGAGAATTCTTCCCGCCTTACGATTGTCTGCCTATGGTTCGTCAGGACACTCTTGACAAATATCCTGAAATCGAAGGAATTCTTAATAAGCTGGCAGGAAAAATAAATGAGGAGACCATGCAGGAATTAAATACTATGGTAGATGATCAGGGAATGAAAGAAGATATTGTCGCCCATGACTTTCTGGTAAAGGCTGGCCTGATCGAGAAATAATGCTCCTTTAATTAAGAAGACCCAGTAGGTAATTGTCAAATAATCTACACATAGGTATTAAGCGGCGGTTTTGAAACCATAAATCAAAGCCGTCGTTTTTCTTTCAAAAAAAGGCAAGCGGTGGGTGCATTCAGTGTACCCTTTTTTGACGGCGGTACCAAGGAGGTAGTGCCGTGTATTGCCTATGTATCCGATACAAACCGAGCCGATGTAGAAAAATAAACTACCGAAGTGACAGGGGACAGTATCACTGACATGAATACCCATATATGGTTAGAGTAACTAAAAAGGTGATTTATGTGCCAAGAGCGACAATAAACAAAAGTACAGCTGGAATATACCAATGAGAGGAATAAACCCGTCAAACAATTTTTGAAGAAGAAGAGGGATATTTCAAAGGGCGCAAGTGACCGTAACCCTGTCCCTTGTCACTTTAGTGACGATTATAGAAAAAACTTACTTCCAGGCAACGAACAGCCATTTTTTTCGTGTATATAGGTGAGGGGTCTTTCACACGACAAGGAGAGGAGCAAATATGGATGATAGCAAAATTGTAGAATTATATTGGGAGCGCTCCGAAAGCGCTATCATTGAAACAACGAAAAAGTATTCGCGTTATTGCCATTATATTTCATTCAACATCCTGCACAATAACGAGGATGCGGAAGAATGTGTTAATGATACATACATGCGGGCATGGAACGCCATGCCACCTCAACGGCCCAACTACCTGTCTGCATTTTTGGGTAAGATAACCCGCAATCTGTCATTCGACAAATACAAGAAATATAACGCTGAAAAGCGTGGCCTGGGTCAAACAGAGCTTGTATTATCCGAATTGGAAGATTGTATTCCCACAACATCAAATGTTGAGCAAATGACCGATGAAATGATTTTAGTAAAAGCGCTTAACGCTTTCCTTGTAGCACTACCCAAAACAAACCGCGTGGTATTTGTTCGGCGATATTGGCATTTGAGCGCGATAAAAGAAATCGCTAAACAATATGGTATGAGCGAAAGCAAAGTTAAGTCAATGCTGTTTCGCATAAGAAATGAACTGAAAGAATATCTTGAGAAAGAAGGTATTACTTTATGAAAAGTGACAAATTGCTTCATGTCATCGGTATGATTGACGAGAGCATGATTGAGGAAGCTGCTCCAATAACAGCAACGACAAGACCGGTAAGAAAGTGCACTTGGTTAAGGGCTCTTATGCCTGTTGCCGCCTGCGCTGCCGTTACCCTGTTTGTAATTTTTGCTTTACCGCGAATCAATAAAGCCCCGATTGACAATACACCAGTACCGGGCGGGGGGCATAGTTCTATTATCCCCGGCCAGCAGAGCGGTGCTATATATCACGGTATAGACATATCACAAATAATCATGCATGACTATGAAGCAAAAGTACCGATCGGATTTATATTTAAGCATAAGCTTAGGATGATGAGAAAAGATTTGAGTATTGGTTCCCATTGGGACGACCAAGCGCAATTTACTAAAAAGGACATTGAATCAGCCCTTAGCATCTCCGTCACCGACCCTGTTCTTCCTGAAGGAGATTATACGACAACGCAAGCTGTTTTAGTGGACGACGCGATGGACGAAATCATTGCATATCGAACAGATTATTATTACTTCAATAAAGATACAATGGAATTTCAAAAAAGATTCAGCTTTTTCTATTTTGCAGAGGAACACTTTAATGCGGAAGAAATCGAACGGATGCAGAATGTAACTAAAACAGATAGCGAAATCCATATAGATGATTTTGTTTTGCCGACCAACGCACATTTTAAGATGCCCCATGTCCGTAAGCTGCTTTACTTAGAAAACAGCGTCAGTATTGTTATTGAAGCAGAAGCGGGTATTGTGACCACTGAAGGCAAAATTGACCAAGAAAAAAGCCTTGAACGTTACGAGCAGACCGACAAGCAGCTCATTGCCTTAATAAATCAATTTTTGAGTTCTGCTCCGACCAACCGTTAATCGACCCGAATAGACACATGCAATGCCGGGCAACCGATGGATATCGGCTATCTTGCCCTGTTTCTGGGCTCCGACGAAGCTAAGTTTATAAATGGTACGGTAATTCCGGTAGATGGCGGTTAGATTGCACGCTAATCAAATCGATATATATTCTAGCCAAAAGACCCTTCCGTTTCTGTATAAGAAGGGTCTTTTAGTTTTCTGCGCTTGAAATACGCTGTAGCTATAAAAACTGCCATGGAGATTTTGACAAAATCAGTGCATCGACAAGACATTATAAAGTCTAAATGCCTGTAATGAAAAGGGAGGAATATTCTTGTGAACACATTGATGAGCACAATTAAATATTTTTTTGTCATCACGGCAGAGCTTACGGTACTGTTTCTAGGAGCCTGTTTCATAACACCAGAAATCAATTTTGTACGTCTTAAAAGCCACAATATATAGTGTTATAAATATGCCATTTGTACTAAATACGGACATCAACTTTCAGTGAAACTACTTTTGCAACAGGCTCCTAGGAGCCTGTTGCAAAAGTAGCTACAAATGCCTATAAATCAAGGAATTTTGCGCAATCACGTCGAATTATTAACTAAGAGGTGATTCCGCAAATGTTAGGTAAACAAAATCAGCAAACAAGC
>JAQVLN010000091.1 GCA_028704155.1 Desulfitobacteriaceae bacterium
TGCAAAAGTAGTTTCACTGAAAGTTGATGTCCGTATTTAGTACAAATGGCATATTTATAACACTATATATTGTGGCTTTTAAGACGTGCAAAATTGATTTCTGGTGTTATGAAACAGGCTCCTAGATCCAGAGGCCGCCATGGCCGACGGCCCCTTGAACCTCCGCATCATTTTAGTACGCAATATAAGCATGATGCAAATGCGAAGTAAAATTAAGGTAAAGCTATGCTTAAAACCTTAATTAGAGATTTACAAACTTAGTCGCAATATTTTCACAGAATATTTTATCATGCTCGACAAACAAAATAGTGGGTTGGTATCGCACCAACAATTCTTCAATCTGCATACGGGAAAGTACATCAATATAGTTGAGCGGCTCATCCCAAATATATAAATGTGCTTGTTCACATAGACTTTTTGCGATCAGCACTTTCTTCTTTTGACCTCCGCTGAAATCCGCTATATCCTTTTCAAATTGCGCCCTCGAAAAATCGAGTTTGCGAAGAATCGCCTTGAAAAGACTTTCATCTATACCGGCGGCAGTCGCATAGTCGGTCAAATTTCCTTGAAGAAAAGCCGTATCCTGTGAAACATAGGATATCTTAAGTTGGCTGCCTTTTCTGAAGGACCCTGTAAAGCTTATTTGTTCTCCACAAATAAGTTTTAAGATGCTTGATTTCCCGGAACCGTTTCGGCCGCAAAGCGCAATCCGGTCACCGCGTTCAATACTAAAATTTACTCCTGTACAAACTATCTTTTCGCCATAAAATATTGACATGTTTTCAAAGTCGGCAAGCCTGCCTGTGTGATAGTGAATTGGAGATATCTTCAGATTATCCGCTATTTCGATATTTTTGAGCAGCTTTGACTTCTCTTCGATCGCCTTTTGCTTCCTGTCCCCGATTGCTTTAGAACGAGCCATCATTTTAGCCGCTTTATGCCCAATATACCCCCTGTCAGGCTTCCCTTCGGACGATTGTTTGCCAACATATTTAGTTCTTTCTGCTTTGTCCGACCAATCGGAAACCTGTCGTGCCGCATTTTTCAGTCGTTTAATATCTTTTTGGAGCTTTCTGTTCTCTGCTAGTTCATAGCTGTCTTGCCTTTCTTTATTCCGCCACCAGGAAGAAAAATTCCCCTTTTGAATATCAATATCCATTATGTTAATCGAAAGAATGTGGTCGATACAATTGTCGAGGAAGGCCCTGTCATGAGATATCAAAATGAAACCCCGCTTCGACTTTAAATAATTACTGACCAGATGTCTGGCGTTCATATCAAGGTGGTTTGTTGGCTCATCAATCAATAAGAAACAGTTTTCTCTTAAGAATAAGGCCGCAAGCAGCACTTTGGTTTGTTCGCCCATACTGAGAGTGTGAAACGGACGCTGCAAAACGTCCGCGGACACTGCAAGGAGATTTAGCTCGCGCATTAGCTCCCAATCAAGATAATCCGGACAGATGCCGGCAATTACATCGATCGTTTTATTTTCCTTGTCTGTCACCTCGTACGGAAAATACTCGAAGTCAACCCTGGCGGAGATGCTGCCGCTATAATCGTATTTGCCGAGCAACAAACGGAGAAAGGTTGTCTTTCCTCGGCCATTTCTGCCAATGAAGCCCAATTTCCAAGCGGTGTCAATCTGAAAGCTTACATTCTCAAAGATATTATCGTAACTGCCATCATAGGCAAAGGTCAGATTTATGACATTTATTACCGACATAGTTATCCCCTCCTGTAAAAAATAAGAGCTGCAAGAAAGTTAATTCTTGCAACCCGCAAATACACAAATGAAACCAGACCCAAACAGGGTGTGGATAAGGATGTATTATTTGAGTGAAAAGAGAAAGTAACTTTCTTGCATAAACACAACAAAGCAAGCGGTATTAGGGACCGCACCTATTTCATTATGCTTTAATATTTTAGCAAGAAAAATTACGCATCTTTTCAACTCCAATCCTCTAATATTAATTTCATAATACTATTTATGCCTTATAAAATCAATACGGATCTATCCTAATTCTACACTTGATGACGCATATCTAAGAGGCATTTTTGCTCAAGGGTGTGCACTTTTTGGAAAGACATCATAGGAACACAAAGAGAGGGGCTGCAGCTTTTTTTCGGGTTACTGCAGCCCTTTTTATTTTTTACGCCCTTATAAAAAAGTTGGATTCTCAGATAAATGAACTATCCCTATGTCCTTACAGGTCAAAGTAATGGGCAAATTCGGCCGGATGAGGGATTTTATTGATTGTGTCTATCTCGGCACGTTTTCTCATGATCCAGGTGTCCAATAACTTTTTAGGGAATACCCCGCCGTGGGTCAGGTATTCATTGTCCTCTTCCAAAGCGTCAAGGGCTTCGTCCAGCGATTTGGGCAAGGAAGTGAGCTTCTCCTGCTCTTCCGCCGAAAGGTTATAGAGATTAAAGTCAAACGGACCCCAGCCGCTTTCATGAGGATCTATCTTATTCAGCATACCGTCGATCCCTGCCATCAGTATGGCGGCGTATGCATAATATGGATTACAGGTTGCATCAGGATTCCGTAGTTCAAAACGTTTTGCTTCCGGAGATTTGACATATGCCGGTATGCGGATAATAGCGCTTCTATTTGAAGTGGCATACCCTATTGTAGCCGGCGCTTCGTAACCCGGGACAAGCCGTTTAAATGAATTTGTAGTAGGATTAGTCAAAGCACAAAGAGACTTGGCATGTTTCAGGAGGCCCCCCATGAACCAGTGCGCCTCCCGGCTGAGGCCGGAATACCCCGCTTTATCATAGAAAACAGGTTTACTTTCCTTCATCAACAGCATATGAACGTGCATGCCGTTTCCGGCTTCGGCAAAGAAAGGTTTGGGCATGAATGTGGCAGTTTTATTTTCGGAAACCGCGGCATTTTTGACAATATATTTTATGATCATGGTTTTATCGGCCATTTCAGTCAATTGACCGAGCTCGACCTCGATTTCCTGCTGTCCGGGACCGCCAACCTCATGATGATGGTACTTTACCTTTACACCCCAATCCTCTAAAAGGAGGCACATTCTGCCCCGCAATCCGTAATTGATATCATGCGGCGGAGTGATATGATATCCGCATTTGTTTGGAATTTGATAACCGGAATTTACATCTTTGTTCTGCCCGCTGTTCCACTCGGCTTGTGGAGTATTCAGTTCAAAAGATACACGCTGGGGCTTGCATTCATAACTGACATGCTCCAGAATGTGAAACTCGAATTCGGGACCGATGATCATGGAATCGGCGATTTGGCTTTCGCGTAAATATTCCTCCGCCCGAAGGGCCACGTTCCTCGGATATTGATCAAAGGGCATGTTCCCCTCAGGATGTATCACAAACACATTTCCGATCATGGAAAGAGTGGGGATATCTACAAACGGATCCATACAGGAGCTGGAAAGATCAGGGATGAACATCATATCGCTTTTCTCAACAGGTGCATAGCCATAATTCGAACCATCAAAACCGATGCCGTACTGCATCGTGTCTTCATCAAGCCGTTCAACGGGAATTGTTACATGACGCCAGCGACCATCGATATCGATCGTTTTAAAATCAATCATCTTAATCATGCGATCGGTGCAAAACTTTCGGACTTCAGTTACTGTCGAAAACATAAATATTCTCCTCTGCATTATATATTTTTATGTGTAAGAAAAAGACTTCTTGAAAATTATATACTAAAAATACAATTTTGGCAGTATATTTTTTTCTCAAGACACAACTAATTTTGTACAAGAAGCTTTTATGCATTATAAACCAATTGGCAAAATCCATGAAGGTGAAACATGGCTGCAAGAGAATAACCTGACAACCGGAATCGGGATTGTCGTAAATAGTAAAGTTCCTGTACATAATATCCCATATTTTAAGCAAACTACTTATATTGAGTAATTTAGGATTGATAAGCGCATGAAGGAGGAACCTTTAATAATGGATAACAAGAAACAGGAACAACTTAACACTTTTCGCACTGATGATCTGGCACAGGCCATGACAACGAACCAAGGATTAAAGATTTCCGAAGACGAGTTCTCACTTAAGGCAGGGGACCGTGGCCCTACATTAATGGAAGATTTTCATTTTAGAGAGAAGGTAACACATTTTGACCATGAACGGATTCCTGAACGAGTAGTTCATGCGCGTGGTTTTGGAGCTCATGGGGAATTCCAGGTATATAAATCCATGCAAGAATTCACTAAGGCAAAATTTTTACAGGATCCAGCTATGAAAACACCGGTCTTCGTACGCTTTTCCACTGTTATTGGTTTTCGGGGATCCGCTGATACAGTCAGAGACGTTCGAGGTATGGCTACCAAGTTTTACACTGAGGAAGGCAATTACGATCTGGTGAATAATAATATGGGCGTATTCTTTATTCAAGACGCGATAAAATTTCCTGATCTTATTCATGCCAATAAACCGGAACCTCATAATGAGCTTCCCCAGGCAACAGCAGCCCATGATACTTTTTGGGATTTCATAGCAAATAATCAGGAAACCGCCCATCAAGTAATGTGGATAATGTCTGACCGGGGAATCCCCCGCAGTTTTCGAATGATGGAAGGCTTCAGCATTAATACTTTCCGTTTTATTAATGCTGAGGGAATAGCTCATTTTGTAAGATTCCACTGGAAACCTCTGCTGGGTGTCCACTCTCTTGTCTGGGATGAAGCCCAAAAAATATCCGGTAAAGATCCTGATTTTCATCGCCGCGACTTATTTGAGGCCATTGAATGCGGCAATTATCCTGAATGGGAGTTTGGCGTCCAATTAATCAAAGAGGAGGATGAATTTAACTTCGATTTTGATATCCTGGATCCCACAAAAGTATGGCCTGAAGAGGAAATTCCCGTTAATATTATCGGCAAGATGACCTTAAATCGTAATGTTGATAATTTCTTTGCCGAAACTGAACAGGCAGCTTTCCACCCTGGTCATGTAGTGCCCGGTATTGATTTTTCAAACGACCCTCTATTGCAAGGAAGATTATTTTCTTATCTGGATACCCAGTTAATTCGGCTTGGCGGTCCTAATTTTCATGAAATACCAATTAATAAACCTATAGCAGCGGTGCACAATAATCAGCGTGACGGCTATCATCGACAAATGATCAATCGGGGGAACGTAAGCTATCATAAGAATTCTTTGGCTAATAATACCCCCCTGCCAATTGCGGAAGCAGAGGGTGGATATGAACATTACCAGGAAAAAGTTGAGGGACAAAAAGTACGTGCCCGAAGCGAAAGCTTTAATGATCACTTCTCTCAAGCCGTAATGTTTTGGAATAGCATGAGTGCTCCTGAGAAAACGCATATCATTAATGCTTTTAGCTTCGAGGTTGGAAAGGTTAAGAGTAAATCTGTTAAACAACAGGATATCGAGATGTTTGCCAATGTGAGTGGAGAGTTAGCAACAAAGGTTGCTGAGAACATAGGTGTGAATCCACCACAAAATCAAACAGAGCCTAAGCTGACGAAAGTATCCCCCGCGCTTAGCCAGGAAAATACTATTAAAAAGCTGGACACTCTAAAGATTGCCGTAATATTAGCAGATGGATTTCAGGGAAATATCATAGAAACCTTAGCTTTACTGCGGTCAAAGAAACTGGACATTGAAATCATTAGCGACAAACTTGGCATGGTAAAAGGAACCGATAATCGAGAACTTGAAGTGCAGCACACATTTTTGACTGTATCTTCCGTGTTATTTGATGCCGTTTTAGCTGTAGGGGGCAGTAATTTAAATCAGAAATTTGATCAAGACGCAACTAATTTTGTCAAAGAAGCTTTTATGCACTATAAACCAATTGGCGCAATCTATGCAGGTGAAAAATGGCTACAAGAGAATAACCTGACAAACGGAATCGGGGTTGTCGTAAATAGCAATAACAGGAAGTTTACAGGTCAATTCTTAGATTCTATTTCAGCTCATCGCCATTGGGATAGAAAGGTATATTAGATTTTACATCAAAAGTGGGTGAATCACTCTTTTCTTGACAACTGCATTAATCCTTAGCACCTAGGTCTCCATATTTTTTAATGGTGTAAGTTACTGTTATTCCATAAACAACAAATGCTAGCAGACTTACTATTATAGTAGATGCGCCTTGTGTCCAGGGGGCATTAATAGTGCCCTGCGCAGAGTTGATTGAAACCAAGATTACCCAAACAATAGCCCCGTAAATACTGCCAAGCAACCAAAAATTGGTTTCAGCTATACCCTTTATGCCTTGCATTATAACCATTAGCAAAAATCCAACAGCCTGCCCAGCAAGAATATGGATAATCAGTTGCCCAAAAGTTATTCTAGCACCGAGGGTCGAAATACCAAGATATTCTGATGCCGCAATTATTGCAGCTTGAACAAGGGAAGCGATTAAAAAGCCGAGGGAATATTTCCAGTACATATATACACCCCTTTCAGGATTTATCTTACCCTTACGTAAGCTTCTTATTCAATTTTAATCGAATAGCTAGGAGTCTGTTGTAAAACACCAAAAATCAATATTGCAAGTCTTAAAAACCACAATATATAGTGTTATAAATATGCGATTTGTGCTAAATATGGACATCAACTTTCGGAAAAACTACTTTTACAACAGTCTCCTAGCACGGCAGAGGAGCCTAATGACTTTACGCCGGACATTGTGGTCGATCTCGGAGGGAGAACGGTCATTCATGCGCTCTTTAACACCCACTGTCATATAACGGGGGTTAGCAGTACCTATTTCGCCGGTATTTAGGAAACAATGTCTGCCAGGAAATCTGAAGATAAGCAAATAGAAAAGAACCTTGCCGAGTGTCTGGAGCGTGGCATTACTAATGTAAGAGATGCATGGGCGCCCTGGCTACCCAAAACACAGGAACTAAGACGGCGCATTTCTAAAGGAGAGATTGCCGGCCCCCGCATAACTCAGTCCGTTGTTATCAATCCCGCAGGCTCTTACTTGTCTGAAAAACATCAAACTGCAGGTATTGGCAGGATGATGCGTTTTTTGGTGAAACTAGCCCGGCAAAAAGGCTCTGACCATACCAAAGATGATGCTGGGGTACTGGAATTTCCTGTTGAAGCCACCCCTAGGCAGATAAGAGAGGCAGTTGACCGTGCTATTGACAAACGTGACGCCCAAGTTATCAAGATAGTTGAACAGTATATTAATCCTGCGAAACCAAAAACAACGCTGACCGTGATGACCATGAAGCAATTGGAGGCACTGGCAGATCAGGCCCAAAAGCGCGGAGTGCAGACAATGATGCACCACTCCACTATCGACTCCTTTCGTCGCGGCATACATGCGGGTGTCTCTTCCCTTTCTCATTTTCCGATGGACGGAGCCCTTGAACAGAATGACATCGACGCCATTAAAGCCTCAATTGGTACATTATAGGGACAATGTTTATACCTTCAAGCAAATTGCGGAAGAATTCTGGATCCCAGAGTACAGATCCGGAGTGATGAAAACATATGATAAGCTGACTCGCAATGAGTTTAAGGTCATCGGAATGGATGTGGAGCCCGTTTTTAAGTTTAGTGCAAACTATCTGGATGCCTTCGACAATATACGCAAGCTTTATGAAAATGATGTTTGCCTGGCTCTGGCTAATGATTCTGGAATTCCTCCACTTACACCGTCTATGATTAATCTTGAATTAGGCATGTTTGATCTGCTGATGAACGCAGGAGCCGAAAAAACTAAGTTTAACGGCGCAGACGCTCTTAAAATAAGCACAATAAACAGTGCCATTTCCATGGGTCTTGACGATGAATTCGGTTCAATTGAAGTTGGAAAAACAGCAGATCTAGTCATTTTGGCCGGGGATCCTCTAGGAGCCTGTTGCAAAAGCAGCTACAAATGGCTATAAATCAAGGAATTTTGCGCAATCACGTCGAATTATTAACTAAGAGGTGATTACGCAAATGTTAGGTAAACAAGATCAGCAAACAAGCTTT
>JAQVLN010000092.1 GCA_028704155.1 Desulfitobacteriaceae bacterium
TTTATAACCTGATCCCGGTATTAAGTGTGCAGGAGAATATTACGCTGCCCTTATTACTGGATGGGCGTAAGGTTGATAAAGGACAGCTTGACGAAATAACAACCACCCTGAATCTAGCGGATAGATTAAACTATCTGCCCAATCAGCTTTCCGGCGGACAACAGCAGCGTGTATCCATTGGCCGGGCTTTAATCAACAACCCTGCGCTCATGCTTGCCGATGAGCCGACCGGGAATCTGGACAGTAAAAACAGTGCCGAAATAATAAAACTTTTGCAGCTGTCAAATAAAAAATATAATCAGACCTTAATAATAATCACCCATGATGAACGCATCGCTTTACAGGCTGATCGAATAATCTCGATTGAAGACGGCCGCATCGTCAAAAACGAGGTGATTCGAAGATGAACATTATCAATACTCTCACCCTTCGCCATCTGAAGCTAAATAAACAACGTACCACAGTTACCATTATCGGCGTGATCTTATCGGTTGCCATGATCACAGCGGTAGCCACCTTTGTGTCATCTTTCCTGAATATGATGCAGAAAAATGCGATCAAGGATACAGGAAATTGGCATGTGCTCTACAGTGATGTACAAAGTCAAAACATTAATTCCGTGATCAATGATGCCAATACTGCCACGGCGGCGCTCAGCAAGGATATCGGTTATGCTGTGCTGGACGGCTCAAAAAACGCGGAAAAACCCTACCTTTTTATTAAAGCATATGACGAACAGAGCATGAAGACCTTTAATTTAGATTTAGTCGCAGGTCATTTTCCTCAAAACCCCAATGAGATCGTCATATCTGCCCAGATTGCCGAAAACGGCGGTGTGAAATATCAGGTTGGCGACAAAATAAAATTGGATGTTGGTCGGCGTTACCTGGCTGAAGGCGGAAAAGAGCGTTCGCTGAAACAGGATACAAGCTTTAAAAAGCCGGCTGAAGATGAGAACGGTGAAAAACTTATCGTAGAATCATCAAAAGAATATACGGTAACAGGCATTATCAGCCGGCCTGGTTTTGAACCCTATTGGGCACCGGGTTATACCGTGATCTCTTATCTTGATCAGAATGAACTCGCTCCGGCTGACACAGTTAATCTATCGGTAACCTGGAACAAGGTGAACAAAAAGGTCAAAGAACAGGCCAATGCGCTTGCCGAAAATATCGGTGTTTCCGAGGTTAGCTACAATCGGGATCTTCTGCGTTTCTACGGAATTATCGGCGATAATTTACTTAGAACGGTATATTCCCTGGCCGCTGTCGTGACTGTTCTGATCATCATCGGTTCTGTCGCCCTGATCTATAATTCTTTCGCAATTTCCATCTCGGAGCGGAGCCGACATCTGGGTATGCTCGCCAGTGTAGGTGCCACAAAAAAGCAGAAACGGAATTCTGTTTTCTTCGAAAGCTTTGTTGTGGGGATAATCGGCATTCCTTTGGGAATATTTTTTGGCACATTGGGAATGGGAATAACCTTTGCTCTGGTGCAGCCTCTGATCCAGAATTCGTTAAATATAGGAGTTAAGCTAGCGCTGGTAACCTCTCCAACAACAATACTGGCTGCAGCGTTATTATCGGTGCTTACAATTTTCATATCGGCATATATTCCTGCCAAACGTGCCGCCAAAACCTCGCCGATGGAGGCAATACGCCAATCAAAGGATGTTAAGCTGACGGCTCGAAATGTAAAAACATCTAAGCTGACCCGTTTGCTTTTTGGGTTTGAAGCAGAGCTGGGGCTTAAAAACCTAAAGCGAAACAGCCGCCGGTATAAAATCACTGTTTTTTCGTTGGTGCTCAGCATTGTCCTGTTTTTATCCGTTTCATCCCTGTCTTTGCTTTCTCAAAAATCAGCGGATCTGATGTTAAGCAGTACGCCGTACGATGTCTCGGTATTAGTTACATCTTCGGCCACAGTCCAGGAAAAGAAAGATTTTTATACTGCTATTGCTAAGCTAGATGATGCGGACGTAGCAGTAATCCAGCAAACTATGGAGGCTGAAAGCGCTATCGACATCGACAGCGACTTGATACCGAGTGATCTTAAAGAAATTATGCAACCAGACAATCAAAGACAAAATACCGAAACATACGTAACACGTATACAGATAAAATCTATTGATGATGAGGCGCTTAATTGATATGCGAAAGAAACCGGTGCGGATGTTGCCCGTTTAAAAGATACAAGAAATCCCTGCGGCATACTCTTTAACACAGTTACCTTAAAAACAGCTGATAATAAATACACACGCATGAATAGCTTTAGTATTGAGGCAGGAGAAAAGTTGAATTTTAAAATTTTAGCGGACGGTTACAATGATAATAACATTGAATCAGAAGTGGCAGCTGTGGCAGATAAGACACCTATCGGAGAAACAACGCTGACTGACACCCTAGGAGCAATACTCATCGTAGCAGAGGAAGTATATGACAGTATGCTGCCGGAAAGGTTTAACTATACCAATGTTCAAATGTTCATTAATAGTTCTGATCCTACCGGTCTGATCGAAAGCATTAAAGAATACCAAAAGCACACGTCAATTGCAAACATCCATATTTATGATGTTGCCGCTTCAAACAAAGAAAACATGCAATTCGTTACTCTTATCTCCGTATTTTTCTACGGCTTTGTAGCCCTTATTGCCGCAATCTGTGTGGCGAATATTTTTAATACCATCTCAACAAGCATATCCCTTCGCAAACGAGAATTTGCCACGCTGAAGTCGATTGGCATGACCCCCAAGGGCTTCAATAAAATGATTAATTACGAAAGCTTATTTTATGGTATTAAGGCTCTGCTCTATGGCCTGCCCATCAGCTTTGGGATTATGTATTTGATTTACAAGCTATTAAGCAATTCATTTGAATTCTCATTTGCTATTCCTTGGGGCAGTATTATTGGTACTATAATTGCCGTATTTGCAATTGTCGGTTCAACGATGCTATATGCAAGTTCAAGGATAAAGAAAGAGAATATTATTGATGTATTAAAAAATGAAAACATCTAAATATGACTAGTCTTGACCGGTTGAATTTGGGTTTTCGGATATCCTGTCCGGTGGCTGTATTTAAGAAGTAAACAGTTTTTAGTCCGGGCGGTTCATTTTTTAGGCACCCTGCTGATGATAAAATAATTGCATCAGCAAACTGAATAACGAAATCAAATCAACGATTACAAAAAAAGACCGGCCAGGCCAAGCAATTACGCTTAGACATGACTGGTCTTTACCGGTCTCTCTTTGGTCCCACTTGAAGCTGTTCACTTAGGTTTTTCTTTAATCCCTGTGTGAACGCTTTTAAGGGTGTTTACATCTATCTGGTCTTTTTTTTTACCGTTTGAGGGTTGTCACTCAAAAAACTTACTTGTTATCGGTAAATCCCTAAGTTGCACCCTCAAATCTGCGAGATCTTTTAATTTCGTTGTTATCAGACAAAAATTCTTCTAATCTTTCTAATCTTTCATGTAAATAAGACAGTTCGAATAATTGTTCCTGGGTGATTTTGTTGGTCGGATAAGGAAAAGTCCTGACATCACCAAGCGATTCAAGCCTGCCGGCCAGTCCCAAGGATAACTTCCTGGTAACTTTAACAATCCTGGATACCCACTTGTTAACTTCATTAATCCATTTTTCTGCATCTTTTTCAGAATTTAAATTACACCCTCTAACACGAAGATCAATGCCTTTTTTTCTTAAAGCCCAAATGTGATTCATAGTTTTCCTGGTTAAGGCGTGTTTATCATAACAAGCGGCAACATAACCGCTGACAAAAATTATCGTTATAATCAAGGCAAAGGTAAGATAAGGATAAGGTTGCGGCATGAAGATACCGACCCATCCTGCAATCCATTGACAGAAAATAATACCGAATAAGGTTGAGATTAAGTAAATCACGACAGCCTTTAATAATGCTTGCATAAACATATTTTAATCATATTTCCGGATACAATATCTGTCAAGGAATTTCCTCCAAACCGCAACCTGATTGTTGACATTCCCCAAAGTCCTCATTCTTTTTAACCTCTATTTTGCCGCTATTTGCGTTTAACCTTGTCCATCCAATCGTATTTATCGGGAACATTGCCGTATTGCACACCTGTCAGATAATCAAACAACTTTTGGGCAAATTTACCTGTCCGGTTGTTATTGATGAGTATTCTTTCTCCCTTCCAGGAAAGCTCACCCACCGGGGAAATCACGGCAGCCGTACCTGTTCCAAAGATCTCTTCGAGCTGTCCCTTGGCTTGAGCTTCATAGACCTCTTCGATAGAAATCTGTCTCTCCGCAACCTTCAGGCCCCAATCACGGGCTAATTCCAGGACAGTCTGTCTGGTAATGCCGCCTAAAATGCTGCCATTTAACTCCGGGGTAACAATTTCACCGTTGATCTTAAAAAAGATATTCATGGTCCCTACTTCTTCGACATATTTACGGTGGACCGCATCAAGCCATAAAACCTGGGTAAAACCTTCCGCATGGGCCTCTTCCTGAGCGGCCAGGCTCATAGCATAATTGGCCGGGGTCTTAGCCTGGCCAAGCCCGCCTTTCGTGGCCCGCACGTATTTTTCTTCCACCTTGATGCTGACAGGATTAAAACCGGTCTCATAATAAGCGCCAACCGGTGACATAATAATAAACAGTCTGTATGTGTTGGAACTCTTCAAGCCGATATACTTGTCGGTAGCGATCACAAAAGGCCTGATATAAAGAGCTGTACCTAATTCACCCGGAACCCAGTCCTGATCCAATTCTAATAATTTAAACAAGCCCTCCCTGACTTGTTCAACATCCACACTGGGAATGCAAAGAAAACCAGCTGAGCGATTCAAACGATTGAGATAGTTATTTGCCCTGAAAACCGCAACTTGATTGTCAGTATTCCTGAAGGCTTTCATCCCTTCAAAAATAGCCTGCCCGTAATGAAATACGATTGTTGCCGGAACAGTGCCAAATTCACCGTAAGGAACAATACGCGGGGAATACCATCCCTTGCCGCTCACATAATCCATAACAAACATGTGGTCAGTATAAATCTTGCCAAAACCCAATTTACCGTCAATTGGCAATGTCCCGACTTTATCTGCTTTGGTTACCGAAATTTCTGTCATAATAAACGTTTCCTCCCGAACTATTTATTTAAATAGTAATACTTAAAGCACAATTGTTCAATAAAATATTTTACGGAGTACATGTAATAGGCCCTTTTTAAAAACGTTATTTTGCCTGTTTTAGTAGGTGCGAAACTTCAGGGTTAATTATTAAGAGCAAACGACTGGGCAATATAACCAAGGTCGTTATGCATTTTTTGAATTGTTTCCAACTGAGATTTGTTTTTAGGATCAAGAATATCCTGATCAATATCTTCTCCTATTTCAAGAACATAAGTATGATTACCATTATTGCCAAAGAAACTATAATAGAATTCTGAAAGTTCCTCTTCAGGCTTATTGCCTTTTAAAACAACAATCGAAAAAATACAGTATTCTTTGTTATTGAATATATAATTGAATGAAATGATTCTTTCCACAAAATTATAATCCCTATCATTTTCCCGGACAGCATATTGATCCTTCCACCAGCCCGGAAGCTTTAGGCTAAAACCATACATACTATTAGAATAATTCATCTCCGAAGGTTTGTCGGCATCGGGGTTTTGGGTACTGCTGATGTTGCTGCCGTTATGGCTGTTAGCGCCGTTATTTTCGCTCTCATTATTTAAGTTATTGCTTTCGTTCTTATCATCCTGATCATAACGGATCAGTTGTTTGTGTATTACAAAATCCATCCAATTACTTTTTTCAGCACCCCTCCGGATTAATACCAATCCTACATACTCGGCATAATAATATTTATAGCAGTAAGCATTGTTAATCACCGTTGTAATCTCAATAGTGTTATTAAATACTCCCGCTTTGGTTTGTATAGTTTCATCCAAGCCGGTTATCTCAGCGGTCCCGTTGGGTATATCCCATTTAACCTGTTTGTTGGTTAAGATAATCTGCTCGGGTTCTATAATGTTGCCGTCTGTTCCCGGCACGGGAATCTGCGTGACGGTATCATCAGTAATATCATAGAAAAAGTCAGCTTTTTCTTCGGTATTTTTTCCGTCATAAAGGATAAAGTCCTGTTGCTCAACATAGTATCCTCGCCGGTCATAATTCATAGTTACATACAAAATCCTGCCGGGATTCCCTTGATCATCACATACATCCTCATAAACCCTTTTGGGTTGATAATAGAAATAATCTTTTACATTGACAGATTTCAAAGATTCAATTTTTACCGGGGTTTTTTCTTGCCCTGTAAATATGTTTTTAATTTTTCCGATACATCCGGTTATAAAGAATATGCTAAAGAAAAAAATAATTAAGGCTATTGGTAAATGTTTAAGCTTCAATAATTATACCCTTCTCCCCTTAGCTCTTTGTCATGGTTTTCAAGTGGACTAAGATTATTCTAAGAAAATAAAAATTTCTATGGATTTTATATATAAATTGTGTAATAATTAGAAACAAGATATAAAGGTGAAAGATCTAATCAAATGCTTTATTTATTCACCACATTATTCCGTATCCCTTTTGCAATTAACATTTTGCTAATAATTGCATTATTATTTATATCCAAGGTGTTTTTATTAATGATCTCTGCCTTGGTATTTAAAAGATTTTACTTAAGTAAAGGGAAAAAAGCAAATGAATATTAATTACTTGAGCAATAAGCTTGCTGATGGAATAACAAGAGAATTAGATTACAGCGAAGATAAAAAAGAAATAATAGCCTATGCTCTTGAAACAGCCGGTTTGTTCGTAATCGGAGCTTTATTAATAATGCTAATAGGATATATTTTAAATGCGTTTTGGGCAACAGTTTATGCCGCTGTTTTTGGCGGCTTATTACGCCGGGTATCGGGCGGTGCCCATTTTAACAGCCCTCTGAAATGTATGATCTTTGGTTCTATTATTTATGGCCTGATTGGATTTTTAGCCATGAAACTGATTAGCCATGGACTGATAAATACCTATTTTTTAATACTTATTTTGCTTATTTCATTTCTGCTGGTCTCTGTCCTGGCTCCGGTAGACAGTAAAGCAAAACCTCTTCATTCCGGAAGCTTTAAAACAAAATTAAAAATTGCATCTATTGTATTTATTATTGTATCTTTTTTAATTATCTCCTTAATTAATGATCCGGTGTTAAGTGTTAGTGCAGTGCTGGGTATATTTTATCAAAGTATAACCTTACTGCCGTTTTTCAATAAAAATCATTCCTGTAATGAATTAATTTGAACTTTGAAAAGAAGAAGAACCTCCTGATACAATACGGGGTATAAGGGTGTTCAAACACTTATAGCTAATTAATAATATCAAACGAAGGTACCTCACATGAATTATACCCGGAACGAAAAGATAATGTCAATAACCGAAAAGACTTTGGTTGTAGGAGTAAATATAGCAAAAGCTATCCACTATGCTAGGGTCTTTGATTAAATTGGCCAAGGTCTTTAAATTTAAGAACACTAAAGAAGGAGGTGAATATAGTCTATGAAAAAGTACATCTTTGTTTCTCTGTCAACATTGTTACTACTTCTAGCTAGTGTGTCCTCCGTTTTTGCATGTGGTATCTGGTCATATCAACCTAAAACCCCCAAAGCACTACAAAGATAGTCAATCGGGTAGGAGGCTACCCATTATTTGAGTAGCCGACCTCCCACACCACCGTACGTACCGTTCGGTATACGGCGGCTCCAAAGTTTACACTTTACTTCGCAGAGTAACATTCCGTC
>JAQVLN010000001.1 GCA_028704155.1 Desulfitobacteriaceae bacterium
TCCGTGATTGTCCAGACAACAGGTCTGGCCGCCTCTCGAAATGACCCTTTCTGCTGCCAAAGAGCATACGCAAAAATCAGAACCCCAAAACCTAACCACTCATGAGTAAAATAAATACCATGTGCCAAAGAAGCTAAAAAGATAGCGAAAGCCAGGATACGTTCTTTGCTGCTCCCGGCTTTGCTGATTCCTTTTGCAATTGTATCCATAACTATCGGG
The DNA here is from genome assembly GCA_028704155.1 of Desulfitobacteriaceae bacterium. Lineage (GTDB taxonomy): Bacteria > Bacillota > Desulfitobacteriia > Desulfitobacteriales > Desulfitobacteriaceae > UBA2264. The sequence continues at coordinate 220 of JAQVLN010000001.1, forward strand.
AGCTCTTTGGCCCGATAGCAAACATTATCTTTCCTTTAGCTGCTAATTCATCCCCTACATAGGCCTCTCCCCAGGCCACACCGATAGTACCCTTCATTTTGACTAGTTCTGTTTCTAACCGCAGAATATCCCCCGGAATTACCTGACGTTTAAAACGAACTTCATCCAAACCTGCATAGAAAGCCAGACTTCCTTTGTATTCTGCTTTACTTAATATCAACACTGCACCGACCTGAGCCAAAGCTTCCATAATTAAAACTCCAGGCATAATCGGATATCCTGGGAAATGTCCCTGAAAGAACGGTTCATTTGCCGAAACATTTTTTGTTCCCACTGCGCGTTTTCCCTCTTCCATTTCTACGATACGATCAACCAAAATAAAGGGATAACGATGAGGAATAATATTTTGAATCTCACGATTTCCTAACATTTTATAACCTCCTGCATTCAAATTTCAAATTTATAATTTTAGTTTGTGATTCCCTGTGTCAACAATTCCCGGTATATGTTCCTGATCTTTTCCACAAATACATTTGCGGAATATCTAACGGCGCATTCCCTGCTTATTTTAACTTTATCATAACTTTTAATGTTCTGCTTCATTTCTATTAATGCCTTACTTAGTAACCCCGGGTTTTTATTATCGATCAGAATCCCGTTCGTTTTAGTTACTATATCTTCAGCCCCACCATTTCTCGTCGCAATTATTGGTTTTCCACTCGCAGTTGCTTCGATATACACAACTCCAAAGGTTTCGTGCTCAGATGCCAGAACAAATGCTGAACATTTATGCATTTCCCTCGCTACTTCCTGTCGCTCCAATGCTCCTAAAAATTTCACCTGATTTCCAATGTCTTTATCACAGACAAGTCCTTCCAGTTGTTTTCTAAGCGAACCGTCTCCCCCGATTATCAATTTGCATTCTTGTCCCTTAAAGGCTTGGGCAAAGGCCTCAATCAGCATTTCCATCCCTTTACCCTCCTCCAAATAGGCTAAGGTGAAAAAAGTGAATTCCTGATAGGGTTCCTGGCTATTACACATAAACAATTCCAGATCAACTGTATTATGTACAATACTAATCGGATTCTTCGTGTAATTTTCCAGTTCTCTTTTGAGTCCATTCCCTACGGTAATTAATCTGTCACATTGATTATATGTTTCAAAGATAACCTTTTTATAACTATTTCTGATATGTTTACTGTGCTGCAGGGAACTATGCTCAGTCAATACTAAAGGCACATGATATTTCTTACTGAGATAATTAGCAGCAATACCTGCCCAAAAACAGGAGTGAGCATGAATCAGGTCGACCTTGCCTTGTTCGGCAACTATTCTCTGATAAAGCAGATCCATCCTTCTGTTAAAACTTTTAAACATTAAGTTGTTTTTAGGAAAATAATTGTAATCCTTGTATCTATACGTTTCCAAACCAAATTCTATACTAAAATATATTCCTCTTTTTTCTTTTACACGGCCTAAATAAGTCAGGGGCCATATTTCATTATAAGCAACTGTCAACTTAAAACCTGCTTCTTTTAAGGCCCTGAATTGATCAATAAAAAAACTTCCATGTACTTTCTTTCTTTTTGAAGGATACCAGGATGGGATCGCCAGTATGTGCATTTTTAGTCTCCCAAAATTTTAAATAATCTATCTCCAATATTTCCCCATTCATAGCTGCTGTCTTCTTTTGAATGTTTACCGGCCTTAACTCTGGTTATCAGCTCGAGTAGGGCATTCTTGATTGCAATTGACTCATTGTTAACACCATAACATTTATAATGTCCTTTTGTAAGCGGTATCAGGGGATCATTTTTATCTCCGTAGATAACTAATATCCAGGAATTCGTTCCAAAATAATCATAAATTTTGGCGGGAATTTGCTTGGAGTTTTTATTACCAAACAAAAGCAAAATATCACTGTTTAACAAATATTTCAGGGCTTCTCCAAAGGTAATTCTCGGTAATACCTTGATTATTTCATTTGAAATCAGCCTTTTCTTAACATTGTCATCATCAATATTACCGAAAAACAGGATATTTAGTTTTTCATATAAATCATTTCTTTCCTTTTTCAGTTCCTCAATAACATCAATAAAAGGATTGCTATTCCTCAACTGATGGAAAATCTCACCAGCGTAAATGATATTAATTTTATTATTTTCGATTAAGTCTGGTTTATTTTCTTTCCTGAGCCTATCATATACAACCTTATCATAGCCTCTTGTTAAGAGAAAACAGGTATCTGGAACTAATTCATATGTATCGATAAAATCTCTCCTGTTAATATCAGTGACAAAAATTAACTTGTCACTGTTCCTGACTGCTTTTTCCTCAAAGTATTGATTAACTTTTTTCTTTAAATAATAAGAATTTATTCTGCCTGGATCCTTAAACCACGGATCACTCCAATATGATACCCATGAAAGAGTAGGATGTTTTTTTTTAATTAGATAAGCACATATATGTGATGATGGTGGTTCGTGCATAGAAAAAATAACTTTGAAATCAATTTCATGACAAAGTTTTTTTCCATATCTGGCTGCTTTAAACGCCCAATAAATGTACATGTCCGGCAATTCCAAAACTTTCTTTAATTTTTTTAAAACTTTTGTTAAATTAAAAAACTTTCTTTCTGGTTGATTTACCGGTATCTTTGCCGCCTTGGGCATTAGTATCTCCAATAATTTTCCGCCGCTAATTGCATGAACCTTGATATTCCCACTCATCAAACGGGCATGATTTTCATCATAATAGATTGAATTTTTCGGGAAATCAACAGTTAATAAATGCACCTCATTATCATTACTCAGTTGATTTAAATATTGAAGTGTCTCAATGGCTGCTGAATTATTAATAAACGGAGAATAACAAGCAATAAAAAGTATTTGCATTAGCATCTCCCAAATTTCCTGAGGATTGAGGTTATTTCCTTAATCTCATTAATTCTGAAAAGCAAGCACAAAAAATAATAAATTATCGCAGCTAAACCGGTTACTATTAAAATAATTCCGAGATTAATTTCAATTCTAACCAGATTATTAAAAATTACAATAAGAAGCCCGATTATCACCGAAGCACAAATGATCTTTAAGATTTTAAAAAAGATTAACCTTAAATTAAATTCATTAATAACTCTCTTCAGGTTAAAGAGCAGTAACACGGAAGTGATTATCAATGAACTGGAAGTTGCTATCGCAATTCCCAGTATTCCAAATATCTTTGATAAGCTCAGATTAAGAATAATATTTATTGTTACTCCGATAATTCCGTTAACTGTAGTATCAACCGTTTTATTCATAGCAAAAAGTGCCGAATTAAGGATATCTCTCAAACCATAAAAAGCTAAACCAATAAGATAACCAATAAAAGCAAGCGTGGTCAAATCAACTGAGTCTTGAGTGAATGCACCTCGCATATATACGATTTTGATTATATCCTGACTGAATATTATAGCTCCTATACTAATTGGTATTAACAGCAATAAGGTATAAATGATAGTTTTTTTAATATATTCAATTAATGCTTGACTGTCACCTGAATTCCTTTTATTTGCTATTAATGGATAGGTAACTGTTAATATGGAGGAAGTTATTATGGTATTAAGGAAAACCACTAATTTCTGAGCAAAATCCAGAGCCGAAACACTACCCGTCTTTAAGGAAGAGGCAATAGTTTTATCTACCACAACATTCAGCGAATTGGCTCCCGCCCCGATTATAACAGGTATAATTAATATTAACACTTTCTTTACTCTGGGATCCTTTAAATTAAAATTTAATTTAAATTTATACCCATGTTTAATTAGCGGCGGGATTTGGACCAGGACTCTGATTAAATTACCTGCGACGTTTGCTATGGTTAAGCCAATAATGCTATAAGAATGAAATAACAAAAGATATAAAATTATCGGGGTATTAAAAAAAAGGCCCAGTATTGAAGGCACGATAAAATCTTCATTAACCTGAAGCATTGCGCTAAAACAGGCATTTACCGCCAGGAACAATAAATTAAACACCGTAATACGTGTCAAAAAAATAGTCAAAACAAGTTTTTGACCACTAAATCCCCTTGCAAAAATTGGTACTATCTGTTCTGCAAATATTATAGCTAATACAAATACGCCAACAGAAATGATCAGAAGGAGGGTAATAAATCTGTTGGCAAAATTATACATTTCCTCTTTGCCATTTTTAATCAACTGCTCGCTTAAAACTGGTAAAAAAGACGTCGAAATAGCCAGCCCTATGACCATAAACAGAGTTTCAGGAATTGTAACAGCAATATTATAGGAATCAGTATTGATTCCTGTGCCAAAATTAGCAGCAATAAGCAGGTCCCTAATAAAGCCAAGGCTCCTGCTAAATACTGAAACGACCATAATTATCAAAGTAGATCTTAATATTTTGCTTTTACTCATTTATTTATCTCTAATCCTATAGCCGGCTGGCAATACATAGAAATATTATAAAGTATTCAGCCAGGGTTTGCAATTTGCAAACCTAAACCGCTGTTTTCCGAACCTCCCGATTAAGTAACCCATCTGCAATTGCCAGGAAAATAAAAAAATAGATTCTGACTTTTGGAGCCGAGAAAAAATTATCTAACAAATTCATTTGTATAAAAACCAGGAATGAAATTAGATAACCTTGATAAAAATGCTGTAAAAAATCCGAACTTGCTGATTGAGCAAATCTCCTTAACATTTTAAAACCCGATATTAAAAAGCTTATAAAAGCAAGGCTACCCAGAACACCCAACTCGCTTTGGATCTTCAAAAAGATATTGTGGGGATGAAGTCCAGGGGCAAATTCATATGTAATGTAATCAAACTTCGTGGAATATTCATTATAGACATCGGAAAAGTTAGCATTTCCCACACCCAACCAAAAATTATTCCGGATTACTTCAATAGCTACTCCCCAAATTTTTATCCTGGATGAGTTTTGAGATATATCCGCAAACTGCAAAATTCTATTATAAACCAGAGGGATCTTCAAGGCAAATCCAGCGGCAACAGCAAATAGGAAAATCAATTTCCAATTATGGATAATTATTAGTAAGATACAACCTGTCGCAAGGGCTATCCAGGCATTCCTGGAAAATGACAGGAAAATATTCATTAACACCAAACAGGTGATACTGCCATAAACTATTTTATACTTTAAATTGTTTGTTTTTAGAGTAAGGAGAATCAGGGGGAAGATCACTAAAGTAAAAAAAGCTCCAACGTTATTCGAATTTTCCAAAACCGATCCTATCTTATAGATTGGTACCGGTAAGTGTTGCTGTATGTAGGGCCAAACAAAAAACACATATTGTAGCAGTCCCAATAATGATATAAGTATACAGCTAAACAAATAACTTTTTAAGATTCCTGTACTTTTTTTTTCATCAGCAAAATGGTACTTTATAACAAAATACAGTACCAGATAAGTACTAAATCTAATGCTCTCTTTTAATGCTTCCCCTTGGTTAACAGCATAAAAAGTAGACATAAACATAATAAGAATTATTAAAATTAAAAAACTCAAGGTAGGATTTTTACGCAAGTTTAATAGAGAAAGGAATTTTTTTTGCCTTTTGTCACCGGCTGTAAGAAGAAAAATTATATTAATGACAACGAATATATATAATAACCTGTCGCCACTAAGCGTGAGGCCTATTAATTCAAAATGACCGGGTATGAACGGGTAACAAAAAATAAAAAGACACATGAAATAATACAATAGCTATTAGGCCTCCATTTCTTGCTGATCTCCACTTTTTGATAATCAAGGTATTTTTCCGCATCTTTTTTTTTTCTCACACAAATAAAAACCTGCCAAACAAATCGTGGCAGAACCAACTGGCGACGCCAACGCCACGGTTCACGCCAAATTCGGTAAAGCCATTCCAGGTGCCAGTTTCGAATCCAATTTGGAGCACGTAATACCAGCCCTGCCAGAACATCAAAACTTCCACCTACGCCAATACTGACTGCTGCCAACCCTTGATGAGTATAAATCCAATACTCTTGCTTTGGTATGCCCATACCGACTAACAATAAATCCGGTCGGAAATCTTTAATCCTGCGAAGTAATTGTTCTTCCTCAGGCGGTTGGAAATAACCGTGATAAGCTTGCCAAATTAGCCCGGGGTAATCCTTACTGACTTTTTGGGCCGCTGACTCTGCTACCCCGGGTTTACCACCCAAGAAAAAAACCCGCCATTTATCAGAATGAGCAATGGGTAAAAGAGCTTGTACCAAATCTATCCCCGTTACCCGTTCTTTGATAGAAGAGCCTAGTTTGCGTACTGCCCATACCACACCGATTCCATCAGCTGTCACAATCTCTGCCGAGTTAATTAATTCGGCTAATCCCTGATCATGTTGAGCTGCATAAATCATTTCCGGATTCGCGGTAACTACCCTTATATATCTTTGTTCCCTGATAGCCTGTCTTATATAAGCCACCGTTTCTGTTACAGATAAAGTATCAATATAAATACTCAGAACATCAACTTTTATGAAAAACACTTCCTTCAAATATGAAAAACATACTTATCTGTCTGAGGTTCCTAAAATATTTTCCCTCTACCGGCATTTATTTAAAACTTCTCTCCAAAACCTTACCTGTTCCCAAGACGACGCAGGACATGGAATCCTCAGCTACAATCACCGAAAGACCGGTTTCTCTGGAAATCCTGATATCAATACCGTGAACCAAGGAACCTCCACCGGTCATAACAATTCCTTTATGGAGGATATCTGCCGACAATTCAGGCGGAGTTCTTTCCAACACTTCTTTGACTCCTCCAACAATAACTTCAACATATTCCTCCAAGGCAGTAAAACATTCCTGGGAATTAACTACAACCGCTTTAGGAAACCCTGTTACAAGATCCCGCCCCCGTACATCAATACTGGGATTGTCCGGTCGGCCTTCACGAATTGCCGAACCAACAGCTATCTTGATCGCTTCTGCAGTCCTTTCACCAATCAATAAGTTATGCCGGCGTCTTATAAAACGAGTAATTGCTTCGTCAAACTTATCACCGCCGATCCGGAGCCTGCGTTTACATACAATTCCATCTAAAGATAAAACAGCAATATCTGTTGTCCCGCCACCAATATCTACAACCATATTAGCCTCCGGTCCGGAGATATCCAAACCTGCTCCCAAGGCAGCAGCGTAAGTTTCTTCAATTACTATAACTTTCTTGGCCCCAGCTTGATACACTGCTTGTTTTACGGCACGTTCTTCAACTTCGGTTACCCCTGAAGGGATACAAACGACAACTCTGGTCCTAAAGAATGGCCAACGTTTACCGCCAGCCTTCTCAATAAAATATTTAAGCATAATTTGAGTTGTCTGGAAATCTGCAATAACACCCTCTTTCATTGGCCGTATTGCCACAATATTACCAGGAGTCCGGCCTAACATCATGCGGGCTTCCTCTCCTACAGCTATCCTTTTATTGTTATTCTCATTAATTGCTACAACCGACGGTTCATGCATCTCTATGCCTTTTCCTTTGGCATATACCAAAACACTGGCCGTCCCCAAATCTATTCCTAAATCTATACCGAACATTAGTGAAAGTAACCCCTTTCCAGTTGCGAATCAGATAATAATAAAAAATATAATCCCCCAGCGGGAGATTAAGTCAAAGGCTTAAATCGACGGGTAACAATGTTATTCGTTATAGAACCGCCAATTCCTTTATTATTTTGTTTACTATTTCAAAGCATAAACACTTTAATTTTCCCGGTATTTTTTACGAGTTGCTTCTCCCCCCCGAATATGACGTTCTGCTTTATTGGTTTCCAGTATATGCTTGACTTCCATAGCCAACGCTTCATTAATCAGTTTCAGGCGTTCTGTTACATCTTTATGTACTGTAGATTTCGATACACCAAAAACATCAGCCGTTTGTCGTACAGTAGCACTTGATTCCAGAATATAATTGCCTATATCCAACACACGTTTACGAATATATTCCTGCATATTATATCCTCCTTTTTGGGCCCGTTTCCTGTACATCTATATGCATTGGCAAACAAAAAAGACATCAGAAGAGGATGTCTTTTATTTGGTAAATACTGTTTAGATTGTTTTTATTTGTGTACTCGGGTAATAATGTTCCAAAATTCTATCATACGTATATTTTCGGTTAGCTAAATCGTTAGCTCCATACTGTGACATGCCAACCGCATGTCCATAACCATAAGTTGTAAAAACTATGTGGTCAGATTTTACAAGCCATTCAAAATCCGTGGAAGCTAACCCTAATAAAGTACGAATTTGAGTTCCTAAGTAGGTTTTTCCGAGTATTGATATGCTTCGTATTCTGCCAGCTTTTGTTCTGCTAAGCAGTTTAATATCCCCGGATTTCAGGCCTTTTTGTACTTCAGCTTGGCCCAGCTTCTCAGCTAGTTCATTAATACTGAAGCTAAACTGCTTTTTAAAACGAAGCGGGTTTTCTTCACCAGAAACTACATTTTGAAAATGTCCTTCTGCCGAACCTCCCCAAACTTCTTCCGGTTGTTCGGTGGTCTTCCGCCCACTGCTGCTGTGATAAAAAGCATCAACATATTTTCCATCATAAACCAACACTTTACCTTTAGTACCCTCCACAGACTTTTTAACCTTGGCCAACATACTCAAATAAGATAAAACTCCCCATTTTTTACGTAGTTGTTTATCAGAAAGCCAAGCTTGGGTTTTGACTGTTGTATCGACGTCATAACCCTCATCCTTAAAGAGGTTTTTGTTTAAACATTTTACTGCATAAGTTCGGGCTGCAACAGCTTGTGCCTTTAAGGCCTCTTCTCCAAATCCAGCAGGCATTTCTGCAGCTACAACCCCTATAAGATACTCCTCCAGAGGCAGTTTCAATATTTTTCCGTCCTCAGTTAAAACCCTGATAACCTTATCGTTAGTAAAGTTACCGTATTTATGCCAACGCATGACACTCCATGGAATCAACAATATAATAATTATTGCGAGGAGGGATAACCATAACCACTCTCTTTTCTTTTTCATCCTTTCTATATCCTTCCATTTTCTTTATATTTAGTTTTATGCGCTATTATAAGAAAACAGAAGTACTTTCAGTAAAACTAAATTATATAAAACAAAAAAACCGTATATACTTTCCAACGGTTTTTTATATATCATCCGACTTTCAAGCTAAAACTCATTCTACAACTTATTAGTCCACTCGCTTGATCTTTACACCAATATTCGAAAGTTTCTCCACGAGCTTTTCGTACCCTCTATCAATATGGTGAATCTCCGTAATTTCAGTTGTGCCTTCAGCAACAATTGCCGCTAAAATTAAGGCTGCTCCTGCTCTTAAATCCGTAGCTTTAACGGGAGCTCCGGTTAAACGCTCTACTCCTCGGATCAAGGCGCTACGGCCTTCAATTTTTATTTTTGCACCCATTCTTTTTAATTCATCAACATGCATGAATCTGTTTTCAAAAACAGTTTCAGTTAAAATCGCAGAACCACGAGCTTTACAAAGTAAAGCTAGAAAAGGTGCTTGAAGATCAGTCGGAAAACCAGGATGAACCTGAGTTTTCAAATCTACAGCCTGATAAATACCATTACCTTTAACCCTGATCCCATCTTCTTCTTCAAAAAAGTTTATTCCCGCTTCTTCCATCTTAGCCAGGGCAGATTTAAGATGAGCTGAAATAACATTACGTACTAATACATCCCCTCCTGCGGCAGCGGCCATTAGTATAAAACTCCCTGCTTCAATTCTGTCAGGAATAATACAATGGCTGGTACCATGCATTTCCTTAACACCTTCGATATGGATTACACTTGTTCCAGCTCCACGGACCCTGCCGCCTATCTCATTTAGAAAATTAGCAAGATCTACTATTTCTGGTTCTTGTGCAGCATTTTGGAGAATAGTTGTTCCCTTTGCCATTGAAGCGGCCATCATAATATTTTCGGTAGCACCAACACTAGGAAAATCCAAATAGATACTTGCCCCATGCAGTCCCTTTGTCGTTACATCAAGGTATCCATGATCCATTCTTATTTCTGCACCTAAAGCTTCAAGCCCTTTAAGGTGCAAATTTATTGGCCGGGAACCAATGGTACATCCACCCGGATGTGAAATTCTGACATGACCCTTCCGAGCTAAAACTGCCCCCATAATATATGTAGAAGCCCTCATCTGGGAAACTAATTCGTGCGGTGCCTCAATATTATCTATCGTATCAGCATGAATTCTCAAATACGAGCCTTCACGTTTTATCTTTGCCCCTAGTGATTCAATCACTAGTCCCATTATATTTACGTCCAGCAGATCCGGAGCTTCTTCTAGAAACACTGGTTCTGCAGTCAGTAAACTGGCAGCTAAAATAGGCAGAACAGCATTTTTTGCTCCACTTACCGTTATTGTACCCTTAAGTTGTGTTCCACCTGTTACAATAATTTTGCTCAAGTCTTTAATTCACCCCCAACCTATGCATCCCTCGACCATCAATAATTCTCCTTTAATTTGCTTTTTCCTGCAAGGTTAATGCAAAAATGAATCATTAGTCCTGGTTTTTATCATAATTTGCTAAAACTCATCGATTAATACTGGTAAAGCCAAGACGGATTGTTTATGTCCCTTAGAGGTATTTGTCAGTAACTGTATGTTAACCTTATCTTTACCTGCATAGATTTTATTACCCAAGCCAGATTTGAGGGCTGTTACTGATAAAGTGTTTTCGTTTAACATCCATTGCTGTGGTTTTGCTCCTGATTTACTAAGAAAAGCAACTATATCTATGTTATCATAAATTCTTTCATCAAGATAAACTTGCCCTCCGCAATCCCTAATCTTATTAGAATATTGATAATACCACTTTTTTAATTCAAATTCTTTAATTCTATCAACTTTTGTTCTGCCAACCAAGCTTATTATCTTTTTTCCATCATTAGTAAAAGATTTTTCCCAAAGCCAATTACCCGCAGGTAAGTTTTCGCTGATCTGTGTGCTCAAGTCCTGATTCTTATACCAAATCACAAGCTTGACTTCCGCCTCCTGGACATCGCTGGAATATTCTAACAACCAGGGATTTGAGGTGTATGTTTTTCCCGGATTATTCTGAAATCCAATCAGATTAAACATAATAAAAGTCAGCACCAAAATTATTACATATAGCTTAAATTGGGATTTTTCATTACATCTAATAGAATTCTTCAAAGCACTCACAATTTTACCTCTTTGTTTCAAAATCAAATAAGAAAGTTACTTTTCATTATTCTTTCCAATTAAGGATAAAAGCAAAACAAAAACTTATAAAATTATTAAAGTTTTCTTCGTTCTTATAGCCGAAGTTTGTAGATAATTACAAAGAGCCCTCAAGTTCGGGCTCTTTGTATTCGCATTGGAGTAATAAAAAAGGACTGTACCACTTAGAACTCCTGGTTCTAGTCTGACAGTCCCTTAAATTTATTAATATATTCTTAATAAGCTTGCATGCTCAATTAAACTAAATTTTTGCAAAGCTTATTTTATTTTTCTGCGGCACTAATCCGCGCTAGTGCCCTGCGTAATGCAAACTCAGCCCTTTTAATATCGGTTTCCTCTGCCTTAAGACTAAGTCGTTTTTCAGCACGATCTTTCGCAGCTATAGCACGATCCAGATCAATCATTTCACCTTTTTCCGCTGTATCAGCCAGAATTGTTGCTTGATTATCGGCAACTTCGACAAATCCACCGGATAAAGCTATTTTCTTTTTGCCGCCGTTAACATTATAACGCAAAACACCCGTATTTATTCCGGCAATCAGAGGAGCATGATTAGGTAAAAATCCAAGTTCTCCATCTTCACCGGGCACGAGCACAAATTCTACGTCTTCCTGAAGAACCTCGCCCTCAGGGGTAACTACCCGCAGTTCAAATGTATTTGCCATGGCCTAAGCCCCCAATCCCTTCGCTTTCTCCACAGCCTCTTCAATAGTTCCTACCATATGGAAGGCTTCCTCAGGCAGGTTATCATGTTTACCCTCAACAATTTCTTTAAAGCCACGGATACTATCCTTCAAGGGAACATACTTCCCCTGTTGACCGGTAAAGGCTTCAGCTACCGAGAAAGGCTGTGACAAGAATCGTTGGATCCTACGTGCTCTTGATACGATGAGCTTCTCATCTTCAGAGAGTTCATCCATACCCAAAATAGCAATGATATCTTGTAATTCTTTATAGCGCTGCAAAATTTGTTGAACACTCCGGGCAACACTATAATGTTCTTCACCCAAAACAGCAGCAGAGAGAATTCGTGAAGTTGAATCCAAAGGATCCACAGCCGGATAAATCCCAATTTCTACAATTGAACGGGATAAAACTGTTGTAGCATCCAAGTGGGCAAATGCTGTTGCCGGAGCAGGGTCAGTCAGGTCATCGGCAGGCACATAAATAGCCTGTACAGAGGTAATTGAACCGTTGCGTGTCGAGGTAATACGTTCCTGAAGAGTACCCATCTCAGTTGCCAAAGTCGGTTGATAACCAACTGCTGAAGGCATACGTCCCAAGAGGGCGGAAACTTCAGATCCTGCCTGGGTAAAACGGAAAATATTATCAATGAAGAGCAGCATATCCTTGCCTTGCTCATCACGGAAATATTCTGCCTGCGTCAATCCGGTCAGGCCAACACGTAGACGTGCTCCGGGTGGCTCATTCATTTGTCCGAAGACCATCGTCATCTTATCGATAACACCGGAATCTTTCATTTCATTCCACAGATCATTACCTTCCCTGGTTCGCTCTCCAACGCCAGCGAAAACAGAAAGGCCACCGTGTTGTTTAGCAATATTGTTAATCAATTCCTGAATTAATACTGTCTTGCCTACACCGGCACCACCGAACAGACCGATTTTTCCCCCTTTAGCATACGGGGCCAGTAAGTCTACTACCTTAATACCTGTTTCCAGGATAACAGTAGACGGATCTTGATCAACAAATTGAGGTGCAGGACGATGGATTGGATAATTTGTATCTGAAATTACCTCCTCACCACCATCGATAACTCCACCAAGGACATTAAACATTCTACCAAGGGTAGCGTCACCTACTGGAATAGTTATGGGTGCTCCGGTACTGGCAGCATCCATACCTCTTTGCAAGCCATCAGTCGAGGACATGGCGACACAACGAACCGTATCATTCCCCAGGTGTTGCGCAACTTCCAAGGTTAAACTGATTTTTTGTTCAGGTACTTCAACCTTAATAGCACTATAGATTTCTGGTAATTCTTCGGGAGCAAACTTGACGTCAACTACTGCACCAAGTACTTGTACTATCTTGCCGATATTCACAGGCACTAAACCTCCTTCTTGGGTATTCCGGCAGCTTATTCTAAGGCAGCCGCTCCTCCGACGATTTCAGTTATTTCTTTGGTAATTGCCGCTTGCCGGGCACGATTCATAATCAAGGTCAGACGGTCAATCAGTTCTTTCGCATTATCTGTTGCTGAGCTCATAGCCGTCATTCGAGCCCCTACTTCGCTTGCTTTACCCTCTAAAATTTTGCTGTAAATCAGGGTCTCCACATATTTAGGTAAAAGGCGAGTAAGAATATCATCGGGAGAAGGTTCGAAAATATATTGTTTCCCAGCTTTGCCCTCCGGTTTCTCTATGGGCAATAGTTTGATAATTAAAGGTCTGCTATTGATCGCACTGATAAATTCTGAGTATACCAAATAGACTTCATCTAGTGCGCCCTCTTGGTAAAGACGCATTACTTCCACAGCAATTTCTCTTGCCTGGGTATAATCAGGATTATTACCCAACCCGGTAAACTCCGCCATGATCTCCACTTTACCGCGACGGAAAAAGTCCCGACCTTTCCGTCCAACAGGCACAAGACCGGTTGCAACAGTTTGTTCGGCGATAATGCTGCTGGTCTTACGAATTAAATTAGCATTATAACCCCCACAAAGACCACGATCAGACGTAATTAATATATACCCTGCTTTACTTACAGTCCGTTTCTCAAGTAAGGGATGTTTTTTATCCGTTTGAACTTGGGCAACCCGAGATAGTACTTCCTGCAATTGGCGGGCATATGGGCGGGCAGCAACGACTTTTCCCTGGGCCTTCCGCAAATTTGCTGCGGCTACCATTTTCATCGCCTTGGTGATCTGCTGCGTATTTCTTACACTGCGGATCCGGCGACGAATATCGCGTACTCCTGCCACTTTGTTCACCTACTCCTTATAAATTTAAGCTAAGAATCCTTTTTTAAATTCTTCTATAGCCGCCGTAAGTTGAGCCATCAAATCATCGGAGAGAGCTTTTTCTGTCCGGATGGCAGTCAACAAATCGGCTTTTACGGAGCGCATGAAACGCAGGTATTCCTGTTCAAACCTGCCGATATCGCTGACTTCAATATCATCTAAGAGGCCTTTAACTGCAGAGAAAATTACTGCTACCTCTTCCTCGACAGGCATGGGTTGATACTGGCCTTGTTTAAGAATTTCCATGGTCTTCTGACCACGCATAAGACGTAATTGTGTTGCCTTATCAAGGTCCGAACCAAATTGTGCAAAAGCAGCCAATTCACGATATTGCGCCAAATCCAAACGAAGTTGACCTGCAACCTGTTTCATAGCCTTAATTTGAGCAGATCCGCCAACCCGGGAAACCGAAATTCCTACGTTAATGGCCGGACGAAAGCCCGCATTGAACAGGTCGGACTCAAGGAAAATCTGACCATCTGTAATTGAGATAACATTCGTTGGAATATACGCCGATACGTCACCGGCCTGGGTTTCAATGATTGGCAGTGCTGTCATTGAGCCGCCGCCAAGGTCATCCGACAGTTTGCAAGAACGCTCTAACAGCCGGGAATGTAGATAAAAAACATCTCCCGGATAGGCCTCGCGGCCCGGTGGGCGTTTTAACAAGAGAGACAACTCTCTATATGCTACCGCTTGTTTGGATAAATCATCATAAACAATGAGTACATGTTTGCCATTATTCATGAACTCCTCACCCATAGTACATCCACTGTAGGGAGTAATATAAACCATTGGCGCCGGTTCAGATGCCATTGAGGTTACTATAATACTGTATTCCATAGCACCCGCATCCTGTAATGTTTTATGAACATTAGCCACAGTTGAGGCCTTTTGTCCAACTGCAACATAAATACAGATTACGTCTGATCCTTTTTGATTAATAATGGTATCGATAGCGAGAGCTGTTTTGCCAGTCTGTCTGTCCCCAATAATCAATTC
Source organism: Desulfitobacteriaceae bacterium (assembly GCA_028704155.1). GTDB lineage: Bacteria > Bacillota > Desulfitobacteriia > Desulfitobacteriales > Desulfitobacteriaceae > UBA2264. The sequence continues at coordinate 15,455 of JAQVLN010000001.1, forward strand.
CCGCTGACCCCTGCCAATAGGAACCATCCCATCAATCGATTTTAAACCTGTTTGCAGTGGCTGATGTACAGATTTCCGGTAAATGACCCCAGGCGCAACATTTTCAATTGGTCTGAATTTATCGGCCTTAATCTCACCTTTGCCGTCGATTGGCTGACCAAGAGCATTAACTACCCGTCCGATCAAGGCCTCTCCGACCGGAACCTCCACAATACGGCCTGTCCTTTTTACCTCATCACCTTCTTTAATTCCGAAGTAAGGTCCTAAGATAACACAGCCAATGTTGTCTTCTTCCAGGTTCATTGCCATTCCATATATACCTCCTGGAAACTCCAGGAGTTCGTTGGCCATCGCCTTTTCCAAACCATAGACACGAGCGATACCGTCTCCAACTTGAATAACTGTTCCGACATCAGCAACCTCAATTTCACTCTTATAGCGTTCAATTTGTTGTTTGATAATGGAACTGATTTCTTCTGGACGTAAGTTCATCCTGCTATTTCACCCCTATTCCCTGAGGTTATTTTCTTTGCTCATCAACCTAATTTTTCCCGTATCCGGTTAAGTGAGCAAGCTACACTGCCATCAAATACCCGGTCGCCAACCTGTACCAATGCCCCCCCGATTAATTCGGAGCGCATTTCACTGACCAGGCGAATATTTTTACCGGTTAAACGAGCGAGTTGTTTTTTCAGTCGTTCTGTTTGATCAGTGCTTAATGGCGTGGCACTAACCACTTTTGCCTCAACAATCTGCTGGGCTTCATCGGCCAGTCTGGCAAATTCCTGTTGAATCGGCTTCAGAAAATTCTGCCGCCGCCTATCGATCAGCAAGAAAAGAAAATTTTGCATTATCTCACTGATATTGCCTTCAAAGATCATATTAATGAAAGCCTTCTTCTCGGTTAAGGAAATATGAGGATGGTGCAAAACCCGAGAAATTTCCTCGTGTTCTTCAATAATTTGCGTTAACTCCCTGAATTCCTTATCAAAATCATCCACTGAAGTTTTAATCGCAATCTCAAATAAGGCTTGCGCATACCTCTGAGCTAAGGCTCCACTTAACATGGCATTTCCCCTACCTCTTGAATAAATTGCTCTATAAGCTTCTCCTGATTGGGCATGTCAAGCTTTTGACGTATGATTTTTTCTGCTACGGCAACCGATAAATCAGCCACTTGAGCTTTAACCTCTAAAATAGCCCGGTCACGTTCACGTTCGATATCAACGAGAGCTGCTTTCTTGATTTTCTCGGATTCTTCGTGAGCTAAAGCTAATATTTCTGCCGTACGCTCTTCACTTACTTTAGTCGCCCTAGCAATAAGATCCTGAGCTTCATGCCTGGCCTGGCGCATTTCTTCCTGATATTCTTGTTTGATTTTCTCAGCTTGTTGCCGTTCTTCCTGTGCTTGAATTAAGTTATTTTCAATATTAATACGCCGTTTTTCCATCATATTCATTAAAGGCTTCCAAGCAAATTTACCGAGAATCCACACAAGCAGCAAGAAAGATATAATCTGCACAACCAAAGTAGCATCAAAGTGTAGAATGTCCATCGTTTACCCCCTCTCTTGTCAGTTCGCCACGGAAGGATTTTTTCAAGGGGGAACTTCCGTCCCCCCTCGTTCTTAGCGGGCATAAGACAATTCTTCACCCACAATAGGACTTACTTCAAATAGAGAAGAAGACCGACGACCCAAGAAAGAATCGGCAATGCTTCGATCAAACCAATACCAATAAACATGATTCCTTGCAAAGAGCCTTTAGCCTCGGGTTGGCGGGAAATCCCTTCTATCGTTGAAGAAATAACATAACCATTACCGATTGAAGCTCCTAATGCGGCTAATCCACAAGCCAAACCTGCACCTATCATTGCGCCTAATAAATCCACAGAGTTTCCTCCTTTCTTAATACCATGAAAATACGTATTATTCCCTCAGTACGAATAGCACTGATAAAGGACAGCAAATAACAGAGGTCAGAATTCAAAGGCCTAAGGCCTCAAGCCTGACATCTTAAAATTTGAAACTAATATAACAAGGTTTTAATGACTTTCTGTAACTGCCTGACCTATGTAGGCAGTTGTGAGCACCGTAAAAACAAATGCCTGAATTGTACCGATAAAGATACTGAACGCCAACCAGACAGTATCCGGAAGAGCAGCAGGGAAGGCCCAAATATCGTAACTTTCAGGCATCTTTAAGATTACTTTAATCAAAACCTCGCCTGCAAAGATATTACCGAATAGACGGAAAGCCAGTGTCATCGGTTTAGAAAGCAAGTCAATGACATGGATAGGGAAAAATACCGGGATTGGCTCGAAAAAATGTTTGAAATAGTTCACTCCCTTATGTTTAATACCAAGGAATAAAACCAAAGTAATACTCAGAAGCGCCAAACCAATAGTTGTGTTAACATCAGCTGTCGGTGACATTAAGCTTGGTCCTTCAAATATCTTATTGAGCTGACCAGCTTCAACCCCAAAATGTTCAAATAAGTTAAATGTTATATTTGGTATTAGTCCAAGCATATTAGAGAAGAAAATGAACATAATCAGAGTTACCAGGTAACTTAATAACGGTCGTCCTTTTTCATAACTCATGTTATCTGAGATTAGTTTTCGAACAAAGTCGATAATCCACTCCAGGATATTCTGCATCTTTCCGGGTTTACCACTTGTCAAATGACGCACCCCTAAAAAACAGAAAATTAACATGAAGGCAATTACAATCCAAGTCATTGTTAATGTCTTTGCGTGGAACGTTAAATTGTTAAAATGCCAGAGAATTAATTCTTCTTCCATATCTGTTATCACCCCTTTCTGTTTAAATTATGCCGCCTCATTATAAATATCAGGGATAGCGGAATCCCAACTGCTATTCCTAGTACCAAGCTGGGAAGCCAAGCCCTTTGAAACAGGGCAATCCCGACGACAATCAAAGACAGGATGCCTAAACGCACCAGGAAGCTAAGACTCATGCGTTTAAGCGCTTCAGGTAAATTTCCCTGTACGGAACGAACGGTATCACGATAAAGAAGTTCAGAATTAAAGAAACCTAACCAGTAACCGAACAATGCTCCAAACCAGGTTCTATCGCCGGTAAATGTAATTGCCAGAAGTATACAGACAGTGCCGCCATATAAACCTGCTTTATGAATCTTCATCATCAGTTTTCCCGAGTTTAATAAGGGTTATCACTATATTTACTCCTCCGAATATTACCCCGGCAAGTATCAATATTAGTTGCATTATGGGACGAGTTCCCCAAAGCAAATCCAAATACCGGCCCAGAAAAAAACCGCCTAATACCAATCCCGCTAAAGTCGATGCAACACTTGTTCCAAACACAACTGCCTTTAGCAAGGCTTTGCGGTTTTCTATCATAATTAATTCATCCTTATGAGTTCATTCTTGATATTCAAGCTGACTATAATAGTATTCGTCAAGCAACTCCAAATTCCTGCCATTCGATCTGGAGTTTTAACAATTTTCAAAATTTTCGTTTTTATCAGAAACTATATCTAAACTTTCGACTTTTTTTTCGATAATGACTGCGATTTTCTCGGCTGCCCGGCCTTCTCCGTATGGATTTATACTCATAGCCATAGCCTGATACGCCCGTTTATCCTTTAATAACCAGTCCAATTCCGCAAATACTTTTGAATATGCGGTGCCCACCAGGGAAACTGTCCCGGCAGTAACCGCCTCGGGGCGCTCTGTTGTATCCCTGACCACAAGGACTGGTTTGCCCAAGGAAGGAGCTTCTTCCTGAATTCCACCCGAATCCGTCAGAATAAGATAAGCCTTAGCCATTAAATTAACAAATGGTTCATAATCCAAAGGTTCAATCAAATGCACCCTGGAGTTGGTCCCCAAAACTTCAGCCACAACTTCACGGACTTTGGGGTTTTTATGTACCGGAAAAATAATATAAGTATCCGGATATAAAACCAGGATATCCGCTAAAGCACGGTAAATCTGGCGCATTGGTTCTCCCAGGTTTTCCCGTCGATGGGTAGTAACCATTATCAACCGTCGGCCTTTTTCTTTTTCCAGAATCATACGGATTTCTTCATCTGCAAAAATATATTCTTGTTTAACAGTAGACAAAAGAGCATCGATCACAGTATTGCCTGTTACGAAAATATGATCTGACTGTATTCCTTCATTCAGAAGATTATCTCTGGCAACAGGTGTTGGCGCAAAGTGAAAATCCGTTAGGCTGCCCGTAAGTTTACGGTTCATCTCTTCCGGAAACGGAGAATATTTATTTCCGGTGCGCAAACCTGCTTCAACATGGCCTACAGGTATTTTAGAATAAAAAGCTGCCAATGATGCAGCGAAGGTAGTAGTAGTATCCCCATGAACCAGGACCATCTCCGGGCAATCCTGTTGAAATACTTCATTTAACCCCGTTAATGCTCTTGTTGTAACCTCTATCAAGGTTTGTCCCGGTCTCATAATATTGAGATCAAAATCCGGTTTGATCTGGAATAATTGCATAACCTGATCAAGCATTTCTCTATGTTGAGCTGTTACGGTAACCCGACATTGTATCTTATCCCTTTTGTTGAGGGCCAGTATAACCGGAGCCATCTTTATCGCTTCCGGGCGGGTTCCAAACACAACCATAATCTTCCGCAGATCTGACAACTTACATCTTCCTTCCTGCTATCGTTTAACTAGTATCATACCTGTATAGCAACAATTTTTTCCGATAACAAATACCTATGTTCAATAATATGGGATAAGTTCTAAGCCTGATTCTTCAGCAATCTCCATGGCCATCGAATCAGGGTAAGGGCTTGCATAGACCACCCTTTTTATTCCCGTGTTTATAATCATTTTTGTACAAAGCACACATGGTTGGACAGATGTGTACAGATCCGCCCCTTCAATAGCTACTCCATGCCTGGCTGCTTGCAGCAAAGCATTTTGTTCAGCATGGACTGCCCGGCAAATTTCGGTGCGTTCACCGGACAAAATATTCAGGACCTGGCGCAGGCACCCAACCTCAACGCAATGTTTAAGTCCGGAGGGGCTACCATTATAACCCGTACTTAAAATCTGCTTGTCTTTGACAATGACAGCGCCGACCTGGCGGCGCAGGCAGGTAGACCTTCCAGCTACCAACTGCGCAATTTGCATAAAATAACTATCCCAGCTCGGGCGCTCCGACTTATCCATCTTCTCTTTCCCATCGTATATTTTTTTGGCCCTAGCCATTATTACAGTAAAGGGGGAATTCAGCGCACAGGGCCCCGACTATCCGTCTTGCTTCTGTCAGTTTTTCGTTTGTGTCATTTTTTGAGGTTAAAGCCAGATCAATAGCCACAGCGATGCGTTCCATCGCTTCCGGAGTCATTCCCCGGGTTGTTACCGCAGGTGTTCCGATACGTATTCCACTTGTTACAAACGGACTGGCTTTATCGAATGGTATCGTGTTTTTATTAACGGTTATGCCAACTTCATCAAGAATACGTTCGGCATCTTTTCCTGTTAAATCCTTGGGCTGGACATCAATAAGCACAAGATGGTTATCCGTCCCGCCCGATACTAAACGAAATCCTTTGTTACTCAATGACTTTGCCAAAGCCTGGGCATTTTCTATAGTACGTTGTTGATAAAGAATAAATTCAGGCTGGAGAGCTTCAGCGAAAGCTACTGCCTTAGCAGCAATAACATGCATTAACGGGCCGCCTTGTATACCAGGGAAAACAGCTTTATCAATTTTTTGGGCATATTCAGACTGACAGAGTATCAGGCCTCCCCTGGGACCACGCAGCGTTTTATGTGTAGTAGAGGTTACAATTTGGGCATAGGGAATTGGGCTCGGATGAAGTCCTGCGGCAACCAGTCCGGCAATGTGGGCCATATCCACCATAAAGAGCGCTCCTGCTTCATCAGCAATCTCCCTTAACCAGGCAAAATCAATAATCCGGGGATAAGCACTGGCTCCTGCCACAATTAATTTAGGATGGTGCTCATGGGCTAATTTTCTTACGTGTTCATAATCCAGCTGCTCTGTCACAGGATCTACACCGTAAGGAACGAAATTAAAATACATGCCCGAAATGTTAACCGGGCTGCCATGTGTCAAATGTCCGCCATGTGTCAAATTCATACCGAGAACTGTATCACCCGGTCGCAAAACAGCAAAATATACCGCAGTGTTTGCCTGGGCTCCGGAATGAGGCTGAACATTGGCATGGTCTGCGCCAAAGATTTTCTTTACCCGTTCACGGGCCAAATCTTCAACTATATCGACATATTCACAACCGCCATAATAACGTTTGGCCGGATATCCTTCTGCATATTTATTGGTAAGTACAGATCCCTGGGCAGCCATGACCGCCCGACTGACAAAATTCTCCGAAGCAATTAACTCTATCTTATACCGCTGGCGTTTTTCTTCTTGCTCAATTGCCTCAGCTACCTCGGGATCTTGTTGAAGAATCCATTGTTTAATATAATCCATTCTATTATTCCTCACTCCTATAAGACAAATATTTATAAAGGTTCAACCCTGCGGCACATTTGCAGCTTTACGGGTAAATTGCCCGGGCACCACCTGCATTTAAAGCAGGCAAAACAGTCACTTGCTCAAGCTTATTCCACCCTCCTAAATTTTCTCACCACGCTCTACCGCCACCATTAGTTCCAACCTTTTGCTGTGCCTGCCACCGGCAAAATCAGTATTGAGAAACACATCAACGATATCTAAAGCCACACCAACTCCTGTAATCCGCCCACCTAAAGCAAGAATATTTGCGTTATTGTGCTCCCTCGACATACGTGCCGAATAAGTTTCTGTACATACTGCCGCTCTGATTCCGGGCAATTTATTAGCAGTCATTGCAATACCTTGTCCGGTACCACAAATAACAATCCCAAAATCAACTCGACCACTAAGAAGAGCTTGTCCGACTGTATATCCAAAAAGCGGATAATCCACCGAATCTGTGGAGTTTGTTCCACAATCCAGCACTTCAATTCCTTTGCTCCGCAAATATTTATCCACCTCATTCTTCAACTGAAAACCGCCATGATCCGAACCCAAGGCTACTTTCACCAGGAACACCTCTGCTTTGCTTGTTTTTCTTTTCATTCTACATATTATGACAAATTCCTGCCTGAATGATAGATTAACATAATCTTACTCCATGCTCTCTTTTAAAAACAACAATAACTCTGAAATCATTTGAGCACTTTTTCGATAAGATTCCACAGATCCACCCCAAGGGTCAGATATATCGCACCCTTGTTCTCCCCAGGCGCCTAAATAACGAACCTTTGCTTTGTATTGAGGAAAAAGCTGATTTATCCTCCGTTCGTGAGCCTGAGTCATCGGAATTACCCAATCCACCCAGTCTAACAGTTCCTCTGTGATCATCTGAGACCGGTGTTCATTAATATCAATTCCCATTTCATTCATAACAGTTATTGCTTGAGCGCTGGCAGTCATACCTTCCCCGGCCGCTAGTCCAGCCGAGTATAGTTCTTTTTCCTCCCCCAATATTACCTTTGCCAGTCCTTCAGCCATAGGACTTCGACAAGTATTTCCGGTGCAGACAAAAAGTATTTTGGTACTTATAAAACCATCCCCCTTTTATTGCCAACAGCTAGAGTCTGATAATCTTTTGTCCGGCAGCCTTTTGTAAACGATTCATAATTGCAGATCCAAGACCGCTTTCCTCTACTCCCTCTGCCAAAATTACTTCGATTCCCTGTTCGTCACACAGTCTCAGGCCTCTGAATAAATTGGCAGCAACTTCTTCCGGCAGATTCTCGGAACCCAAAACAAAAAGCAGTTCAGGATGCAGATCATGAAACCAGGCTGCACTTTCTGAGGTGCATAATATTCCTACTTTCTTAAGATTTCCGTGGGCTTTTTGAGTTTCTTTCAAGATTCGGGAAACAACCTCCTCTTTCGAACCAGAAACAAGCAACATTTCACCGTTGGGGGCATAATGCCTGTATTTCATGCCAGGAGCTTTCGGCGCCTGGTTTTCGGTTGGCCGGTCAACCCTGACTTCTCCGAGGACTTTTTCCAGATCTTCTCTGGTAATTCCTCCAGGCCTAAGAATCGTTGGTATTTTGCCAGTCAGATCCAGGACAGTAGATTCTAAACCGACCTGACAGTTACCTGCATCTATTATTAATTTAATTCGGCCATGTAAATCCTGCCGGACATGATCTGCACTCGTTGGACTTGGTTTTCCCGAGAGATTGGCACTGGGTGCTGCTAGGGGGAGACCGGTCAACTCAATCAGGGCCAAGGCAACCCTATGCTTGGGCATCCGGATAGCCACAGTCTCCAAACCACAGGTTACTGTAGCAGGAACCTGGGTCTTTTTAGGTAAAACAAGGGTCAGTGGACCCGGCCAAAAAAAATGCATGCAAATTTCAGCAAATACATTCCATGACTTAATAACAGTATCAGCTATTGCCCGATTAGCAACGTGGACAATCAGAGGATTGTCCTGAGGTCTGCCTTTTACCTGAAAGATCTTGGAACAAGCCTCGGCATCAAGAGCATTTGCTCCCAAACCATATACAGTTTCAGTCGGGAAAGCAACGAGTTCTCCGGATTTTAATAATTCAGCGGCCTCCGCAAGAACAGTTAAGTCCGGGTTTGTCCGATCCACACGCAATATTTTAGTTTCCATTTATCTCACTCCGCAAAAACAACCCTGTCCCTTCCGGCTAAATCGGAAAAAACTGTTGTTTTAAATCCCTGATTTTTAAATAGGTCACATACTTCTCGCCCCTGATCCCAGCCTATCTCCATTAACAGTTTACCATCTGTTTTCAACAAAGGTGGTACCTCCAGTGCTAACCGACGATAGAAGTCTAAACCGTCTTCACCACCCCAAAGAGCCAGGCGAGGTTCAAAATAGATCTCCGTTTGACATTCCTTATAACTTCGAGAGGATACATACGGAGGATTGGTAATAATCCAATCCCAGCACTCCTGACAGGCAGGGATCAGAAAATCACCCTTGCGCCACTCAACTTTAACTCCCAAACGCGAAGCATTAAGAGCTGCAACCTCCAAGGCTTGTATCGATAAATCGCTTCCAACTACACGAGTCCCAGGCCTGTAATAAGCTACAGAAATCGCCAGAGCACCACTTCCGGTACACAAGTCCAAAACCTTAGGATTGAAATTTCCCTCACCAGTATCAAGTAAATCCAGCAATTTTTCAACCAGGATCTCACTATCGGCACGCGGGATTAATACTCGCTGATCCACATAAAATTCCAACCCCATAAATTCCTGGCGCTGCAGGATGTATTGCAGAGGCTCCCGCTGCTCTCTTCGGGCAATCTTCTTTTCGTAGTCCTTGATTTCAGGTTCTGCCAAAATTCGTTCAAAATCCAAATATAGCTCTGCCCGGCCCAGGTTTAATACTGCCGCCAAAAGTAGATCAGCCTCATAACGGGAATTTTCAACACCGGCTGACTCCAATAAAACGGTTCCCCAAGAAATCAATTCCCGTACTTTCATTTAACCTCGGCCTTTAGACGTTCAGCTTGATTATACACAATCAGGGCCTCAATAATTTCTGTCAGATCACCCATAAGGATTGTCTCCAGGCGATGCAGGGTTAAACCTATGCGATGATCTGTTATACGACCCTGTGGATAGTTATATGTCCGGATCCTCTCACTTCTGTCTCCTGTCCCAACCTGGTTTTTTCGTTCGGAAGCCTGTTCGCCGGTCTTCTCATCCTGCAATTTCTCCAATAACCGGGCCCGCAGGACACGCATGGCCTTATCCTTATTTTTAAGCTGTGATTTCTCATCCTGACAGGAAACAACCAATCCTGTCGGTATATGGGTGATACGCACCGCTGACTGAGTAGTATTAACAGACTGTCCCCCCGGTCCGCTGGAACAAAAAATATCAATTCGTAAATCATTGGGATTAATTTCAACATCTACTTCTTCTGCTTCAGGCAAGACCGCTACCGTTGCTGTAGATGTATGAATTCGTCCGCCGGATTCAGTAGTGGGAATTCGCTGAACACGGTGAACACCACTTTCAAACTTGAGTTTACTATAAGCCCCGTTACCATTTACAAGAAATATAATTTCCTTAAATCCGCCGATATCTGTATAGCTGGCACTAAGCAGTTCAGTCTTCCAACCCTGTTGTTCGGAATAACGGCAATACATTTTATATAATACACTGGCAAATAAAGCCGCCTCTTCACCACCGGCCCCAGCCCGGATCTCCATGATAACATTTTTATCATCATTGGGATCCTGGGGCAATAAAAGGATTCTTATCAATTGCTCAAATTCGCTGCTCCGTTTAACTAAGTCCTCTCTCTCCGTTTCAGCCATTTCCCGAAATTCAGGTTCGAGGTTTTCTTTCAAAAGGCTTTCTATTTCTTCAAGTTGCCGAAGTACCTCCTTGTATTCCCTGTAATTTTCTACAATCTCCGTCAAGGACGCCTGAGCTTTGGCATATTTTTGCCACTCATTTTGATTGGCGATTATTTCAGGGTCACTTAAAAGTCCGCTCAGTTCATCGTATCTTCCTTCGATTTCCTTCAATTTGTCTAACATTTCCGACACCTCATATATTTTAAGACAATTCTTGTCCAGACTCTAAAACCCCGCCTAAAGCGGCCAGGGCCACTTCAATTTGATCCTCATCGGGCTCACGGGTTGTTAGTCTCTGTAAAACCAAACCGGGGACTATAAGCCAGTTAAGCCAGGGAGAATCTAAATGACGTGAACTAAACTTCAATAGTTCATAAGCTACACCTGCCACAACCGGCATCAATAAAATACGCGATACAATCCTCCACCAGAGGGGATGCAATTCTAAAAAAGCAAAGATAAAAATACTAACTATAACAACCAGCAATAAAAAACTGGTTCCACAGCGAGGATGCAGTGTTGTAAATTTCCCGGAATTCTCCACAGTCAGAGCTTGCCCAGACTCGTAGTTATAAATAACCTTGTGCTCAGCCCCATGATATTGAAAAACCCTCTGAATATCCTTGAGACGCGAAATTAACACAACATAGAGCAAGAAAACTACTAAACGAATGCCACCTTCCAAAACGTTTTGCCAAAATACCCCTTGTATTTTGCCTTGCAATAAATGCGCCATCCCGGTAGGCAATGCCACAAAAAGTACCAGACCAAGTCCCAAAGCAAATACGACGGTCAGTAATATTTCACCAAATCCCAGTTCTTCATCTTCTTCGCCGCCGATGGCCTTGTTAGCCGAAAAAGTCAAAGCCCTGACTCCTACGACCAAGGAATCGATCAAAGCCACGAATCCACGTATAACAGGTAATTTTTTTAACCATGGTTGAGCAGCCCAGGAAGCAATAACCTGACGTGTAACCTCAATCTCTCCATTTGGTAAACGTACTGCAATAGCATACTCACGGGGGCCCCTCATCATAACTCCTTCAATGACTGCCTGCCCCCCATATTGTACAGGCTTATTCATACTGCACCAGCTTTCCCCTTTTTGAACACATTTAACTTCATCATTATTTTACGTAAAAAGCAGAGCGAGCGCTCTGCTTTTTACTCGGCAATGACTTACTGCCATTGTTATTACATCCCGTATTTCTTTTTAAAGCGATCAACTCGTCCACCGGAGTCAACAAAACGTTGAATACCTGTATAGAAGGGATGACATTTTGAACAAATTTCCACTTTAATATTCTTCCTCGTACTTGCTGTATTGATTACCTCACCGCAAGAACAAGTAATGGTGGTTTGCTCGTATTTAGGATGAATTTTTTCTTTCACGTAGTCACCTTCTTTCCCACGGGGGCGATCATAAGTCAGATAAACCAACTAATACTTCATTAACCTTAGATTCAGTTAACTTTATGTATTTTAGCATAAGAAATAGTTAAAGGTCAAGAGCACGCTCCTCTAATCATATTTTTTGGTTTCTTGGCAAAACAATGCCTGGCTTCAATGAAACGTACCGTGCCGGTTTTCCCCCGCATTACAATTGTGTGCGTAATTGCTCCTTGAGGCGTAAAATTTACACCCCGCAAAAGATGTCCCTCAGTGATTCCTGTAGCAACAAAAAAAACATCATCATTGCTAACCAAATCATCTAAAGTTAATAATTTATTTATATCCTCAATACCCAAAGCTCTAGCCCTGGCAATATCATTATCATCTTCCGGCCAAAGTCTTCCTTGCATTTCCCCGCCAGCAGTACGCAAAGCTGCTGCTGCCAGTACCCCTTCGGGAGCACCGCCAACTCCCAGCATCATATCAATACCTGTTCCTTCAAAAGCACAAGCCACAGCCGGAGAAACATCACCATCTGAAATCAAATGAATCCGGGCACCACAGTCCCTTACTTCCTGAATAATTTTCTGATGGCGCGGACGATCCAGGATTACTACCGCCAGATCATTTATCCCTTTATTAAGCGCATCGGCCACATTGGTTAAATTCTCCCGTATCGGCGCATCCAGATGTATACGTCCGACAGCTGCAGGACCTACCGCAATCTTGTCCATATACATATCGGGAGCATGTAAAAGAATACCCTTCTTGGCAATAGCCAAGACTGCAATAGCCCCGTTAAGTCCCTTTGCAACAAGATTTGTTCCCTCCAAAGGATCCACAGCAATATCCAATTCAGGCATCTCGCCTGTTCCCAAACGCTCACCAATATATAACATGGGAGCTTCATCCATTTCTCCTTCACCTATAACCACAGTACCGCTCATATGTAATGTATCAAAAACAGCTCGCATAGCTTCAACCGCTGCATCATCGGCTGCAATTTTATCTCCGCGGCCTATCCAGCGCGCTGCTGCTAGCGCCGCCGCTTCAGTCACCCTGCCAAATTCCATAGTTAATATTCTTTGCATATCCAAACCCTCCTAAATTTAAATATAAACTTGGGCATAATCAAGGTCTTTTTTGTCCTCAGATAAATATACTAGTTTTCAAGCTTAATTATGCCTCATATTTAAACCCCTTAAGGGTATTGTGACATACTTTTTAAAGGCTTTCAAGTCCAAATTATAGTCAAAGGCCAAAAAAGCACTTGCCTGCCGTAACCGACAGGCAAGTGCCTTAAGCTAAAAAATCTATAGTTTTTTCCAATCAGCCAGAAACTTTTCTATTCCGATATCTGTTAACGGATGTTTAAATAGTTGTTCCAAAACTTTAAACGGTACCGTTGCACAATCCGCCCCAATCCTGGCCGCTTCTGTTACATGAACAGGATTACGGATACTTGCGGCAATCACCTTTGTATCGAGATCATGAACAGTAAAGATATCCAGAATATCTTCAAGCAATTTTAATCCATTCTCCCCAATATCATCAAGCCGGCCCAAAAAAGGACTGACATAAGTTGCGCCGGCCCTGGCTGCCAGTAAAGCCTGAACAGCACTGAATACCAGTGTTACGTTAGTCTTAATTCCTTCAGAGGCTAAAGACTTGACTGCTGCCAAGCCTTCCTGGGTCATCGGAATCTTGACAACTACGTTGGGATGAATTCCGGCTAAAACCCGGGCTTCAGTCAACATGTCCTCTTTATCCAAGGCGATTACTTCCGCACTAATAGGACCGTCAACTATTCCTGTAACCTCTCGCAAAAGGGCATGAAAATCTTTACCTTCCTTAGCAACTAGACTGGGATTCGTTGTTACCCCGGAAATAACCCCCATATCCCAAGCCTTGGCAATTTCTTCTAAATTAGCTGTGTCCAAAAAAAACTGCATTCCTTAAACACTCCCGTTCATTTCCCGCTATTCTTCTTTATTGATCATTGCTAATTGCTGTCTGCATATATGATTAACCAACCAGGTATTATTCTCTTCCAAATACAGAGAACTCATACTTTCAACCTGCCAGATTTTTTCCAGGTTATCTGCATAAATTACTCCCAAAGCTTCGCATAATTCGCAATACAGTTCAATCCTGTCCGGCAATAATTCAAAGGCCAGCTGCCGATTTCCGCATTTACAACCCAACTTATCTTCTTTGGCAAGGTAACGAAGATGATCAAGTAATCTAAGCATTGCCTCGGGATTCTCAAATTCTTCTTCATAACCCAACTCATCCGCCAATTCACCAATGGATTTTTCCCGTTCCTGACAAGCTTGGACGACCTTTTGTTTCGGACCTACAAATCCCGCAATTGCCTTGACCTCAGGACAAATCAAAGGCAAAGCTTCTTTCCCCCATATTGCCCGACGACTCAAGCATATATGATGCGTCTCCCCACAGAAAGTACATTGGTAAAACAAACTAAACTGCCGACGTTTATGGTTGGACACCTTTAATAAAGGTGTTGAACAGTGGCATGCAAAACTTTCATGTCCCGGCTTTGAAAACGCAAAAAGGGAAAGAGCCTGAAATTCCATCTCCCCACAATTTGGGCACTGAGTTGCAACAGTCGCTATCGTAGCCAGAATCATGATACCACCTCTTTTCTCATCCATATACTTCGGCAAATATTAAGATTTTCCTGCCTCAAAATTCGGCAACAACAGTTCTTTCGTAACATAATTAATAGGTTTATTCACCAAATGTAAGCCTGATTACCTGATTATTCGGTATCCTGGCAGTTATTCCCGCCACTGAATAATTCTTCAACTTTTTCTCGCAGCTCAAAAAGATCAAAAGGTTTACTCAAATAATGAAAGACATTTAACTCTTTGGTCTGTACCATATTCTGCGAATCACCATAGGCAGTCATCATAATAACATTGATATTCTTATCTGTAGTTCTGATTTTACGCAAAGTATCAATTCCATTCATTCCCGGCATTTTGATATCCATTAATATTAAATCAGGCTTAAACCTCTGTAAAATTTGAAGTGCATCTATCCCGTCAACTGCCATTTCGACAGTGTGTTGATCCTCTTTAAACGTCTCAAACAGCAGACGCCTGACTCCGAGTTGATCATCTACAATAAGAATGTTAGCCACAAATTTCAGCCTCCCACCAAGATTACAGTTAATAGCAACTTTCTGTATTCCGCACTTAAAATCCTGCCTGATTATAAATTTAATTATTCTGACAGCCTCAAACTGCCGGTTTCTGTACGACGGTTAGAAAGAGCGGCCTTTATAAATTCCCTGAAAAGTGGATGCGACCGATTGGGACGGGATTTAAACTCAGGATGAAACTGCGAGGCAAGAAACCAGGGATGTTCAGGGTATTCAATGATTTCTACCAGCCGTCCATCAGGAGATATCCCGGAGAATTGCAGGCCTCCTTCTTCCAATTGTTTGCGAAATTGGTTATTTACTTCATAACGATGCCTGTGGCGTTCATAAATCACCTCATCCTGGTAGGCCCTGAAGGCATTGCTATTCTCCATTAATTTAGCTGGCGAGAGACCTAACTGCATTGTTCCGCCTTTATCCTCTATATCCTTTTGCTCAGGTAAAATATCAATTACAGGATAAGCGGTGTCAGCGTCAAATTCAGTACTATTTGCACCGGTCATACCACATACATGACGGGCAAATTCAATCACTGCGCATTGCATACCCAGGCAAATGCCCAAATAAGGTACCTTTTCTACGCGAGCATATCTTATTGCTTCAATTTTACCTTCTATTCCCCGAATTCCAAAGCCACCAGGTACAAGTATCCCATCTATATCTCTCAAATATTCCTTTGCAGAAGCATTTTCAAGTTCCTCAGCGTTAACCCAATTGATCTGTACTTTTGCCCCCTGTTCTGTCCCGGCATGTCGTAACGCTTCGGCAACACTAAGATAAGCATCAGGCAACTCAACATATTTACCGACAATGGCAATCTCAATCTCGCAAACTGGAGATTTAATCTTATCTACCATAGCCCTCCAGTCAGTCATATCCGCTTCAGGTGCTTTAATACCCAGACGCCGCAGAACAATACTATCCAAACCTTCTTCCTGTAACATTAGAGGGACTTCATAAATAGTTTTAGCATCAAGACATTGAATAATGGCCTTACGATCAATATCACAAAGCAAAGCCAGTTTTTCCTTCATTTCACTGGAAAGCCCATGTTCAGAACGACAAATGAGAATATTGGGCTGAATTCCTATACCTCTCAATTCCTTGACAGAATGCTGGGCAGGTTTAGTCTTTAGTTCCCCTGAAGCAGCCAGATATGGCACCAAAGCTACATGTATATAGATAACATTCTCACTTCCAATGTCGCTGCGCATTTGGCGAATTGCTTCCAAAAAGGGCAGCGATTCAATATCTCCAACCGTCCCGCCGATTTCCGTTATTACAATATCAGGATGGCTGTCTCTTGCAACACGATAAATTCGTTCCTTAATCTCATTGGTAATATGAGGAATAACCTGTACTGTTCCCCCAAGGTAATCACCTTTGCGTTCTTTACTGATAACAGACCAATAAATCTTACCGGTTGTTACATTACTGTTTTTTGTCAGAGGTACATCAATAAAACGCTCATAATGACCAAGGTCTAAATCTGTTTCAGCTCCATCATCTGTTACAAACACTTCCCCGTGTTGATATGGGCTCATGGTCCCGGGGTCGAAATTTATATACGGGTCAAATTTTTGAATCGCAACACTCAGGCCCCTGTTTTTTAAAAGACAACCCAGGGAAGAAGCCACGATTCCTTTACCAAGCGAAGAAACTACTCCACCTGTTACAAAAATTAGTTTTGTCATATGGTATTTACCCCTATCCTTTCTAAAAAAGAGAGTAGTTTTTTTGTCAAAATTCTTTTGTACTCGACACTTTTATTACTCTAACAGAAATTATAACAAATCTAAACGATATTTTCTTTGTTTGCTAACATAAAAAAGCTAGTCCGTAAACCGCACCAGCTTAATTTTCCACAACAAAATTTAGAATTTCTAAAGCATTGCCCAACTTTTAACTTTACATTCTTTCCGGCGCCGACACTCCTAATATTCTCAATACATTGACTAAGACCTGTTTTATTGCCAGCACTAAAGCAATACGGGCCCGTCTTAAATTATCATCATCAACCAAAACCCTTTGAGAATTGTAAAAAGTATGAAAAAGACCTGCTAAATCCAAAACATACCTTGCCAGTCGGTGTGGCTCCATCAAACGGGCTGCAAGATAAACTTCCCCGGGAAGGTCAGCCAATTTCTTTAATAAACACCGTTCCTCAGGACTATTTAATAGAAGCTTAAAGATTTCGTCAGACGATACCGGTAATATATCAGCTCCTGACTCCTGTACTTGTCGTAAAATACTGCATAACCGGGCATGAGCATACTGGACGTAATAGACAGGATTATCTGCCGATTGTGATTTTGCCAAATCAAGATCAAATTCAACTGTTGAATCCGGATCACGCATCAGAAAGAAAAAGCGTGCCGCATCTTTACCGACTTCATCCATTAATTCTCGTAATGTTACGTAATGTCCGGATCTTTTGGACATACGAATAAGCTCACCGTTTTGGATTAAGCGCACTAATTGCATAAGAATAATCTGCAGTGAATCAGGATTATACCCTAAAGCCTGCATAGCACCCTTCATTCTGGCAACATGACCATGGTGATCTGCTCCCCAAATATTGATTACCCTGACAAAACCACGCTGAAATTTATTGCGGTGATAAGCAATATCTACTGAGAAATAAGTAGGGGTACCATTACTGCGTACAACTACCTCATCCTTTTCATCTCCAAAAAGAGCAGACTTAAACCACATCGCTCCTTCTTTCTCATATAAATAACCTAATTTCTCTAAATCCTCCATAGTTGATCGGACAATACCTGAATCATGCAATGTCTGTTCACTGAACCAGTTATCATATTCAACCCCAAAATCCTTTAAAGTTTCGCGAATATGGCCCATCTTTTCTTCCAAAGCATATCTAGTCAGAAATTCCCGCCTCAGGACCGGATCTACTGAAAGATATTTATCACCAACCTTTAATATCAGGTCTTTAACTGTTTGAATCAAATCCTCTCCATGATACCCTTCTTCGGGAAAAGGAACATCCTGGCCCGATTGCTGCAGATAGCGGGCCTCAAGTGATAAAGCAAAGTTTTCGATTTGGTTGCCGGCATCATTAATATAGAACTCCCTGCTGACCTCATAGCCAGCCATAGCCAACAGAGAAGCAAGGCTATCCCCCAATGCAGCTCCGCGGGCGTTTCCCATGTGTAACAGGCCCGTTGGGTTTGCACTGACAAATTCAACCTGAACCTTTTGTCCTGCTCCCAAATTGACCTGACCATATTTTTCACCCTGAGAAAGAACTTCGGGAATGACTTCCGCTAACCAATCTGGATCCAAGTAAAAATTAATAAATCCGGGCCCGGCAAGTTCGCTTCTCTCAATCCATGTCCCGGTTGTATCCAAATTTCTAATTAACACAAGTGCAATATCCCGGGGTAAACGCCTCGCCTGTTTTGTCAAAACCATCGCCAGATTAGTAGCCAGGTCTCCATGCTGTTTTTCCCTGGGTTCTTCCAAAACGTATTCCGGCAAACTCTCATAATTTAATTCTCCATTAGCTTTGGCAGTCTCTGCAGCCGCTGCTATGGCTTGAAAAATCTGTTCTTTCAAGATCTCATAAACACTCATTAAAGAGGCTCCTCCTTTATGGTTATCACCAGAAAATTATGACTTACAAATATATCATCGACGAAAAGATCATATTTTAGACTAATACGTCCTCCTTACACTGTCAAGTTACTTTCCACTTCTTCTGTCGAAACACTCAGAAACAATTCTCCAAAAGGAGTAATCCAGGTGCTGTAAAATAAACTTCCTGATCGGAACTCTTAATTATTTCAATGTCACTTTTTAAGATCAGTTAATATCTATGCTAATTCTTTGTTACTTTCTAAAATTCCTTTAAATAAGTTGTTTTTCCTTAAAAATAACTGACGGAAAAAGTATTTCCCGTCAGTTATTTCTTTTTACTCTATATATTCACCTCGAGGAGTTTGAATAACACGCAAAATTTGTTCTTCAACACCATTTGTACAATTCAAGTAAACAAGATAATCTTCACCTTGGTAATGACCTCGAAACTCATAACACAAGACTTCCTGATTGCCTTCTTTACTAATAATTGCCTTGCGGCTTTCCGCTATTTTGAAATCTGAACGCAATTTACTTGCCGCTTGTTTTAAGGACAGAATCTCTTTCGGTAAATTTCGCTCATGGTGAAAGGCATAATAAGCCGAGGCATCAAAGCCGATAAGTTCTCCGTTATCCATAGCAGCCATGAACCGGACTTTATCAGGATAACACCTGACCCCATCTTTTTCACTGACTGCCTCCAACTGTAAATAGGGACCGAAATCTTCGGTTGAAGTTAGCTCAAGCTGCCAGCCTAAGGATTTTAAAGTAGCCATCACCTTTTCCCTGGCATTATCGACACTCAACAACCTGCTTTCCGGGGTGCGTTGATCACGATATGAACTCACTACTCCCCCCCGTCGGGTAACCTCTAACAAAACATTACCGCTTCTCCAAAGATATCCGCCCAGCAGTCCGGAGGTTTCACTGGCTAATTCCGGTGCCCTATTGGGGAAGCCTACTTTGGACAAAAAATCCTTGGCAACAGTAAGAGCCTGCTCGCGGCTTATCTCACCTCGGGATAACCCCAAAGGTTCGGGTACTTCACGGGTAGAGAATTCACCGGTATAAGAAAAAGGAGGAAGTTTCTGCAAACTGGCATTTAACTGTTCCAGCCCCCCGCTAACCGAACTTGGCAGACTTTCCTGCCCTTCCGCGGCTGCCTCTGCCAACTGCGAACGGCCAAGATTAAAACGTTCTCTGAATCCTTTTGTCTTTCCTGTCCAGGCTAAACCTTCATTATCCACTCGATGTAGAAGTTGCTGGACATTATTATTAACCGACAACAAGTGCTCATGTATATCATTAAATTGTTTTTCCTCTGCCGGATCTATTACTCCGCCGGAAGCAAGCCGATGAGCAAGGACTTGAGCATAATCAGCTGTTTGGGTCAAAAACTGTCCCAGGTAATTAAGCCCTGTCTGTTCAGCCGGAAGCTGTGCCAGATCCCTGACCGCATCCTCACAATGACTCCAAGCCTGACCCAAATAAAGGATCTTTTGCTTGTTGGAATTGGCTACTGCCTCTTTGGCCATTATTGTTTCCAGCTTTGTTAAATGACCTGCGAGGTTTTGCAGGGAGCGACGATTATGGTTTTCCGCAACAAGACTTAACTCGGAAGCCTCTCTATTTTTATTATATCCCCAGGCCAGAGAAACCAGTAAGGCTAATAACAATAAACCTATCCAAGCTTTTTTTGCATTTTGTAGCCCCCTAGCGCGCAAAAATATGGTTTCCAATAGTTATCAATTGTGGTCTTGACCAAATAAACCGATTACTGGTTTTCGCTGGATTAAAGAAGTAAAGTGCACCGTGAGATGGATCGACACCGCTTATTGCCTCATTAGCAGCTTTTATTGCAGAAGATTGAGGCTGTAAATTAATCTGGCCATCCGCAACACCAGAAAAGGCCAGTGGCTGATAAATTATTTCAGAGATAGTTTTAGGAAAAGCCGGATCCTTCATCCTGTTAAGTACGACAGCCGCAACGGCCACCTGACCCCAATATGGTTCCCCCCTGGCTTCTGCATTAACCAGACGGGCCAAAAGGTTCACATCAATATTCTTTACTCCCAAAGCTTTACCTGAAGCATTTGTACTTCCAGCAGTTAATCTTTTTAATTCATCAATAGTAAGCTTTCCAGCAACTCCGTCCTCTTTCAGGCCATGTTCTTTTTGAAACAATTTTACTCCCTTTTGGGTTTTGGGACCAAATATCCCATCGAGAGGACCAACAACATAGCCCAAACTAATTAACCGGCTTTGCATGTCACGAACTTCAGGTCCTCTCGCACCCTTGGCTAAAGATCGATCTCCCAGAGCAGCGTAGGTTATCCCGCAAATCACCAGGCTGAGAATCAGGGCTATTGGAAATCCCCAGCTTTTTTGAAGTTTCATATCTTCCACCTCAGTCAAATTTATTGCGTAGCTAGTTTGCCTGGAATACTGTGTTATTATCCATACTCAATTAATTCAGGACCTAAAAATCCTGTAATTTAGGATTACAGGATTTTAATTCTCAGTCAGTTTTTGATTTCAGAATATCAAAATAGGCCTTTTCTTCTTTACTTATGATATGTTCCTCCCTCACTGATCTTAACGGCGCGATAAATCTGTTCAACCAACATAACCCTCATAGGTCCATAGGGAAAAATTAGCTTTGAAAAAGACCAGGTGACAGGTTCTCTTTCAAACCATCGGCTCGGCAACATGCCTTGCAAACTAAAAAGAGGAGCTTTTAATGCTCCTCCGTTAACTGTGTTTTGTCAACACAAACCTCTAGGATTTTAACTCTGTCAACGTAACTTGTACCTCTTTGGAGGCTCCATTCCGGAAATAAGTTATAATTATATTTTTCCCCGGCTCATATTTAAACAGTTCATGAGTAAGTTCTAAAGAATTGTCAACCTCAATACCGTTAACCTTGGTAATAATATCGCCAGTTTTTATTCCTGCTTTATCCGCCGGACCGTTGGCAGAAACACTGGCAACATAAGCACCGGCCGGCCATCCTCTTTGAGCAGCATATTCTTCAGTATATCGGCTATCAATATTTACCAGAAGCGCAGGATGGATAGCATATCCTTTACTGATTAATTGTTCAATTGTTGGCATAGCATCAGTAATCGGAATAGCAAAACCCATTCCCTCAAAACCAATCTCCTGGTTTTTAGCTGAGTTAATCCCGATAACCTGACCGCCGTAATTTACTAAAGGGCCTCCGCTATTGCCGGGATTAATTGCTGCATCGGTTTGAATCAGATTAAAGCTGGATTCTCCCTCAATACTTAAAATCCTGTTGGTTGCCGATACTACCCCTGTTGTTACTGAACGGGCAAACTTCTGTCCGCCAGGATTTCCAATGGCTACAACCGGCTCTCCTACCTGAAGCCCGGAAGAGTCACCTATTTGAACAGCAGTTAAATTACTGGTATCAGTCACTTTCACCACAGCTAAATCAGTTCTTCTATCACCTCCAACCAGTTTCCCTTCAAGATTGCGCCCATCAGCCAAACTGACCATTATTCTTTCCGCTCCCTGGATCACGTGGTTGTTGGTAATAATATAACCGTTCTTGCTATCAATAATAAAACCTGAACCACTGCCAATTTCAGTAATATCACTCCCTCCGAATAACCCGCCCCGGGATTGGAAATTAGCAATACCCACTACTGCCGGACCCACAACTTTGGATATTTCTACAACCGGCAGAGTCGAGGTACCGTTGCTTATATTAATTGGAGGATTCGTACCTTGATTTATAGTCAGTTCTTGATTGGAAAAAGATTGCTTATTCTTCTCCAGTGTGGAAATAATCCCAAATGTTAAAGCCCCGCCTAATAAGCCGCTGACCAAGGAAAGAGCCACGATAGTAAAAAAAGAAGTGAAACGTGGCCTTCTCCTGTTAGAATCATTCAAATCATCGTAGTAACTCAACTTTTTCCCTCCCTGCTCATTTCTTCGCGCAAATGAATAAGTTCATGCGGTGTAAAACGTGGGGCAACCCTGATGCCTAAGCGGGGGTTTCGTTTCAAAATATTCGAACCGCGCAGGATTCGTAATATTGTGGAAAGAGCAATTTCTGGTGTATTATTTTCCTCGCTTAAATGCGCTAAAACAACTTTTTGCGTATTTTCATTAATCCAGGCTAATAGCCCCTCAGCTAATTGACTATTTTCTAAATGGCCGAAGTTACTGCTGATCCTCTTCTTTAAATACCAAGGATATCTTCCCTGCCAAAGCTTCTCATGGTCATGATTGGCCTCAACAATTAAACCATCACACCCGGTCAACCTTTGATGCATTTCCTCAGTAATTGTCCCACTATCTGTTGCAATACCTACTGCTAAGGGATTCTTACCTTTATTACATTCAATTCTTAGACCATAACTTTCCCGACTATCATGTGAGGTGGGGAAAAATTCAATCGCTAACCCAGCACAACAAAAGCGTCGCCGGACTTCAATCTTTTGTTCTTCCCGGATCTTTCCTGCCGATCTTACCAGTTCTCCCCATATACCTGCTGTGGCATAGATCGGGATTTTCAGTTTTCGGGCCAGAACGCCTACTCCCCGAATATGATCAATATGCTCATGAGTTACAATTATTCCTTCAATACTCGGGGCCGGAATACTTAAGGATAATAGATTTGTCAATAAACTTTTGGCACTGATTCCGCAGTCAACTAAAAGATTCCTGTTCCCTTCACCAACAAGGATAGCATTCCCCGAACTTCCGCTGGCTATCGTAGCAAAATGCAAACTATTAACCCTTCTCTCCCAATTTTATGAATAAAGTATAGCTAAAAATTCTATATTAAGATCCTGTTCTGTTTCCCGGTCAAATTATGATTCTTAAGTTATTTCCTTAACATTTAAGGTTCTGTTTTTTGATTTTGCATACTTTCAGCCTGAGCAATATACTGCTTTAAAAAATCTGCATTAGGTCCGGTTGGATTTTTATCCAAAGCCTTTTGCCACATACCAATAGCCCCGGTATTGTCTTGTTTGACCTCCGAGAGAAACATTCCATAATAAATCAAGGCTAATTCAAAGTCAGGCTGCAAAGCCAAAGCTTCCTTAAATGTTTGTTCAGCCAATTCACTCTGCCCGCCATAATAAGCTGCTACAGCTAAATCAGTTAACACATTTATATCTTTCTTGGTTTGAAGAACATCCTGATAATTCTTAATGGCCTGATTAAAGTCCTCGGTCACTTCAGCCGGCACAGTTTGCATAGCTATCAGCGCCAAATTGAAGTATGCTTTACCTAGATTCTGTTTAAGCTCAATATCATCAGGATTTGCAGCAACCTGTTGCTGCAAATATTCTACCTGGCTTTTTTGGTTTTGATAAAAATCAGCATAATCAGAAGAGGCTGATGTTGGAGTAGGGGGAACGTCATCACCTATAAAATAACCAATCATTCCGGCACCAACCATAGACAAAGTAACTAAAACCGCAGTTACTCCACCAATAATTCGCCGGGTTTTCTTGTTCATCATATCCTTATCCTCTTTTTCTTAAATAATTTCTTTTGTAAATCTTTCTCATTTTAGCACATAGTCCTCTTTTTAGTCCACCTTAAGACTTTATTGCGCCCTGCACTTTGTTTTTAAATACAATGCCACTTCGAGGCGTTTTTTCTGCAACTCACAGCCCAAAGAATAAACTTCGGTCAACTCTCCGCCGAGAGTTACATTTGCAGCATGACAGCCACCACTGCAGGCAAAACGGGCCCAACATTCCCGGCAGGCAGGTTTAGCAAAAATATTGGCTGAACGAAATTTCCGTACCAAATCAAGATCCAATTGATAAGGAGCTGAAGAATAGAGTGAGCCCAGTTTATAGCTCTCCTGTCCTACAAACTGGTGACAGGGATAAATATTTCCTTCAGGAGAAATTGCTGCATACTCATGGCCGGCACCACAGCCACTTATCCTTTTAAGAAGGCAAGGGCCCTGATCAAGTGCTACGTTAAAATGAAAAAAATTGAAATCCTGGCCCTTGTCACGCAGTTCCAAAACTTTCTCTCCCAATCGATCATAACCAGCCATAATCAAACCCAAATCCTCTTCCTGAAGAGCATGGGGCTCCCCTGTTGCAGCAATAACAGGTTCTAAGGAAATTTGTTTGATTCCTAAACCGGCTAAATGTAAAACATCTTTCTCAAAATCCAAATTAAAATGAGTATACGTTCCACGAACATAATAATAGGTACCCACCGCATAAGGTGAACCCTCTGGAAATTCGGCGATAAAATCCCGGATTTCTGCCGCGACATCACTATAGCTTCCTCTGCCATCCGGATAATGTCGCATCCGGTCATTAACTTCCTGCCTTCCATCCAAACTTAGAACCACGCTAATATCCTCATTCCTCAAAAAATCGCGGACCTCAGCATCCAACAAGACCGCATTAGTCGTCATAGTATATTTAATTGTTTTATTTTTCAGGCCGGCAGACAGTTTGCCGTAATTGACTAATTCCTTAATAAGGGGAAAATTGAGAAGCGGCTCCCCGCCAAAGAAATCAACCTCACATTGGGAACGATTTCCCGAGGCATGCAAGACAAAATCAATTCCTCTTTTTCCGGTTTCCAAATCCATTAGCGTTTTTTGGCCGCCGAAAAGTCCTTTTCCAGCAAAGCAATATTCGCAACTGAGATTACAATCATGGGCTACATGAAGACAAATTGCTTTTATCAAAGGCTCTTGAGGGTAGGACAATTCTGCAATCTTGACTTCAGCTGAAAAAAGTATCCCTTCAGCTTGCAATTCTCCCATCTCCCCGAGAATCTCACTAATTTGGTTTTCAGAAATATTCTTCATTCCTCCGCTTCCCGCAAATAAATAATTATGTATATTTTTCAAAGTTACCAGTTCTCCGGCTGATTGTAACTTTTCCATAGCCTTGATCACATTGTAGGCTAAATTATCAAGCAAATGGAGAGACCCTGAATTAATATCCAAAGCAATATTCAAATTCCCTTGGCGATAAGTATGAACATTTTTTTTAATCGTATAATCGTCCAAGTTTAACATAATAATCCTTCTTTCCAATGCGTAGATCATTATTTGAGTATCAAGTATAACTGATACTTCAATTAAAGTACCTTTATCAATTGTAATCTCTCAAGTAAACTTAATTATATTAGAAAAGAGAAATAGAACCCAGCCCAAAACGGGCGGGTTCTCCGCTTTTATTTTAATTTTTTATTTTACACAAACTTGATTCCCAACTGTACAAGAAGTTTTGCATGCTGATTGACATGATGTCTGGCACCTGCCGCAACCCCCGGTTTTCACTGTTTCATTTAACTTGGACTTAACGATGGTTTGAATATGTTTTGCCATATAAGATACCCCCTCCCCTCAAGACCCTTTTCCTTTATAGAATATAATTATAACATACCAAGCGAAGAGAAGGCAAAACAACAAACGCTGGTTCCTAAACTCCATTCTTAATAAGTCAGTAATCCATATCTATCTGTTTCGACAGACATTGTCCTATTCCTTAATTTTATCTTAAAGGAATTTGACTGACTGAAAAAGAAAATATACAAGTAAAAAAAACCGGCATTATTTGGAGGGAAAAATTATGTTTAACGAATTACCAAAAAGATGTGTTTCGAAAGATTCATTTTTATCTTTCTTTAGTCAAAATGGCTTGTTACATATTTCTTGGTTGTTAAATGATGGCCAGGTAGTTTTTTTTGAAAGAGATGAAGGTGAAGATATGAATAGTGCTCTTTCCATGTGCTCCATTCAGGAATATTGTAAAGCTATGCTTACAAACAAAATACTAAAAACAGACCACATAACCAAGGAACAAATCATTAAACTTTTAGATGTAGTTGAATTTGCTTAAAGTGTAACTTAATAAACCAAGCACCTTAAAACCAGAAGTTCTTTCCACCGAACATCTAAATATAGGAAAGGGCATTATTTTCGGTTTTACATCAATGGGGAAAATATTCTGAGAATTGACCGAACCATCGTCGTAACCCAAGATATGTTTTTTTGAACTTCGGCTGTGATTTCCTGCGAGATTTCAATGGTTTCGAGAAAATCCTTCTTTATATCATGCAGGCAACTACAACGGTACAGCCAAATACCGCACTCAAAATGCAGGTAAAGGCTTCGATAATCCATGTTAATTGTGCCTACAAATCCATATTCATCATCTGCAACACAGGTCTTTGAATGTATGAATCCCGGCAAATACTCATAGATCCTGACTCCGCTTTCGATCAGAGTGTTATAATAGGATCTTGATACCGAGTGCACGAACCATTTGTCAAAATGATACGGCGTTATTATTCTAACATCGACACCGCTCTTTGCCGCCATACAAAGAGCGGTTATCATTTCATTATCGATGATCAGATACGGTGTCATTATGTACACGTATCGTTTCGCCTTATTGATGAAATTAAGATAGACACCTTCCCCCACCGACTCCTGATCCAGAGGGCTGTCAGCGAAAGGCTGGACATAACCATCGTAAAGTCGATCAGCATCCGCCCCACAAGAAGAATGATATCGTTCTTCCTCTTCTGTGACCCCTTTTATATAATCCCATACCGCGAGGAACATAACAGTAAGACTCCAGACCGCTTGGCCTTTGATCATGATCGCCGCGTCTTTCCAGTGACCATGCTTCTCATATTCATTGATGTATTCATCAGCGAGATTGATTCCACCTGTGAAACCTGTATGTCCGTCGATGATGCAGATCTTACGGTGATCGCGATGGTTCAGTTTCGCGGATATGACCGGGATCATCGGATTGAAAACACAACATTGAATACCCAACTTCTCAAGTCTGCGATTGTAGCCATACGGAAGGGTCGTCATGCAGCCTGCATCGTCATAAATAACACGCACATCCACACCTTTATTTGCTTTGTCTATCAGGATTTTCAGAATACTATCCCACATAACACCCTCTTCGATGATGAAATACTCAAGAAAAATGAAACGCTCGGCTTTTCTTAATTCATCTTTTAATTTTTTAAACTTTCCCTCGCCGCTGGGAAAATACTCTGCGTATTCATTGCGATACGGCGGATAATTTGAAAACTTCTTTATGTACCTTGATTGGTTTGCAATATCATCACTCTGTTGACGAATCATTTCCAAGACACTGCTGTCATCTTTTAAATTTTCCATCGTTTTTTTTCGAATGGGTTCCATCTTCGCTTTTTCTTTTTTTTTCATTCTGTTTCCCCCATATAACAGGTAAAACAGTCCTCCGAAAATTGGAAACAGAATGATTAGAATGATCCATGATATCTTATAGGCAGGATTTATCTTGTCATTTAAAATCCAAATTACCGCAACTATGCTGATTAAAATACTGATTCCGTAAAAAATTGCAAAGTATCGATTAAACCATATGATAACGCTGATCAAAACAGCAAGCTGTATCAGAATCGAAAAGGCAAAAGAAACTACTCTAAAAACCCTTGCCTTATGAATCTTTCTCATCACTTATTCCTCCTGTTTTTACTGATCATCATACGGCTTTTCATTGATTCTATGCTCATAAAATATGATGCGATTTTACTACAAATTGAGCTTAAACTATTCCTGCAACTATAATCAATTGGATAATGCATGAATAGGAAATGTCAGTTTCTCATAATGTTTATAAAGGGAATGAAATGTACCAGTGTAGCTTTCCTGCCAGGGTTTTTTCCTCCCGCAAAAATGAAGGACAACAGTGTTTCTTATGACATTATCCATATTCCATTTTCCATCAGTTGTTAATTTATAATATAGATACCGCCTGGCATCGTAATTATATATTTTTCTATCCAAACCTTTTATTTTTTTGGGGTAAAGCGCATTGAGCACATCCTGATCCGGCATGATCAATTTAAGCTGGTTATTATCTATAAATTCATAGATATCATCCTCGTGAAGAACCTGTCTCTGGAGTCCCAGGTTCATTAGAAGTACCCCTGAATTGTAATACTCATCAATTTCGTACGGCTTCAGACGGATCTTGTTGATCTCCCTGATGAAAGACATGTTATGGCACGTTGCGGCATAAAGGTAGTCTTTCATTTCTAGCTCATATAAAGACTTAATTGAATTAAGAATCAAAATATCAGGATCTAAATAGAGTACCCTCTCCAGATTCTGTGGTAAGAACTTAAAGGCCAACAAGCGATAATACATCTCTTTGGAAAAATGTAAATTTACCGGAGCATCTTTAAAATAATTATCATTGATGTATACTTCTTCCAGACTATTGCCCTCATTCTTAATAAACGTAAATAATTCAACCAGCTCTTTCTGTTTAAGAAGTGTAGAGTGCATTAAATAAATTGTAAATTTTTCTTGCGGATTATTGAAAAAAAGTGATTTAAGCATAATCCTTAGAGGTTTAACATAATTGGAATCCAAAGCAACAAGTATATTCATTCTCATACTCCAAATCCTCTCTCATATTGACTTTACTTACAGTTTCTCCCGGACAGTTTTCCGCGTCTGCCCTCAGTTTATACAATATCAAAGCGGAAATCTACCGGGGAGAATATTTCTTGGCGATTTCCTTTTACTTCTACAGCAAAACCCTCGCAATGTAATAATTTCATTCTACCATGGGAGGGCTCTTTATTATTGTGTCCGGTATATGGGTCCAAGTTCAACTGTCTATTATAAAGGGAGCATATCATTATACTGGTTTTTGCTTTTCTCCTATTTACTTATTTATAAGAGGCTTATTCTAAAAATGTCGCCTTTTTTTTCCAGGTACATACAATATATTAAACCCCCCAAAAATATTTCAGGAGGTATAAGAAAAATAATGACACTTTTTAACGCAAATTATATGAATTATGAGATGATAGCCCCTCATACCGGGAAACTTGCTACCGTCACCCTATTTGGCGGGAAAACCTATCACGGACAGATCTTGGAAGTTCATAAAGACGGGATCCTGTTTCATTCCGATAACCCGGGCTTCCTTTTTCTC
Source organism: Desulfitobacteriaceae bacterium (assembly GCA_028704155.1). Classification (GTDB taxonomy): domain Bacteria; phylum Bacillota; class Desulfitobacteriia; order Desulfitobacteriales; family Desulfitobacteriaceae; genus UBA2264. Next base: position 45,014 of record JAQVLN010000001.1, read on the forward strand.
CCTTTCCTTGCCCTCGCTGCCCTGACTCTGACCATTCCTTTTGCCTATGCAGCCGGAGCAGCTAGCAGCAGACGCCACCCATACCCATACGGCTACTATCCTTACTAATTCCTTGATATCCGGCCATTATCACACAATGCCTCCTCTGCTCTCGCCCGTTCAATGGCCGCCCAGTTCATCCGGCGACCATTTGTGCGGGTCGATTGCCTAACTGAATACTGAAATAATTTCAGCAGGCCTTTTAGGCAAAGGTACTCCAAATAATGGCAGGAGCTGCTAATCTTTAGAATCAGCAACTCCATGATGGCGGAGAGTTAGGGATTTGAACCCTAGGTACACTTACGTGCACACTGGTTTTCGAGACCAGCTCCTTAAGCCACTCGGACAACTCTCCGAATTATAAACTTATTTGAGTACCTCTACTATAAAATACGCTGATATAATCAGCGCAATCTAACAAAAAAATCTTTGATTATTTGAATACAATCTTTTTCCAATATACCTGCAATTACCTCAACCCGATGATTCCACTTGTTTACATCAAGTACATTTATCACCGATCCGGCCGCCCCACCCTTAGGATCAGAAGCCCCGAAAACCAGTCTCTTAAGCCGCGATTGAATCATGGCACCGGCACACATCGGACATGGTTCAAGTGTAACATATAAAGTTGCCTCAGCTAAGCGCCAAGTACCCAGTTTTTGTGTTGCTTTTTGTATAGCTAAAATTTCGGCATGAGCAGTAGGATCTTGCCTCTGTTCTTTTTCATTATATGCAAAAGCAATTGCCTTATTATTATAAACAACAACAGCTCCAATTGGCACTTCGTCTTGAGCAAAGGCAATCTGAGCTTGTTCCAATGCTAGTCTCATCCAATCCTGATGAAGCATATTACCCTCATAAATGGTGGCCCCGGGAGGACTCGAACCCCCGCAATGACAGGGTTTAGGAAACCCCCGCTCTATCCACCTGAGCTACGAGGCCGATAAATAATGGCGGAGGGGGTGGGATTCGAACCCACGGCCCCTTTCGGAGTCACTGGTTTTCAAGACCAGCTCCTTAAACCGCTCGGACACCCCTCCACTTTAAATATATCAAGAGACCGAGGAATAGTATATCATAATTTTATTTTTATAACAACTTTGTTAATTTGAAAACATGATTATATTATTTGGTAATAGTTATTTTTAATAATAATTATTTAACCAATGTACTCAACGCCCATATAAGGCTGTAAAGCTTTAGGAATTCTAATCCTGCCGTCACTTTCCTGATAATTTTCCATAATGGCAGCAACCGTACGGCCAACGGCTATGCCGCTACCGTTTAAAGTATGAACATATTCCGGCTTGCCTTTAAGTTCGCGACGAAAACGAATATTAGCCCTTCTGGCCTGGAAATCTTCAAAATTACTGCAAGATGAAATCTCCCGGTAAATATTAACACTCGGCAACCAGACTTCTAAATCATAAGTTTTTGAGGAAGAGAAACCCAAATCCCCTGTGGAAAGACATACAACCCGATAGGGTAATTCCAAATCCCGGAGAATAGTTTCTGCGTCCCTGGTCAAACTTTCCAGCTCATCATAGGAATTTTCGGGCATACAAAACTTAACCAGTTCAACTTTATTAAACTGATGCTGCCGTATTAAACCACGAGTATCCCGTCCTGCCGAACCCGCTTCTGAACGGAAGCAAGCGCTGTATGCACAGTGATGAATTGGCAAACCCTGAGCATCAAGAATTTCTTCCCTGTACAGATTGGTAACAGGGACCTCGGCTGTAGGAATCAGAAAATATTCTGTGCCGGCCACTTTAAATGCATCTTCCTCAAATTTAGGAAGCTGCCCGGTACCTATCATAGAATTGCGGTGTACCATATAAGGCGGCAGAATTTCAACATATCCCTTGGCAGTATGCCTGTCTATCATAAAAGAAATCAAAGATCTCTCCAGTTTAGCCCCTAAACCTTTATAAAAAGTAAATCTGGCACCAGTTACCTTACCAGCCCTGGCAAAATCCAAAATTTCCAATTTTTCCCCAAGATCATAATGTGCCTGGGGCTTAAAACTAAATTCTCTGGGTGTACCCCAATTCCGGATTTCAACATTAGCAGATTCATCAGTTCCTACAGGAACTGATGAATGTGGGATATTGGGTATATCATACAGAACAGCTTGAATCTTATTTTCGATAACAGTTAGTTTTTCCTCGAGATTTTTTATCGCCTGACCCACTTCACGCATTTGGATAATCAAACTTTCTGTATTTTCCCTTTTCTTCTTTCGTTGGCCAACCTCTTCAGAAACAGCATTTCGTTGAGCTTTTAGATTTTCCACTTCAAAAAGCACCTTTCGACGTTCCTCTTCCTGAAGCAATAAATCATCTAAATTGACAGAAGCCTGACGTTTTTCCAAAGCTTCTTTAACAACATCAGGATTGTTACGGACATACTTTAAATCCAACACAACGAAAACCCCCTAACCATAACCTTTCACAAAACAGTTAATTACCCCAATTTTCCTCGACTATTTTCAAAAAATATCTATGCACCCGAAGATCTTCCGTGAGTTCGGGATGAAAAGCACTTGCCAACATATTTCCCTGTCTGACAAAAACTATCTTGCCATCGTATTCAGCCAGAATTCCTACGTTAGGCGCAATCTCTTGAATAAAAGGAGCCCTGATAAATACAGCCCGAACAGATTGTGAACCAAGTGTCGGCACATTCAGGTCCGCCTCAAAACTGGCAATTTGACGTCCAAAGGCATTACGTTTTGCAGTCATATCCATCAGACCCAAGTTATATTGAGTACTGTTTTCTATGCGTTTGCTAAGCAAAATCATTCCTGAACAAGTTCCGAAAATAGGTAAATTATCTATGGCTTTCTCCTTTATTTTTTCACCTAAATCGCCAAATTGCAGAAGTTTACCTATAGCTGTACTTTCCCCGCCAGGTATGATTAAACCATGGATACCGTCCAGATCAGAGCTTTTACGGATTTCAGTTACTTCACAGCCCAATTGTTCTAAAATCAAGCGATGTTCTCTGAATGCTCCTTGCAAAGCCAGAACACCAATACGCTTTTTCATAATTACCAGCCTCGTTCTTGCATCCGTTCGCTAGCAGCCAATGTAGATATTTCTATTCCTGACATAGCTTCCCCTAAATCCTTGGATATTTCAGCTAAAACCTTTGCGTCATTGTAATTTGTAGTAGCTATAACAATCGCTTTAGCCCGGGCTTGTGGATCTCCGGATTTAAAAATCCCTGAACCTACAAAAACTCCGTCAACACCCAATTGCATCATTAAAGCAGCATCGGCAGGGGTAGCTATTCCCCCGGCTGCAAAATTAACAACTGGTAATTTCCCATGTTCAGCTACATAAAAAACCAAATCATAAGGCGCTCCCATATTTTTAGCTGCAGTCATTAATTCCTCTTGGGGCATTGCTGACAACTGCCGGATTTCACTCATAACTGTCCGCATATGCCTTACAGCTTCAACAACATTGCCTGTTCCCGGCTCACCTTTTGTCCGGATCATAGCTGCCCCTTCACCAATACGGCGCAACGCTTCTCCTAAATTTCGGCAGCCACAAACGAAAGGAACTTTAAAATCATGTTTATTAATGTGATACAGGTCATCAGCCGGAGTTAAAACCTCACTCTCATCTATATAATCAGCACCCAAAGACTCTAAAATCTGAGCTTCAACAAAATGCCCGATTCTGGCCTTTGCCATGACAGGAATGGTCACAGATTCCATAATCTCCTCAATAATTGTCGGATCAGCCATCCGGGCAACCCCACCGGCAGCCCTTATATCTGAAGGTACGCGTTCCAGGGCCATAACAGCGCAAGCTCCTGCTTCTTCAGCTATTTTAGCTTGTTCAGCTGTCGTTACATCCATAATAACTCCACCTTTAAGCATTTCAGCTAATCCTGTTTTGACTTTCCAAGATGCTATTTCAACCATTATTGCTCCTCCTCAAGACTTAAATATCTTATGAATGGTAACACCAAAGTCCACACTTTGTCAATTTAGGATTTCTTATCTTCATTTTCTTCTTCAATTTCATCTTTAACAACTACCTTGGCAAGAGCTACAACCCTGGTTTCTTCGGCAATACGCATTGCCATTACACCTTGGGCTGAACGGCTTTGTCTGGAAATTCCGGCAACCTCCTGGCGAATAATAATCCCGTCCGCAGTGATTATCATAAGCTGGTCTTCAGGTTGAACTACCTTAATACCTACCAAGGGTCCGGTTTTATTATTAATCTTCATGGCAATGATTCCCTTGCCGGCACGCCGCTGGACACGATATTCTTCCAAACCGGTACGTTTGGCAATACCATTTTCACTGATTGTGAGTAATTCAGCGCCATCATCTCTGATAACTTCCATCCCCACAACAACATCATTAACGGAAAGATTTATACCTTTGACGCCCCTTGTTACTCTGCCCATTTTACGAACATCAGACTCAAGAAAACGAATCGCTAAGCCGCGTTGAGTCACCATAATGACATCATCTTCACCTTTGGTTAAACGAACACCTATCAGCTCATCACCATCATCCAGAGATAAAGCAATAAGTCCATCCTTACGGGAGGAATCGTATTCCTGTAAAGCAGTTTTTTTAACTATACCTTTTTTGGTAGCCGTAAAGAGATAATTGTCCTTAACATATTCCTTAATGGCCATAATAGCAGTAATTTTTTCATCTGCATCCTGGTCGAGATTTAAAAGGTTAACAATTGCAGTACCTTTTGCCGTTCGACCAGCTTCCGGAATCTCGTGGGCTTTGAGGCGAATCACCTTACCCCTGGAAGTAAAGAAAAGAATATAGTTATGAGTAGTAGTTATAAACAAGTGTTCAAGGAAATCCTCTTCTTTGGTAGCCATACCATGAACACCCTTGCCACCTCGTTTCTGACTGCGATAAGTATTTAAAGGCAACCGTTTGATATAACCGTTATGGGTTACAGTTATAACAACATCTTCCTCAGCAATCAGGTCCTCAATTTCCATCTTGCTCTCGTCAATAGTAATCTGGCTACGCCGGGGATCCCCAAATTTTTGATTGATTTCCTGTAACTCGGTTTTAATAATAGTCTCTACCATTTTCTCAGATGCTAAAACAGCTTTCAAGTAAGCAATAGTTTGCAGCAATTCCTGATACTGATTCTCCAATTTCTCTCTTTCCAGACCTGTTAAACGTTGTAATCTCATATCCAGAATCGCCTGGGCTTGTTTCTCGCTTAATCCAAAACGGCTTTTCAAATTTTCCCTTGCCATATCTGTTGTCTGGGATGAGCGGATAGTTGTTATAACTTCGTCTATATGATCAAGTGCTATTCTCAAACCTTCCAAGATATGTGCTTCTGCCTCTGCTTTAGTGAGTTCAAAACGTGTGCGCCGTACTATCACATCTTTTTGGTGCTCAATAAAATGATAAAGTATTTGCTTTAGATTTAATACCTTCGGCACCCCATCAACCAAAGCCAGAAGATTAATCCCAAAAGAATCTTCCATTTGGGTGTGTTTATAGAGTTGGTTGAGAATTACTTGCGGATTAACATCACGGCGAAGTTCTATTACGATCCTCATTCCGGTACGGTCAGATTCGTCACGGAGGTCTGTGATCCCGTCGATTTTTTTTTCCCGAACAAGATCAGCTATTTTTTCAACTAACTTGGCTTTATTGACATTAAACGGTATTTCGGTAACCAAAATACGGCTTTTCCCGGATTTTTTTATATGTTCAATATAGGCCTTAGCCCTGGTTTTTACGCTTCCTTTACCGTTGGAATAAGCACTAATGATTCCTTCTTTGCCCATAATTAATCCACCTGTGGGGAAATCCGGGCCTTGAATATATTTCATTAAATCACTAAGATCCAATTCCGGATTATCAATTAAAGCTATTGTTCCCTGGATTACTTCAGACATATTGTGAGGTGGAATATTAGTAGCCATTCCAACAGCAATTCCCGCCGAACCATTAACCAGAAGATTAGGGAATTTGGCCGGCAAAACTCTGGGTTCATCCTGTTTCTCATCATAATTCGGAGTAAATTCAACGGTATTTTTCTCCAAATCAGCCAACATGTAGGTTGTCAATTTGGCCATCCGTAATTCTGTATAACGCATTGCTGCAGCAGAATCACCATCAATTGAGCCAAAATTACCATGTCCGTCAATCAAGGGATAACGGCTGGAGAAATCCTGTGCCATTCTTACCACAGCATCATAAATTGAACTGTCTCCATGAGGATGAAACTTGGCCATACAATCCCCGACCAAACGGGCTGATTTACTGTAAGGTTTATTAGGTGTCATGCCCAGTTCATGAAGTGTATAAAGAATCCTTCTGTGAACAGGTTTTAGTCCATCCCGAACATCAGGTAAAGCACGGCTGACTATTACACTCATTGAATACTCAATAAATGACTTTTTCATTTCATCAGAAATTTCTATAGGAAGGACCTTACCACCCTCAAGTTCTAACGACACGAATGAGCAACTCCTTTAAATATCGAGATTCTTTACATCTTTAGCATGCTGATTAATAAAAGCTCTGCGCGGTTCCACTTTATCACCCATTAAAATCGTAAAAGTTTCGTCCGCTATCATAGCATCTTCCATTGTTACCTGCAGAATTGTACGTTTTTCCGGATCCATAGTTGTTTCCCACAATTGATCTGCATTCATTTCACCAAGACCTTTATAACGCTGGATCTCGGTTTTTTCCTTACCAATTCTCCCTAGAATATCAGCGAGTTCCTGATCCGAATAAGCATAAATAAGTTTTTTTCCCTTTTTAATTTTAAAAAGAGGAGGCTGTGCTATATAAATATATTTGTTTTCCACTAAGGGCCTCATATAACGGTAGAAAAAGGTCAAAAGCAATGTTCGGATATGTGAACCGTCAACATCGGCATCTGTCATAATTATTAGTTTATGATAACGGGCTTTTTCCAAATTGAAATCATCTGAAATGCCTGTTCCCATAGCTGTTATCATTGCCCGTATTTCTGCATTTCCTAAAATTCTATCAAGTCTGGCTTTTTCAACGTTGAGAATCTTGCCCCGTAATGGTAAAATAGCCTGAAAACGACGATCTCGGCCTTGTTTAGCTGAACCGCCGGCACTGTCACCTTCCACCAGGTACAGCTCACATAAATCCGGCTCTTTCCAGGAACAATCAGCCAATTTACCCGGCAAGGAAGTCCCTTCCAAAGCACTTTTCCGACGTGTTATTTCCCGGGCCTTGCGGGCAGCATCTCTGGCCCGGGCCGATTGGATGGATTTCTCCATTACTTTTTTTGCTATAGCCGGATTTTCTTCAAAGAAGCTGCTTAAACCCTCATCAGTTATCGAATCAACAATTGAGCGGATTTCACTGTTACCAAGTTTAGTTTTAGTTTGCCCTTCAAATTGTGGTTCCTTTACTTTAACAGAAATTACTCCGGTAAGACCTTCACGAATATCTTCACCTGTTAAATTAGAATCATTAGCTTTGAGGATATTATTCTTACGCGCATACTCATTAACCGCACGAGTTAAAGCCGCTTTGAATCCTGCCTCATGGGTCCCACCTTCTTGGGTATTGATATGATTCGCATAAGAAAATAAGTTTTCAGTATAACTGTCATTATATTGCAAAGCAATTTCTACTTGGGTAGTATCTTTTGTTCCTTCGAAATAAATCGGGTGAGGATGAAGGGCATCTTTATTTTTGTTTAGGAACCTGACAAAATCCTTAATACCTCCGGTATGCTCATAAACCTCTGTGGTATCTATCCTTTCATCAGTCAGGGTGATTGTAACGCTTTTATTCAAAAAAGAAAGTTCTCTTAAACGATGAGCTAAAATCCCAAACTGAAAAACCAGATCTTCGAAAATTTGAGGATCAGGAGCGAACTTTATCTTTGTACCTGTTAGGTCACCTATATTTTCGGCAATAATCTTTAATTCGGTCATTGTTTTACCCAAGGCATATTCCTGTTGATAAATATTCCCATTCTTGGTTATCTCAACAGTTAGACATTTAGATAAAGCGTTAACTACACTTAAACCAACGCCATGTAAACCGCCAGATACCTTATAAGCTTCCCCACCGAACTTTCCGCCGGCATGTAAAACCGTCAGGGCTACTTCAACAGCCGGTAAACCCATTTTCGACTGGATATCTACCGGTATTCCCCGCCCGTTATCTGATACAGAAATACTATTATCCTTATGGATTACTACGTCTATTTTATTACAAAAACCCGCCAGTGCCTCATCTATACTATTATCAACAACTTCAAAAACCAAATGATGAAGTCCTCGGGAACTAGTTGAACCTATATACATGCCCGGACGTCTGCGGACAGCTTCCAATCCTTCTAAAACTTCTATCTGATCAGCATTATAATCTGTATTTAAGTTTTTCTTTTGAATACTTTTAGACAAAACTATTTCCTCCATAAAGATATAGATATTCAACCTTATTATTATACAATATTTACTGTAGTTTTACAATTCATAGACAAATATACAAATCTAAAGATTTTGAAAATAGCATTTTAAAAAATTAATTTAATCTTCCTTATTTATAGAACGTTTTAATAAAGTTATTGAAGATATTGGTGAAAAAAAACACCTATCAGTAGTGATAATAATCGATTTTTCTTTCCCTTTTGGGGAAACATATTTTGTATTATTGGTTTTATTAATATTTCTCAGAAATTTCTGTGTTGTTAATTTTAAAGATGAAGTTTCCAAGTTTAGAATACAAATAATTTTATTTTTATTAATAAGTATATCACTGCCCAAGTGTAAAAACATTAATATACCCTCCTTATCTGCCCCTGATGCACTTTAAACTTTGAATTAGCCTTAACCTGAGGTTCATCGGCACTGGATAAAGTCATTAAAGTTTGAATTGAAGAAAGATTAATAAATTCTACCAAATATTCTCTCCTAAAACTATCAAGTTCAGACAAAACATCATCAAGCAACAAAAGGGGGTATTCTCCCTTCTCTTCCTTCATAATTTCCAATTCTGCCAATTTTAAACTTAAAACTAAGGAACGCTGTTGTCCTTGTGAAGCATAATTTCTGGCTAACTTATTATCAAGAGAAATTCGCAAATCATCTCTATGAGGACCTACTAAAATTATTTGTCGGTCAATTTCAGACATAATTTTATCTTCCAATAACTCAGAAAATTTAGAAATTGATTTTTCTAATTCTTCCTGCCCCATTGAAACGTAGCCTATATTCATTTTTTCCTTTTGATTAGAAAGCATTTCGTAAATATTATAAGAAATATTATTTAAGCGGTTTATTATTTCCGAACGGTTCATAATAATTTTTTTGCCGATTATAAATAACTGCTCATTCCAGAGACGTAATTGCTCAATTTTTAAAGATACTGAAACATTTGTTTTTAACAGGGCTGCTTTCTGATGAATAATTTTATTATAAGTGTTTATTAAACCAATGTAACTGGGTCGTCTCTGTGCTATATGAAAATCGAGGAATCTTCGTCTTTCCGAAGGTCCGCCTTTAATCATAAATAAGTCATCAGGTGAAAAATAAACTACATTAATTGTTCCAACATAGTCAGAAAGCTTTCTACAAGCTACCTGATTAATCTTGATGATTTTTCGTTTATTTAAATAATGACTTTCTAAAAAAATAGGCCGCTGAGCGACATTGAATTCACCATAAATATGAAAATTTGTTTGCCCCCAACGTATAAGTTCCTGATCACGTTGAACCCTATAAGATTTACCTGTTAATAAATAATAGATTGCTTCTAATACATTGGTTTTACCTTGGCCGTTTAAACCAAAAAAAACATTAATTCCAGTTGTTAGAAGAATTAGTTCCTTTTCATAATTTCGGAAGTTTTCCAAGCGTAATTTGTTAATCATATCTTTTAGGTTGCACGGACAGGAAGCAGCAGATATAAATAGTTTGAGTCATTTAAGGGTCTGATAATTCCAGGACTAAAAGAACCGGAAAACTCCATTACAATATCTTCACAATCTATAATTTTAAGAACATCAATCAGGAATTTGGCGTTAAAAGAAATAAGAGTATCTTTACCTTCCATTTTAATATCAAGTTTTTCATTAATTTTTCCAATTTCCGTTACTTTATTTATTTTTAAAATTCTATTACTTATGGCTAATCTGATTATATTTGCGTAACTATTATCTCTGGCAATTAATGCTGCTCTTTCAACTGAATCCAAAAGGCTGTCAACCGATACATAAATTTTAGTATCACAAGACTTGGGAATTACTTGATTATAATTTGGAAATTGACCGTCAATAAGCCTGGATATCATATTAATTGAACCAAATTGGAAAGAAATCTGAGAATCACTGAAATTAATATTTACGAATTCATCTTCATCACGAATAAGTTTATAAATCTCAGACAAAGTCTTCGAAGGTATTAAACCGTTGAATTGCAATTCATCCTGATTAGGTATCTCCGCAATCCGGTAAGCTAAACGATGGGTATCTGTACCAACCATTTTAATAGTATGCCCATCAATATTTAAAAGGACCCCGGTAAATATGGGCCTGGTTTCTTCAGTGGCACAAGCAAATGCAGTTTGCCTGATCATATTTTTTAATAAAGCAGTTGGCAGAGTAAAAAATCGAGCATCATCGAGGTCAGGTAACAATGGAAATTCCTGTGGATCATAATTTTTAAGACTGATCTCTGCTTGAAAATATTTAATGATTAGAACATCATCATTTAAGTCAAGTGAAATTATTGTATCAGGTAATTTTCTTACAATTTCTGAAAAAAGTTTTGCCGGTACTACTGTAGATCCTTCCTCGGTTATTTCGGCAGCAACTTCACAACGAATACCAATTTCCAGATCAGTGGCACAAAATGTAAGTGTCTGTTTCTCTGCTTTAAGTAGAATTCCTTGAAGGACAGGCAGAGTACTTTTATTAGAAACTGCACGTTGAACTGTATTGACCCCTGTTTGTAATATATCTTTTGAACACAAGATCTTCATTTAAGGATCCTCCAAAAAAAAATCTTTAAAATTTATGTAATAATAATAATAAGATAAAATAGTCGTAGTATTAATATTGCCTGTTAACTTGTGGATAAACAGAAAACGGACGTATTCTACTGAAAAATTTGTTCTAAAAGTATGGGGGTAAGCATACAATAATAATTCACATATCTTTATAAAAAGAGGATTTGAGTTATCTTAATTTTTAATTTTCCGGATAAGTTCATTTATTTTCTTTTCTAAGAATGGATCCTTTTTAAGATTATCAGCTATTTTATCGTGTGCATGAATAACTGTTGTATGATCACGACCGCCAAATTCTTCACCAATTTTTAGCAGGGAAAGATCAGTTAGGCAGCGGCAAAGATACATTGCAATCTGCCGGGGAAAAGCTATTGCCTGGGTTCTTTTTTTAGCCTTTAAATCATTGAGAGAAAGATTAAAGTATTCGGATACTATTTTTTGAATTAAATCTATTGTAATTTGTTTAGATGAATTCATAGGTAAAATATCTTTTAAGGCAGCATAGGCAATTTCTGTAGTTATAGGACTGGAAGTAAGAGAAGCATAAGCCATTACCCTTATCAAGGCTCCTTCCAATTCCCGAATATTTGAGTTAATCTTATCTGCAATAAATACGAGGACATTACCGGGTACAGGGAGATTTTCCAGTTGTGCTTTTTTGCCTAAAATAGCTATGCGGGTTTCCAAATCAGGAGGTTGAATATCTGTAATTAAGCCCCATTCAAAACGTGAACGCAGTCGATCCTCAAGGGTTGGAATTTCTTTAGGAGGTCTGTCTGAAGAAATAATAATTTGTTTATTAGATTCATGAAGATGATTAAAAGTATGAAAAAATTCTTCTTGGGTAGCTTCTTTACCTGCTAAAAACTGAATATCATCAATTAGTAAAACATCGACGTTACGGTAGTTATTACGGAAACCAATGGGATTTTCATCACGTATTGATTCGATTAATTCATTTGTGAATTTTTCACTTGAAACATAGAGAACCTTGGTTTGTGGCGATTGTTGGAGAATGTAATGCCCAATTGCATGCATTAAATGAGTTTTACCTAATCCAACTCCGCCGTATATAAACAAGGGATTATAAGATTTAGCAGGAGATTCAGCAACTGCTAAACAGGCAGCGTGGGCAAATCTATTGCTGTTTCCAATAACAAAAGTATCAAATGTATATTTATTATTCAGGAAATTTGTTACGGTAGTCGTTTTGTGTACAAGAGGTACATGAGAAGATGTCTCCTGATATTGTTTTTCTCCTGTGAGGGAAATTACAAATTTCAAATCTTTAGGCTGTCCCATTACAGATTGCACAACAGAACGGATTAAAGAGGCATAGCGGCTTTCCAGCCAGTCTTTGGCAAATTCATTGTGGACCTTTATTAACAAAACATCGCCATTGATTTGGAGGAGTTTAGTTGAACTTAACCATGTTTTAAAACTTGGTTTTGAAATTTGACTTTCTAATTTATCCAGAATTTCCTTCCAAAGCGAATCTAGAGATGAGGTTTTTGGTAACAAGATTAAACCCTCCTTGGCTAAGTATTAAAAAGAAGAAATAAAAAGTTATACACAAACTTATAAACATTTGTGAATAACTTAATCTGATTATTGATGTGGATAATGTGAATAATATGATATAGTTCAAAAAAAATTATCTTGTGTAAATATAATATCAATTTTTTATAAGGTAATCAACAAGAGGCAAAATTGTTTTTTGGAATCCATGTAATGGTTTGCCTGGTTCCATTTAAACAAAAATAAGTTAATCAAATAGTAACCTTGACAGATTTTTAACAACTAGATATAATTCTTTAGGAATATATTGTTCGTTTGTTTTATAAGGAGGTTAGTTTTATGAAGAGAACATATCAACCGAAAAATCGGCGTCATAAACGTGTTCATGGGTTTCTAAGTCGTATGAGTACACCTGCCGGACAAAATATTTTAAAGCGCCGTCGCTTAAAAGGAAGAAAAAAACTATCAGCTTAAGGCCGCAGTTTGTGGCCTTTTTTATACTGTTAGATAACTTTTGTAAAAAGGTTTAATAATCCTGTTATGAGAAAGAATATATTTTGTGACTTCAATTAAACAACGGAGGGATTATGATTCCCAGGAATTTTAAATTAAAAAAAAATGAATTTAAAAAAATTTTTGAAGCTGGTAAAAGTTATCCTGGGAAATACGTAGTATTGGTAATTCTAAAAAGTTCGGATGAAAAAAAAGTTGGTTTTATTGCTTCTAAAAAAGTAGGTAACGCTGTAGAAAGGAATAGGGCTCGGCGTTTAATACGTGAGGTAATACGTTTAAATATTTCACATATAATTGAAGGTACTCAAATAATTTGTATTGCGAGGGCAACAATAAAAGGAGCTTGTTATACTGATGTCGAAAAATCTATATTGCAATCATTAAAAAGAAGTAAAACATTTGACAATAAATATGAAAACAATGATTAAGGGAATAATTATTTTAATTCGTCTTTATCAAAAATATATTTCACCTCTAAAAAAGCCGTCTTGTAGATTCTTTCCTACTTGTTCCGAGTATATGGTTCAAGCTTTAATAAAATATGGTTTTTTTAAAGGTATAGGTAAATCGATTATCAGGATTATGAAATGTCAACCATTTCATCCTGGAGGACATGATCCTATTTGAGGAGGGCTTTTGTAAAATATGTTAAGTTCTATTGAAGAGTTAATGAGGATGCTTTTAAATTGGTTATTTGTTCTAAGCTCATCAATTGGCCTTCCTTATTATGGTGTAGCGATAATTTTACTAACAATTATAATTAAGATGTTGCTTTATCCTTTAACCTGGAAGCAAATGAAGTCAATGAGAAAAATTTCCGATCTTAACCCTAAAATTAAAGAAATTCAAAAAAAATATAAAAATCAACCTGATAAAGCAAATGCTGCAGTTATGGAAATGTATAAAAAGCATAATGCGAATCCTATGGGTGGATGTTTACCATTATTGGTTCAGTTACCAATTTTCTGGGCGTTGTATAAAACTTTATATAATTTTAATATTGATTCTTCACAAGCTTATTTTCTCTGGTTTGATCTAACCCAAAAATGTGGCGTTAGCAATGATTTATTTATATTACCGATTTTAGCAGCTGTTACTATTTATTTACAAACGAAAGTTTCCAGCACGATGGTTGCGAATGATCCGACTCAAAAAACAATGCTCTATATTATGCCTCTTATTTTTGGGTATTTTGCTTCCACTGTACCTGCAGGATTGTCTTTATATTGGGTAACTATGAATTGCGTTACTATTTTACAGCAATTATATATTAATAAAAAATTAGCTAAGGAAAAGATTGCTGAAACTGCATAGAAACATGGAAGAGCAGGGGGAGGTTTCAATTAGATATGAAGGTAATCGAGAATACCGGTAAAACTGTTGAGGATGCTATATCTGCCGGTTTACGAGAACTGGGTGTTGAAAGAAATAAGGTAAAAATTGAAATTTTAGAGAAGCCTGTTAAAAAGGGAATATTTGGTATTTTAGGTACCAGTTTGGCTCGGGTGAGAGTTACCTATGAAGACAAGCCGGGAGATTTAGCGTGTACATTTATAAAAGAAATATGCCGGTGTATGAAAGTAGAAGCTGATTTTCAAGTTACACAAAGAAATGAACATTGGTATGTTGATATTACCGGATCAGAGCTTGGAATTTTAATTGGTCGTAGGGGAGATACACTTGAAGCTTTACAGTACTTGACTAATCTCGCAGTTGCCAGGAAGTTATCTGTAAGAGTAAGGATTATTGTTGATGTTGAAAGCTATAGACGGCGGCGGGAGGAAACCTTGGTACGATTAGCCCAACGTCTTGCTGATAAAGTAAAAAGAACCGGAACACGTGTTGTACTGGAACCTATGAATCCTCATGAAAGAAGAATTATCCACACGGCTTTACAAGAGGACATGCGTATTTTGACTTTCAGTGAAGGTGAAGATCTCAACCGGAAAGTAGTGATTTCTTTGAAAAGAAGCAGAGATATTTCATGAAAATGAGGGAAATACCCCTCTTTTTTACATTATCAAAACTAATTTTATAATTTGGTAATTAATTTTAGTATAATGAAATTAAGTTTTCTTAACACTATTCTGGATCGAGATTGGTTTTATAATATTTTGTCTTAAATAATGGAGATGGTTTTAGATGGATGATACAATTATTGCTTTGGCTACAGCAGTAGGTGAAGCAAGTATTCATGTCATACGTCTTAGTGGTATGGGTGCCCGTGATATTGTTGAGAAGTTTTTCAGGCCGAAAAATCTGAAGAGATGGGATAGTAAAGAAAACTTTACCTTGCATTTGGGAATTTTCCTGGACAAAAATAATATTAGTGATCAAGTTCTCGTTGGCAGAATGCTGGCACCGGGTTCTTATACTGGCGAAGATGTCTATGAAATAAATTGTCATGGTGGACCTTTGATAACTCAGAATATTTTGGAAAGCTGCTTAAAAGCTGGAGCTAGGTTAGCTCAACCTGGGGAATTTTCCAAAAGGGCATTTTTAAACGGAAAAATGGATTTGATACAAGCTGAGGCTGTTGTGGATCTGATTAGTGCCCGTACTAACAATGCTGCTAAGCTGGCTTTTACCCAGCTCAATGGAAAATTATCAGACAAGATTTCAAATTTGCGCGGAAAATTGTTGGATATTTTGGCTTTTATCGAAGCAGGCATTGATTTTCCGGAAGATGATGTAGAAGATCTGGACCGAATTAGCTTGGAAAAAAATATTGAAGACGCATTGCAAAGTGTTGAAAAATTAATTACAGACAGTAAGACTGGTAAAATTTTATGTGAAGGATTGAAAACAATAATTGTGGGTAAACCGAATGTAGGAAAATCCAGTTTACTGAATGCTATACTTAAAGAAGACAGAGCGATTGTTACCAATATTCCAGGAACTACGCGAGATGAAATCAGGGAATCAATTATTTTTGCCGGCATACTGATGCAGCTTGTTGATACTGCAGGAATAAGAGCAAGTGAAGATCTGATTGAACAGATGGGTATAGACAGGACTTGGCGGGCTCTGGAAAATGCGGATCTTATCCTGTTAGTTGTTGAAGCAGGATGTCCTTTGGAAAGTGACGACATAAGAATCATCCAAAATTATGGCAGCAGAGTTATAGTTGTGGCCAATAAAATCGATCTGTTGGATCAGCCATTGTTAATAGAGCCTTTGAATGGAGAAGCTTGGATACCATTATCGGTAACCTATTATAAGGGTTTTGACTGCCTGGAGCAAGAAATTAAAACCAGGGTGTTCAGCGGAGATCTGAATTGTCTGAATGAACCTTTGTTATCTAATGTAAGGCAAATTTCTGCTTTGGAAAAATCAGGAAAAGTATTATCAGATGCTTCTCAGGCACTGGAAAATGGTTTTCCTTGGGATATAATTTCGATTGATATTCGTAAAGCTCTGCAATATGTTTCTGAAGTGACTGGTGATAATGTGCAGGAAGATTTATTAGAAACTATTTTTTCCAGATTTTGCATTGGAAAGTAGGATTAATGTGGATTTAGATGAGTACTTTGCCGGTAAATATGAAGTAATAGTGGTTGGGGCAGGGCATGCAGGTTGTGAAGCAGCATTGGCGGCAGCGCGGATGGGTTGTGATACTCTTTTGATCACCTTAAACTTAGATACAGTGGCCCATATGCCGTGTAATCCTTCTTTGGGAGGTCCTGCCAAAGGGCATCTTATTAGGGAAATTGATGCTCTAGGTGGACAAATGGCTATTGCCGGAGATGAAACATCAATACAAGTAAGAATGCTTAATATGGGTAAGGGACCTGCTGTTCAGGCTTTGCGTATTCAATCCGATAAAAATGCCTACCGTAATAGTATGCTTAATGCTATTTTAGCTCAACCGGGTTTGACTTTATTACAAGCTTTAGTAGAAAGACTGGTAACCAAAGGGGGTAAAGTTTGCGGAGTAGTAACTCGGACAGGTGCCAAATTTGAGAGTGAAAGTGTGGTTTTAACAAGCGGTACTTATTTAAAGGGTAAGATTATTATTGGTGCTGCAAAATACGAGGGCGGACCAAATGGTCAAATGCCTTCTGTTTCACTTTCAGATGAACTCAAAGAAATGGGAATTGAACTTGGGCGTTTTAAATCAGGAACACCTCCAAGAATCCATTGCCGAAATGTTGATTTTAAAAAATTTTTTATTCAACCTGGTGATACTAAAATTCGGAAACTTTCATTTATGCCGATAAAAAGCAAATTTTGGCAGGATAAGGCAGAAAAACAAATACCTTGTTGGTTAGGGTATACAACCTGTGATACACATGAAATTATCAGACAGAATCTTTATCGTGCTCCTATGTACAGCGGAGAGATCAAAGGAATTGGGCCCCGTTATTGTCCCTCTATTGAGGATAAAGTTGTCCGGTTCGCCCAAAGAGATTCACATCAAATATTCTTAGAACCGGAAGGTTGGGAAAGTGAAGAGTTTTATGTGGCAGGATTATCAACAAGTATGCCGGAAGAAGTGCAAATCGAGATTTTACGAAGTATTCCCGGACTTGAAAGAGCGATAATGCTGCGTCCCGGATATGCAATTGAATACGATTATGTGAAGCCATATCAACTTTCATTGGGATTGGAGGTCCGCAAGTATCCCGGATTATTTACTGCTGGACAACTTAATGGGACATCTGGTTATGAGGAAGCTGCAGCCCAGGGATTAATAGCCGGAATAAATGCTGCCCGAAGGGTAAAGGAACTGGATTTTTTGATTATTCGGCGTTCGGAAGGATATATGGGAGTTTTATTAGATGATCTTATAAACAAGGGCATTAAGGAACCATATCGTCTGTTGACATCCAGGGCAGAATACAGATTAATATTGCGCCAGGATAATGCTGATTTACGTTTAACCGAAAAAGGCCGTGAAATTGGTTTAGTCGATGACTATAGATGGCAGCATTTTCAGGAAAAAGTTCAAAAGTTAAATAAACTTAGAAAATCATGGGGAACAACCATACTGTCCCCTCAACAGGAGGACTTGCAACTTGTCTTACAGGAGATAAACTCTACGCCTTTGAGAACTGGAATAAAAATTGGGGAATTACTCAGAAGACCGGAAATTTCCCTGGCCAAGATCAGGGGAATTTTACCTGATCTTGGCGATTACAGTGAAGAGGTGCTGGAAGAGGCGGAAATAGAAATAAAGTATACAGGATATATACAAAAACAGCTGGCTGAAATTGATAGGTTTGGTAAATTGGAAGAAAAGAAGTTGTCCGCGGAAATTGACTATGCTCAGATAAGAGGGCTATCTACGGAAGGAAAGCTAAGATTGGCCGAGGTCCAACCCGGGAATATTGGACAAGCCTCACGCATAACGGGCGTTTCCCCCGCAGATATCTCAGTTTTGCTTGTTTATTTGGAACAGAAGCGGAGGACTGTGCAGAATGTTTGATCAATGGGCTAGGGAAATTAAGAAATTAGTTATGAAAAATAACGGAATTATATTATCTGATCAACAACTAGCCCAATTTTGTCTTTATGGTGATTTGCTTTTAGAATGGAATAAAAAAATGAATCTTACCAGGATTGTTGACCCGCAGGAGATGATATTAAAGCATTTTTTAGACTCACTGTCTATTAATCAATACTTAGATGGTTGTATAATAGCAGATATTGGTACTGGAGCAGGTTTTCCGGGAATTCCTTTAAAGATTGTACGGCAAGACCTGAAGCTTTATCTTGTTGATTCATTAAAGAAAAGAATTGAATTTCTCCGGGAAGTAATACTTCGGTTAGGTTTGAAAGAAGTGGAGATAATTCATGTTCGCGCTGAAGAAATGGGAAGAAACAGACTATATAGGGCTGGATTTGACATTGTAACGTCAAGAGCTGTTGCGAGACTTCCTGTCTTACTGGAATATACTATTCCTTTGCTTAAAGAAAAAGGTATTTTTATTGCAATGAAAGGGTCTCAGACAGAAGATGAACTAGCCGAAGCAAAATCAGCTTTGGTAAAACTGGGTGCAGAAGTTGTTAAAGTTGCTAAATTTTCTTTAGGAGTCAAGGCTGAGCATCGTTCGATTATTATAATCCGGAAAACAACTGTTACCCCTGATGAATATCCTCGAAAACCTGGAATTCCTTCAAAATATCCTCTAATATGATTTAATCTAATTAATGTACGTACAATAATTTTAGATTTGAATCAATAAATAGCGCACTTGGCGCTTTTTTTATGTCTTAAGTTTTGTTACTATAGAAAAGAGGTAATATCTTAATGAAAGAGGTGCGCATTTTGACGAGGGTTATTGCAATAGTAAATCAAAAGGGAGGTGTAGCCAAGACAACTACTGCAGTCAATCTAAGCGCTTGTTTAGGTGAACTTGGAAAGTGTGTTTTGTTAGTGGATCTTGATCCTCAAGGAAACGCCACTAGTGGTTTGGGAATACAAAAACAAAAGCTAAGCCAGTGTATTTATAATGTACTGATTGAAAATATACCAATTGAGAATATTATTCAAAATACGGGTTATAAAAATTTAGAATTAGTACCAGCTAGAATAGAGTTGGCAGGTGCAGAAATTGAGCTTGTTAACCAAATGTCCAGGGAAGCTAAATTGGCTGAATCTATTCAATATATTAAATCAAACTATGATATAATTTTTATTGACTGTCCGCCTTCTTTAGGATTGCTTACAATAAATGCTTTAACAGCTGCAACAGATGTCTTAATTCCAGTCCAATGTGAGTATTACGCTTTAGAAGGTTTAACCTTATTAATGAATACATTAGAACGTGTCAGGAAACACCTGAATCCTAATTTAAATGTTCTTGGTGCACTTCTAACTATGTTTGATGCCAGAACAAATTTATCTATCCAGGTCGTGGATGAAGTTAAAAAGTACTTTAGGCAACGGGTTTTCCAAACAATAATTCCCCGCAATGTCCGTCTTGGTGAAGCTCCCAGTCATGGTAAACCCATTGTATATTATGATGGTCGTTCTAGAGGTGCTGAAGTGTACAGAGATCTTGCTGAGGAGGTATTGACGCGTGTCTAAACGTGCTTTAGGCAGAGGTTTGGAGGCCTTGATTTTTGATAGTTCTGACGAAAAAGGAATTAAGGAAATATCATTAACTGAAATAGAGACAAATATTGATCAACCGCGAAAAGAATTCAATATTGATAGTCTGGAAGAACTGGCAGAGTCGATACGTATTCATGGTTTGCTTCAACCAATTTTGGTCAGAATAAATGGCCAGAAATATACAATAATTGCTGGAGAACGACGTTTTCGTGCTGCTAAAATGGCTGGCTTAGAAAAGATAGCATGTCTGGTTCAGGAGTGTTCTCCCCAGGAGAGTGCTGAAAGAGCATTGGTAGAGAATATTCAAAGATCTGATTTATCACCAATAGATGAAGGATTGGCCTATGTAAGATTAATGGAGGATTATGGACTTACGCAGGAACAAGTTGCGGGTAGAGTTGGAAAAGGACGTCCAACTGTAGCAAATCTAATAAGAGTAATAAAATTGCCCGAACCAATATTGTCTCTATTGCGTCAGGAAAGGATTACAGTCGGTCATGCCAAATTATTATTAAGTATTGATGATTCTTCTTTGCAAATAATGATCGCGAAAAAAGTATCTAAAGACGGGCTTTCAGTTCGTGAAGCTGAGAATTTAATTGGTAATCTCTTTGATAAAGAAGACACTAAGACAAAAGAAATAAAGAAAGTAACAATATCAGAAAATAGTACTATGCAGGTGGTAGAGGAACGGTTAAATAGTTTTTTACAGACTAAAGTAAAGCTTAAAGGGAAACCGGGCAAAGGAAAAATAATAATTGATTACTTTTCTCAGGAAGAATTGAATCGTTTACTGGAACTTTGGAATATACCGATAGAATAGTAAAATAAAGCTTTATAGTAAATAATGTTCCACGTGGAACATTATTTACTATAAAGCTAACTTTTTTTATGTACAATCAAAATGTTCCATGTGGAACATTCAAGGATATGTAATTACTTTCCCGTTGTGTCAAATGGCAGATGCCATTCATTTGGTGTTTATCAGGTTAGATTACGAATGAACAGATAATACAAAGTAATAATCACGGCATAATTTGAGCAAAAAAAATAGAAGTTGTTTATAAGGCTCAAGCAGGAGAAAAAAAACAACTAAGTTGATTGCTCCAGCATTCTTGATTGAAAATAGGAGACTGCAATCATCCTGCTGATTGTTTCAGCCATTTGCCAGACTAAACCCAGCCTGGTATTTTGTAAAACTATATACTCCATAAAGCCACTGATATTTACTGTTCCGGTTAAATGAGCCTCACCAACTGCAGGAAGTACTTTATGCACGCCTGTTCCAGGTTTAAGTGGACCATTGGCCAGAGTAATGTAACCTACTGAATCTAACCTGCCCAGACAAGCATCAATAGCGATGATCATTGGATTAACAAATGTCTTTTCAATAAAAAGTATATTTTCAGCTAAGTTTGTCGCATGTACCGGGTCTTTTAAGGTTCCGATAACGTTAAGTTTGGGAAGTTCATAATTGATTAATTGTGTACCAACTAGAGGACCTAGTGAATCTCCAGTTGAACGGTCGGTTCCAATACATAATATCAAGGCAGGGCGCTCAGATGAGACTGTGAATAATTTAGTAAGTCTGGATCTAATCTTGTTTGTGCCTTCATAGTCTTCAATATGCGCTTTGATATTTGACGGTTTAGTAAAAACAGATAATAGATTCACTAAGCTAACTCCGTTCCAATTATCAGATCAATCTAAAATATTCCTGATCCAAGGCAAAAATATGCATGTTATTACGTTTTCGTAAATATGCATGATGACGAGGAGGGAAATGCATATGTATTGGAAAACGGTCTTTCAAGTGGCCGCAACTTATGTTGGGGCGGTCATGGGAGCAGGATTTGCCTCTGGTCAAGAAATACAGCAGTTCTTCGCCCGTTTTGGATATTGGGGATTAGCTGGCATTATAGTGAGTTCCGGATTATTTGCACTCTTTGGTTGGGTAATGCTGGATATGCAAAAACAATGGAGAGTATCAACATATCCAGATTTCTTCAGGCATTTGTTGGGAGGACACTTGGGTAGATGGGCTGATATTCTAGTTAGTATCCTTCTGTTTATTGGTATGATTGCTATGCTTTCCGGCAGTGGGGCTATTTTTATTGAGTATTTTGGAATGTCTCGCTGGTTAGGCATTTCTTTAACCTCGGTTGTCATTGTCCTGGCTCTATGGTACAAAGGTGAAGGTGTGCTTTGGATAAATTCACTTTTGATTCCGCTAAAATTTCTATTTTGTTTAGGTATTGGTTGTGCAGCGGTATTTCTAGCTGCTTCCGGAGATGGAGAAGGTATTATGATTTTACCTCACCCAATTATCAAACATTGGGTAATCTCGGCAATATTATATGTATCTTTTAACCTGACTTTGGCCATGGTTGTGTTTGCTTCTTTAGGTCAGGAAGTTCAAAAACCAGGTGCAAAATTGGGAGCGGTTTGTGGAGGGATATCGCTGGGAATATTTGCCATGGTTATTGGTGCAGGATTATTGCGCTTTCCAGAGGTAATCGGATTTGAAATTCCAATGGTTGCTGTAGCAGGTAAATTAGGAGACTGGCCTGCTTTTTTTTATGTAATAGTACTTTGGCTAGCTATGGTTACAGCCGCGATTGGTAATGGTTTCAGTTTAGCTTGCAAATTTGTGGATTCAAACAAAGTAAGTTATAATAGTGCAACAATTTTGTTATTGATAACAGTTTTTCCTTTAGCCGGTATTAAATTTTCACGTATAATTGGAGTTGTTTATCCGATATTTGGTTATATCGGCTTAATATTTCTGCCCTCACTACTTTATTGTTGGCATCGAATGGCTAAAAAATAAAATTATCTTATTTCCGGGTAAAGATTTTAAAATATTTGTTTTTATTATATAATAAAATTAAGTTTCTTTAGCTCATAATTAATCTTTTAAATTCATCAGAGTTATTCGACAGTTCATTTTTGCCATAACTTGCAGTTATAAGTTTAACTGCATGGGCAAAACCAATGCCATAACATATTTCCTCAACTTCTATCTCTATTGAAGATAAAATATTTTCGATCTCATAGGCCAGTTCTTTGTTGTTAATTTTATCCAAGAACTCATATAATCTGTAATTTAATTCCTTATAACGTTTATTTTTTTCTATAGCAGAACAAAGTTCATTAGTAAAGTTTTCGCGTGATTTCATTACTTGTTTAAAAATACTGAACATTTCTACTCCTTTGAGAAAATGTTGGATAAAGCCATTATTAATTGTGTTCCAGCATATTAATAATTATTAATAGTATACCCTTAGAATGTATAGTTAGACATCCTAATAATAGTTTTATTAAAATTAGAAAAACCATGTATTTAAATTCTCAGCAGGATTTCACTTAGAAGAACAGAACGGAATAGGATAAGGATATGCATGAAAACAAAATTGTCAGGGGGCAGCTATGAATGTTATTGATATACTGATTCTGGTTGTAATTGTACTGAGTGCTTTACAGGGTTATCGAAAAGGTCTGATTAACGGTTTGGGCCAATTTGCCGGGATTATTATTGGGTTTTTTGTGGCTTCCCTGGAATATATTAATGTCCTGAAATGGCTTGAGCAAACCTTTCCTTTGCAGCGTTGGCTGGAACCGCAAGTTTATAAGTTAGTCCTGCCATCTTTACAGTCCCAAACCGGAACAATAACTCAGCAGAGTATTGAACGGCTACTTGAGATAATTCCTGCTGAATTGCGGAATTCCTTTGCTTCAGGTAACCTGATTGAGGGATCTGCTGCGACAATCACTCAGAGTTATATCGAACAAGCGGCCCGGAATATATCTGGTCTTCTTACAGAGAAAATTTTAGCTCTGTTGACTTTTGTACTGATCCTTTTGGTAATAATTGCTATTGTTCGGATTATCGTTACAATTTTATTTGCTCCGCTGGGAATTTTTAAAGGTGTTGTTAATCGTGGAGGCGGCTTATTATTTGGTGGACTATGTGCCTTTCTTTCACTAGCGGTAATTAGCGGCATATTTTTACCGATAATTAAGTTAGATGTCCAAAATTCGGGGCTAATGCTTCTGCAGCAGTCTATTTTCCTGCCATATCTGTTGCAGACTTTTCAAATGCTTAGCCAGGTTTTCTCATTGCAGTTAGTACAAACCTCATTAAATATAATAAAATGTTGTTTTTCATAATTTCTTCGAGCTTTGCTCCCTAATCGAAAATTTGTTAAGATACTAAATAATAAACTGTTAATTTCCTGAAAGAGAACAATAATGAATAACTGGATTTTTAAATAATTGAATCCATAAAGCTTTTTTGACTGAGGGAATACCACTCGGTGGCAAGGATATATAAATACAAACTAAAGTATTAGACTGTTCCTAAGGAGGTCCCGAAACAGTGCAGTTAAATGTAGGTGATCTTGTTCGTTTGCGTAAACCTCATCCCTGTGGTAATACTGATTGGAAAATAATGCGGACAGGCATGGATTTTCGGATTCAATGCCTGGGTTGCCAACATCAAGCCTGGATTTCGCGGGTAAAACTGGAACGTCAAATCAAGGAAATACTTCATCAAAACGATAAGCAATAAGTATTTATTGAGATTAAATGAGCCTGATTTATAATGCCTTATTAGGCAGCATTGTGAATCAGGCTTATAGAGTGGAGGCAAATAATGACCTTACATGCAGGAATTATCGGTTTGCCTAATATAGGAAAATCGACTTTATTTAACGCTATTACACAAGCAGGTGCAGATTCGGCAAATTATCCTTTTTGTACTATTGACCCAAATGTAGGGATAGTTCAGGTTCCGGATGCCCGTTTGCAGGTTCTGGCCGATATCGTTAAGCCTGGACGAATTGTACCGGCAACAGTAGAGTTTGTTGATATTGCTGGCTTGGTTAAGGGTGCCAGCAAAGGTGAAGGATTAGGAAACAAGTTTCTGGCTCATATTCGGGAGGTTGATGCCCTTATTCATGTTGTACGCTGTTTTGAGGATACCAATGTCGTTCATGTTGAAGGCCAGATTGATCCCAAAAGGGATATCGAAATAGTTCAACTGGAATTAATCCTTGCAGACTTGGAAAGCATTGAAAAAAGAATGGAAAAAAGCGCGAAGCTTTTAAAATCCGGAGACAAAAAAGCTTTCTGCGAAGTTGAGCTTATGAAGCGTTTAAGAAAGGCATTTGATGAAGGTCAGGGAGCCGGGACACTTTCTTATAATGAAGAAGAGCGAGATATTTTAAAAACTTGGCCTTTGCTTACCCTAAAGCCAACATTGTATGTCGTTAATGTTGGTGAAGAAGAGGCGGCAAATTCAGACAGTAATAA
The DNA here is from genome assembly GCA_028704155.1 of Desulfitobacteriaceae bacterium. GTDB lineage: Bacteria > Bacillota > Desulfitobacteriia > Desulfitobacteriales > Desulfitobacteriaceae > UBA2264. The sequence goes on from JAQVLN010000001.1 coordinate 70,489, forward strand.
CTATGTACAAATGGTCCGGGAAATAGCAGAGGCTGAAGGTTCGCAGGTTGTAGTCATTTGTGCTAAGATTGAAGCTGAAATCGCCGAACTTGAGGAGGAAGAAAAGGTACTTTTCCTGACTGATTTGGGATTAGGCGAATCAGGACTGGATCGCTTGATACGAGCAGCATTTGATCTTTTGGGTTTAATGACGTTTTTTACAGCGGGCCCCATGGAAGTCAAAGCCTGGACAATTCGTAAAGGGACCAAAGCACCCCGGGCTGCCGGAGTAATCCATACTGATTTCGAACGCGGTTTTATCCGGGCTGAAGTTGTGGCGTATGGTGATTTTGTGTATTATTCCGGTTTCAATGGTGCTAGAGAAAAAGGTCTGGTACGTTTGGAAGGTAAAGAATATATTGTTGCTGATGGAGATATTATTCATTTTCGCTTTAATGTTTAAGACAAGTATTACTGAAAATTTTGCTTATGATTAGACGAAACTTGAAATACTTAACTTTTAATGCTATAATTCATATCTAGTAGTCATAATATCCCTGCTCTGCATAATTGCAGGGCCGCTTAGTCCGAGGGGAGGTGCGAATATGAGAGCGTACGAGGTACTTTATATTATCCGGCCTGATCTGGATGATGAGACACTTACCGCCAATGTTGACAGGTTTGCTGAAATCGTTACAAACAACGGAGGGGCAGAACTGACTGTAGATAAATGGGGTAAACGTCGCTTAGCTTACGAAATTAATGATTTTAAGGATGGCGTATATGTCCTTATGAACTTTAATAGCGAAGCACGTACTGTACAGGAACTTGAACGGGTTATGAAAATATCCGATAATGTCCTGCGTTTTCTCACCACGAGAAAGGAAGATTAAAGATGGAGGGATTTGCTTGTTAAATCGTGTCGTGCTAATTGGCCGATTAACCAGGGATCCTGAATTGCGTTATACTCCAAATGGTGTAGCGGTAGCTAATTTTACATTAGCAGTTGGCCGGAATTTTAAAAATGCACAAGGAGAAAGAGAAACTGACTTTATTCCCTGTGTAGTATTTCGTCAACTTGCCGAGAATGTTACGAATTATTTAGCTAAAGGAAAACTTGCTGCCGTCGATGGACGGATTCAGGTTCGTTCTTTTACTGGTCAAGATGGGCAAAAACGTTGGGTTACAGAGATTATCGCCGAAGATGTTCGATTTTTAAGTCCCAAAGACAATAATTCAGTTAATAATACTCCGATCGGAGGAGCAGGAACGTTTGGACATGAAGTTACGTTGGATGATGACATCCCATTCTAACGGGAAGGGGAGAATTTAGTATGAAACGTGAACGCGGACGCCGCCCCAGAAAACGGGTGTGCAGTTTCTGTGTTGATAAAGTGCAATCTATTGATTATAAAGAAGCACATAAAATACGTAAATATATTACAGAGCGCGGTAAAATCTTGCCTCGGCGTATTTCAGGAAATTGTGCTAAGCATCAACGTCGAGTGACGATTGCAATCAAGCAGGCACGTAGTATTGCGTTGTTGCCATATTCTGTAGAGTAATACCAAGGGAGCATGTGCTCCCTTTTTAGTTCTTTGAGATTTTCCTTATTGACATTATTTATTATCATGGCATAAACGGGATGGTTGCAGGAGAGTCATCGTTCTGTAACGAATTATGAAGTGATTGTTTTTCATTTAGGGTAACAATAAGGAGGGGAACATTTTTGGATCATGTTGAAGTGGATGTAGTAAAAGGATTAAAAGCAATTGAGCAGCTTAAGGTAGACTTACTTCAGGCACAATGTCTATTTCAACGTGGGACCTTCAGCGGTTCTGAATCTGAAATGTTACAAGGATTAGCTGACCTTGTTGGGATAAGTTATTTACTTATAAAAAGACTTGGTTATGATTATGCGCGACTTGATCGTTTATTATTACAACGTTTGGAGATTTGGAAAAATAACGATCTGGTTGATTTTGAAACCCAATGGGGAGATCTAAGTTTGTTGCTTAGTTATCTTGCTCCGGAAGATCAAACTTAGGAGAATAGTTATGTATATTAGTGATAAGAAGGTATTGGATTACTTTACTATTGCTCTGATCTTATGTTTGCCTTGGTTTTGCACGGCTTGGTTTATGTGGGGATGGATTTGGGAAGTAATTATTTTACTTTCTGTTCTTTGGACAGGTTTACGTAATGGGCTGAAATCGACGTTAATTGTTCTAATTATTGGTTATAGTGCAGCAGCATTGTCTTTTGGTTTACCAGGTCTGCAGCAAATGGGGTATGTTCCGTGGGCCGGGCTTGTTGCAGTAATCGGCTTTAAAAATGATTGGTCTCAAAGGTCTACTATTTTGTGGAGTACAGCAGCTGCGGGTTTGTTGGGAGCAGTACCAACTTTTTGGGTTGAAGGATTTGATAGTCAAAATCAGGAACTTATTGATTCCATGATTTTTCAATACAAAAATATGGGCTTACTAACAGGTTTGCAGGATCAGGGGATAACCGAGTCAGAATTAAGGATAATTGCAGGACAGACACTGTCATTTTACACCATGATTATTCCTGGACTTGCAGCTCTAGCCAGTATTTTTGAGTTTGGCATAATCTATTATTTTTTTGTTCGTTGGATTGTTCAAAGCGAAAAAAGACTAATTTCTTTTTCCTGTTGGCGGTTGCCTTGGTATGCAGTATGGGGACCTATTATAGCCTTGGGATGTTATTTGTTAGGTGACGAATTTTCCTTGGTTTTACTTCGTGGTTTAGGATTAAATCTGTTGATTATCTGCGGAGCGGTGGCTTTAATTATTGGAATCTCAGTTTATTATTTCTTTTTAAAATCCCCAAATGTACTACGTTTAATAAAGTGGATCTTGATTTTAGGGAATATTTTTTATTTCATGCTTAGTTTAATTAGTATTACGCTGTTAGGACTCTTTGATCTGGTCTTTAATTTTCGTCGCTTGCCAGAGGTTGAAAGCGGGGATCATTTTAAGTAAAGACAGGCCAGATATATTACCTTTTGAAAATATCAGGGGGGTGTACAGATGAAAGTTATTCTTCTGACTGAAGTAAAAGCTCTAGGTAAAAAGGGACAGGTGTGTGAAGTAGCAGACGGATATGCCCGTAATTTTCTTTTGCCCAGAGGACTGGCTGTGGAGGCAACTTCCGGAAATATGCAGGATATGGCTCATAAAAAAGCTATAGAGGAAAAACGTAAGGAAAATGAAAAACAAATGGCTCTTGTTTTGGCCGAAAAGTTAAATAAACTTACTGTTGAAGTAGCAACAAGAATTGGTGAAGGCGGACGTTTATTTGGTTCTGTAACCAATAAGGAAATTGCAGAAATGTTGAAGAAACGTTATAGTATTGATCTGGATAAACGAAAGATTGAAGTTAAAGAACCCATTAAAGCCTTGGGAAATTATGTTGTCCAAGTCAGGCTTTATCCTGATATTGTGGCAAAAGTACAAATACAGGTTATCGAAGCATAAATTTTTGGAAGGGGACCCTCATGAAAGGGCTATTAACAAAGTGGTTACATCACAAAAATACAAGTGAACGCTTATTGGATGAGGAACAATGGCGCCTTGATGTAGATTCGTTATATACGCTGTTAGCTAATTTTTTTGGTACGGACAAACTGGTACTCAAAGCAAGTAAACTAAATGCTTTGAGTTTAATGCGCTCAGAAAATTTAGCCGAACGAGTGCTGGGTTTAAAAAAAATTATTAATGAAGATCCAATAGAGTATAAGATACCATCACTCGAAGAGATCCCCGGACTTCTTAACGAAATTGAGGAACGGACTGCCGAGATAATTGCACGACGTTCTGTGGAGGAACGTTTGGGAAAAGTTGTTGCGGAAAAAATGCAGGAACGGCATGAAGATTATCTGAAAGAAATCAAGCTGCAAGTTCTTAAAGAGAGTGCGGGACCTGAAAATGCCCATACCCTGAAGAAATTGGCCCAATTAGAAATCATGAATCAAAATAAATTGGCCGGTTCTGCGAGAGAGATCTTGCATCCCAAATCTATCGATGAGATTATCGGCCAGGAAGGTGCTCTGCAGACACTGCTGTCTAAACTGGCGACACCTTACCCGCAGCATATAATTATGTTTGGCCCGCCGGGGGTAGGAAAAACGTCAGCTGCCAGAGTGGCCCTGGAAACAGTAAAAGGACACCCCAATTCGTTGTTTTCCGCTAAAGCCCCCTTCATTGAAGTGGACGGGACAACATTACGCTGGGATCCCCGCGATGTTACAAATCCTCTTTTAGGCTCAGTACATGACCCAATATATCAGGGTGCAAAGCGTGATTTGGCAGATACCGGGGTGCCGGAGCCGAAGTTAGGCTTGGTAAGCGAGGCTAATGGGGGAATTCTGTTTATTGATGAAATCGGGGAAATGGACAGCTTGCTGCTTAATAAATTACTTAAGGTTTTGGAAGATAGAAAAGTTTTCTTTGACTCGTCTTATTATGACCCGGGAGATAAACATGTTCCGGAATATATCAAAAAACTTTTTGAAGAAGGGGCGCCTGCGGATTTTGTCTTAATCGGGGCTACGACCAGGGATCCGGCTGAACTGAATCCGGCATTGCGTTCCCGTTGTACGGAAGTTTATTTTGTTCCTTTAGAACCTGAGGATGTTCAAAAAATTATTATACAAACTGCCCAGAAGTTGGGAGTGCAGATAGATGATCAGGTTCCGGAGATCATCAGTGAATATGTTATTGAAGGACGTAAAGCCAATAACATTCTTACTGATGCTTTTGGTTTGGTTAAGTACAGAAAGCCGGATCTAAAAGAAGTGAGGATTACTGCAGTAGATGTTTATGAGGTTTTGTGTTCCTCCCGTTTAGCTCCTTATTTTTCCCATAAGGTCCAGTCCGGATTGGAGACAGGGAGGATTTTGGGCATAGGTGTTACAGGGTTCTTGGGTTCGGTTTTAGAGATCGAAGCAATCACTTTTCCCGGAATGAATGGTAAAGGGATTGTACGGTTTAATGAAACAGCCGGAAGTATGGCCCGCGATTCAGTATTTAATGCTGCTGCAATGATTCGGGTCCTTACAGGTGAGGATTTGCGTAACTATGATGTTCATGTCAACGTTATTGGCGGGGGGAAAATTGACGGCCCTTCTGCAGGTTTGGCTGTGACATTGGCTATTTATAGTTCACTGAAAAAACGTCCAATTCAGCAGGATGTCGCAGTAACCGGAGAAATATCTATCCAGGGAAAGGTTAAACCAGTTGGCGGTATTTATGAGAAGATATTTGGAGCAAAGCAAGCAGGAGCGGTTAGGGTTTTAATTCCTTACGATAATGCTCGGGATGTACCAAAAAGCTTGAAAGGCATTGAGGTAATACCCATAAAAAATATCGAAGAGGCTCTGAAATTCGTTTTTGGCGAATGACATCAGATGGGGGAAAGAGATCATGGAACTAACTAAAGTTCCACCACAAAATATTGAAGCAGAACAAGCAGTTTTAGGAGCTATCATGCTGGAGTCAGACATGGGGAGTCCAGTGTTTGCAATTCTTCAGCCTGAAGATTTTTATCGTGATAATCATCGTTATCTATTTGCAGCAATTCGGGATTTATTTGAAAAAGGCGAACCGATCGATCTTGTTTCTGTTGCTGAATCTTTGCGTCAGCAAGGCCGGCTGGATTTAATCGGCGGTATAACTACAATTTCTGAAATTGCCCGTTCCGTACCTTCGGCAGCAAATGTAGAATATTATGCTAAAATTGTGGCGGAAAAGTCCCTCTTGCGTCAGCTTATCAGAACGGCCAACAGCCTTGCCGAAAGAGGCTATGATCCTGGCGAAGAGGCCGTGACCTTGCTGGCCGAAGCAGAAAAGATGATCCTTGATTTGTCGCAAAGGCAGATTATGGAGGGCTTTGTTTCCATAAGATCTATCCTTTTGGAGACCTTTGAGAAAATTGAAACTTTGTATGCCAATAAAGGCAATCTGACGGGGATACCAACTTTTTTTCAACAGTTGGATCGAATAACCTCCGGTTGGCAGCCTTCGGACCTGATCATTATTGCTGCTCGTCCATCTATGGGTAAGACTGCTTTAGCCTTGAATATGGCGCAGAATGCTGCAGTAAGAGCTAAAATTCCGGCTGCGCTGTTTAGTTTGGAAATGTCCAAGGAACAACTTGTGCAAAGAATGCTTTGCTCTGAGGCAATGGTCGATCAGCAACGTGTACGGACAGGTGAACTGCTGGATACCGATTGGCCTAAATTAACCAGGGCAGTAGGACCTCTTGCCGAGGCGCCAATATTTATTGACGATACAGTTGGCATTACCCTTACTGAACTTAGATCAAAAGTGCGGAGATTAAAGATTGAAAACAATCTGGGGTTAATCTTAATCGATTACCTGCAGTTAATGTCGGGAAGTAAAAAATCAGAAAACCGCCAACAAGAAGTTGCCCAGATTTCGCGTGGGCTCAAAGCAATTGCCAGGGAACTAAAGGTTCCGGTGATTGCTCTTTCACAGCTTAACAGGGGAGTTGAGCAACGCCAGGATAAGCGTCCGATAATGTCTGATTTGTTGGAATCTGGGGCCATTGAGGCAGATGCTGATGTGATATCGTTCATATACAGGGATGAATACTATCATCCTGAATCAGATAAGAAAGGTATTGCAGAAATTATTGTTGCCAAACACCGCAATGGACCTGTTGGGACGGTAGAACTTGGTTACTTAAAAGAATTTACCAAGTTTGTTAATCTGGAACGTCAGCATTCTGATTAGTTATCAAATATTTTCCTGGATTTATTTCTTGGTATCCCAAGGTAAGGATCTATTTTTCAATTTATATCAAATTAATAATTTTTAAATAAAGATTATATTTCAGATAGAAAATTCGTCTTTTAATTGACAAGGATTGTACTGATTGTTAAGATGAAACTGTTTGTGTAAATAGCCGCCATTGAAGGCTTGCGATAGCAAGGGTTTCTTGAGAACGAAAAAATGGAGGTATTGATTATGGCAGCAGTGGTTTTAATAGGTGCTCAGTGGGGTGACGAAGGAAAAGGTAAAATTACCGATTTTTTAGCTGAAAAAGCAAATATGATAATACGCACTAGTGGTGGCAATAATGCCGGTCATACAGTTGTGGTAAATGGTAAGGAATTCAAACTTCATCTTATCCCTTCGGGAATTCTATATCCCGATAAAACTTGTGTAATTGCTAACGGAGTTGTTATTGACCCGGCAGTATTAATACAGGAACTAAATTATCTCAAAGAGCGGGGGGTAGAGACGAGCAAACTGTTAATCAGCAGTAATGCCCACGTTATTATGCCTTATCATTGCTTGTTGGACGGACTTGAAGAAAACGCCCGGGGCGATGGTAAGATTGGGACCACAAAACGTGGTATTGGTCCGGCTTATATGGATAAAACAGCCCGGAACGGTATCCGGATGATCGACCTTGTAGATCCGGAAGAGTTTGCCCTTAAACTTAGAAGTAATTTAGACCAAAAGAATGCAATAATTACTAAAGTATATGGCGCAGAAGCCCTTAAATTCGAAGAAATTCATAAGGAATATTCAGAGTATGCAGATAAGCTGAGGGAGTATGTAACAGACAGTTCTTTAGCTATTGATCAGACAATCAAAGCAGGGAATAAAGTATTGTTTGAAGGAGCACAGGGGACACTATTGGATTTGGATCATGGGACATATCCTTATGTTACTTCTTCATCCCCAATTGCAGGAGGAGCATGTATTGGGGCTGGTGTGGGGCCAACACAGATCGACCGGGTGGTTGCGGTTATTAAAGCCTATACAACGAGGGTTGGCGAAGGTCCTTTTCCAACTGAATTATCGGACGAAACAGGTGCCAGGATTCAAAAAAACGGATTCGAGTTCGGAACAACTACCGGAAGAGCGCGTCGTTGCGGCTGGTTTGATGCTGTTATAGCTCGTTACGCCGTTCGGATCAATGGTATTTCTGATTTTGCTGTTACCAAACTGGATGTTTTAACAGGTTTGGATACCGTAAAAATTTGTATTGGGTATACTACCCAAGGTCAAAGGGTTGACGAGTTTCCGCAGGGCCAGAAAACTTTGAAGCAATGTGTGCCTATCTATGAAGAAATGCCAGGTTGGCAAGAGGATATTACAAAAATCGAGAAATTTGAAGACTTACCAAGAAATGCCCGGAATTATATCCTTAGATTAGAGGAGTTAACCGGAGTTAAGGCTACTATAGTTGCTGTGGGACCTGGACGTGAACAAACTATTGTACGCGGAGAAATTTATTAAAATACCAGTTTTTGCATTGCAGTTGATTATAATAATATTTTGAGATATAATCTTTTATAACAAGAAAATGGTATAAGTAAGGGGTTTTAAAATCAGGCGGAAGTGGCTCAGTGGTAGAGCATTGGCTTCCCAAGCCGAGGGTCGCGGGTTCGAATCCCGTCTTCCGCTCCATAAAAAGTCCAGACGCTGCAAGGGTTTGCGGCCATTTCTTCCGTTCGGATCATTCGGCTAGGAGCCTGTTGCAAAAGTAGTTTCACTGAAAGTTGATGTCCGTATTTAGTACAAATGGCATATTTATAACACTATATATTGTGGCTTTTAAGACGTGCAAAATTGATTTCTGGTGTTATGAAACAGGCTCCTAGAGAAAGCTTTACTGGGAATGGAATCCGAAAGAGTAAAACTACAGTCGAACTGAAACTCCAGGCTGTTTTAAGCCGCTTACGCAAATCTGCGAATATTGAACATCGGGAGTACTCATTTCCCATCTCTTCATGTCAGTTTGCTGACTTGCATTTCGAGATTTTGGGGAGGTACTCCTGTTTTAATTAGCCGAAATTCCGGATTTATCAAGAGTTTTTTGTTCTGAAACTGATAAAGAATTTGCTTAAAGCCAATAATTTAATTACGTTTTGTGCCTTGAGCGAAGCGAAGGGAATGGATATAAACATGATGAACTTAGTAGGCCAAAAGTGGTCGCAAGTTCCTAAAGAACTACAAGAGGAATTATTAAAAACAGCCAAACCTATTGATCGTAAAACAGGCGATACTCCCCTTGAAGGTGGAGAATGTGTTGTTGATTTTGATTCGGGTTTAAATGCCGGTAATGATGAATGGCTTTGTATTGATGGACATTGGAATATCGAAAATAATGAAATTAAAATTTATAATGATGAAGAATTTTACAATCCTCTGCATAAGAATTATTTTACGGAATAAGCAAGCAACTATAACCTTTTAAGAGAGAAAACATGATAGTGTTAAATTTTTGGTAGATTATAAAAGTACGGGAGTTTTTGGTGGAAACAAAAAACCGCCTGAATCAGGCGGTTAAATAAAGGGAATAGTGAAAGAGTTGAGGAAATACCTTGCTGTTAAAGATTACTATTTAATTATAAGGGTAATTTAGAGCGGTAGCAATGGGGAAAAGATGTCGATAATTTCACAAAATTTATATTGATTGTTGAAGCATGTAACAGAACGGAATGGTACCGGACAGGCTTTTTCAAATAGCTAGTATAAGAACAGGAGGGATACATTGGCAATTTTGAAACCTTTTAAAGCGATAAGACCTACGCCGAAGTTGGCTGACAAGGTTGCGGCACTTCCTTATGATGTAATAAGTAGTGATGAAGCCAGGGAACTTATTAAAGGTGATCCTTATTCTTTTCTTCACATTGACAAAGCCGAAATTGATTTGGATCCGGAAACAGATATTTACAGTAAAACTGTGTATGAGAAGGCCCGAGACACTCTAAAGCAGATGATTAAGGAAGGTATTTTTATTCAGGATAAGAACAATTCTTTGTACATCTATAAACAGGTAATGAATGGAAGGACTCAAATTGGGCTCGTAGGATGTACTTCTATTGATGATTACATTAACGATATTATCAAAAAGCATGAGCATACAAGAGCAGACAAGGAATTGGACAGAATCAACCATGTAGATTATTGTAATGCGAACACCGGACCAATATTTTTAACCTACAGGGCAAAAAGTACGATTAACGGGATAATTGATAACTGGCTGCAAAATCATAAACCAGTTTATGATTTTGTCTCTGCAGACAATATTGGGCATACTGTCTGGCTGATTGACGATTCCAATATTATAAATAAATTGGTAGTCGCCTTTGTTGGAATCAATTACTTGTATATTGCCGATGGACACCATCGTTCTGCATCGGCGGTAAAAGTTGGTTTGAAAAGAAGAGAGCAGTTTCCCGGATACAATGGTAATGAAGCTTTCAATTATTTCCTATCTGTACTTTTCCCGGATGAACAGCTCTATATCATGGATTACAACAGGGTTGTAAAAGATTTAAATGGCAATTCACAAGCCCAATTTATTAGTAAGGTTAAAGAGAAATTTGACATTGAAGAGTTTAAAGAGAACGGCCAATTTAAACCGGAACAAAAACATAACTTTGGCATGTACCTTGATGGTAAGTGGTATAAACTGATGGCCAAAGAAGGGACCTTCGATTCTAAGGACCCGGTTGCCCGCTTGGATGTTTCTATAATCCAAAATAATCTGCTTAGTCCGATTCTGGGAATTGAAGATCCCAGGACTGATAAGAGAATAGATTTCGTGGGCGGAATCAGGGGGCTGCAGGAACTTGAAAGAAGGGTAAAAGAGGGTATGAAGGTGGCCTTTTCAATGTATCCGACAACGATTGATGATTTAATGGCGATAGCGGATGCCGGAAAAGTAATGCCTCCCAAATCCACCTGGTTTGAGCCTAAGCTGAGAAGCGGTTTGTTTATTCATCAACTTTAAGAAACGGACGGATATAGTTCTGAATTTTAATTAGCGGCGGATAGATCAAATTTTTTATGAAGGGCGGTAACAGCTTTATGGGTATCTTCAGATCGGATTATGCAGGAAATTTTTATTTCTGAAGTACTGATCATTTCCAGATTGATTCCTTCTTCGCAAAGGGCTTCAAACATTAAGGCTGCAACCCCAGGATTGCTTACCATACCAGCCCCGACAATGGAAACTTTGGCAACTTTTTCGTCACTGATAAAACCGTCGGCACCCAATTCACTGAGCTGAGCCTGAATTACTTCAATTGCTTTTCTTACATCGGCTTGATTACATGTGAAAGAAATATCATTTCTATCATTGCGCATGGCGCTCTGGATAATCATATCCACGTTTACTTTCTGATCAGAGAGGGATTTAAACAATCTATAAGCTATACCCGGTTTATCCAAAACGTTAAAAATACCGATCTTAGCTACATTATGGTCATAGGCTACTCCGGTGACGGCTTGGGATCTTTCCATCAGATTTACCTCCTTAACAATAGTACCGGGGTTTTGATTAAAGCTGGAGCGGACAATTAAGGGGATCTTGTATTTCATTGCCAGTTCTACAGAACGGGGGTGAAGAACGGCTGCCCCCAAACTGGCTAATTCCAGCATTTCTGCGTAAGATACCTCTTTAAGTTTTTGGGCCTCAGGGACTATGCGTGGATCAGTGGTATAAACACCGTCAACATCGGTATATATCTCACATAATGCAGCTTTTAGAGCAGCGGCAAGTGCAACAGCAGTAGTATCGGAACCGCCTCTTCCAAGTGTTGTTATATCATTTGTCCGGTTTATTCCTTGAAATCCAGCGACTATTATTATTTTACCCTGTTTAAGTTCATTTTTGAGACGCTGGGTTTCAATTTTCAAAATTTTAGCCTTTGTATGGCCACAGTCAGTAAAAATTCCGGCCTGGGGTCCGGTTAAAGAAATGACCGGTTTATCGATTTCTTTAAGGGCCATAGCCAGAAGGGATATTGCAACCTGTTCTCCGGTAGATAAAAGAACATCCATTTCCCGGTCATCCGGGTTAGCGGTTACTTTTCGAACTAAATCTATTAAATTATCTGTAGTATCCCCCATGGCAGAAACTACTACAACTATACTGTTTCCTTCGGAATGCGTCCGGGCAACACGTTGAACTACAGAAAGGATCTGTTCAGGAGTGGCAACTGAACTGCCCCCGTATTTTTGAACTATCAGCATTATAAATCGCCCTTCCCTATAGTTTAATAATTGGGATTTGAGTCTGTAGTGATGGCTGTTTTCACATCTATGGTAGACATTATAGCATCTGATATTTCTTTAGACAATCAGCTGAATTTTTAGTATAAAATTCAGAGTGAACTCGTTCAACTAAAGTTGAACATCGAGTCTTCGGTGGGGGACTAAGTTAGATATAATTAATTTTTGATAAGATTAAAAATTTCAGGAGTATTGTTTAATTGACATTAGATGAAGTAACGCTTATAATACTATTTGTGCTTTGAACGAAAAACTAACTTTAAGATTTAAATATTTTGAGACTTTACTTTACTGTCATGGAGAGATGGCTGAGTCTGGTTGAAGGCGCTCGCCTGGAAAGCGAGTACATGGGGATAACCTGTGTCGAGGGTTCGAATCCCTCTCTCTCCGCCATGTTATATAACACTGCTGCTTTCAAGAAATATTCTTGGAAGTTTTTTATATTATAAGCTTATTATCAGCAAGCAAAAAAAGATAATTATGGTTATAAATACTTTTCTGATTTTATGCTTGCCTTATTAAGGTAAGACTTACAGTCTAAAGGATTCGACTTTGGCTGTTTATTTTGCTATAATTGTTTTGGCTGTGCTAGACGGGGAGGTAGCGGATCCCTGTAACCCGCAATCCGCTATAGCGGGGTGTAATTCCTGAATGAGGGCTTCGCCTGTAGAGCAGTCCAACGGTTGGTAATGATGAGATTTTGGTCTTGTGCAATGGGACACTTCGAACCGTGTCAGGTCCTGACGGAAGCAGCACTAAGGAGTTCGTTCTGTGTGCCGCAAGGTTGCCTGAATCGAGTTGCCGGCTTTGAGAACGTCTGGAGGTGATTGTTCGAGTAAAGGTGCACGGTCATAAATTCTTGAGGTGGTCGCGGTACCATCTTTTTTAGTATTTACTTTAATCAATACCTGGTTATTAAATACCTCTGACTGTTTACAATATAAGGAAAAAAGAATGAAGAAAAATAATAGTTAGGTCGTTTGGATTATACATAAATTTTAGGTGGTTGGTATTATGGCATATTTGGCACTTTATCGTGAATGGCGACCCCGGACTTTTCAGGAAATTGTCGGCCAAAAACATGTTACCAGAACATTAATGAATGCTTTGGAACAAGATAAGGTTGCACATGCTTATTTGTTCAGCGGGCCGCGGGGAACCGGAAAAACAACTACCGCCAAGATTCTCGCTAAAGCACTTAATTGTGAACAGCGTATCGGGGTGGAGCCATGCAATGCCTGTGATTCCTGCAAAGGGATTGATCAAGGTATAGCTATGGAGGTTATGGAAATTGATGCCGCATCCAATCGCGGTATTGATGAGATCCGGGATTTGCGGGAAAATGTAAAACTCAGTGCTGCCCGGGGAAGATTCAAGGTCTATATCATTGACGAAGTGCACATGTTAACATCAGAAGCATTTAACGCTTTGCTTAAAACTTTGGAGGAGCCGCCTCAAAGGGTAATCTTTATCCTGGCAACTACAGAAGCACATAAAATACCGCTTACCATTCTTTCCAGGGTCCAACGTTTTGAGTTTTATCGGGTTGCTTTAGAGGATATTAAAAGCCGTTTGACAGAGGTTGTGAATGTTTTGGGGCGCCAGGTAGATCAGGAGGCTATTCAGGTTATTGCCCTAAAATCAGAGGGGGGCTTAAGGGATGCTTTGAGTATTTTGGATCAATGTCTGGTGCAGGATGATCCCCTGGGCGTACCGGAAGTATATCAGGTGTTAGGTATGGTAGGGGAAACATTCAGTTCAGAGATTATGGCGGCTTTTTTAACTGCCGACTATGGTAAAGCTCTTAATACTCTGGCACAGGGAATAGAACAGGGGAGGGATCCCCGGCAAATCCTGAGGGAACTATCGGATTATTTGAGACAGATGCTACTGTTTTTAACGACTGGGCAGACTATGATTTTACCGCATCTTTCGGAGAAATTTAGACAGCAAAGTAAAAGTTGCGGCCTTGATCGTTTGTTATTGTGGATAGAAGTTTTGTTAAAGGGAGAAAGCCAATTAAAATATGCCATTAATGCCCGTCTGGCAGCTGAGCTGTTAATTGTGGAAGCCATGCATAAAAGTGAAAGTATGTTAAATGCGGCCGGACAGGTATTCGATCTAAAATCTGAGACGGGACAAAATAATGTTTCCGTTAATTCGAAGACGTCAAGGTTTAATAAAACCGGCACTAAGGGTTTAGACAACAGGCGTGTGGTTAAAGAAGGTGCCGGGGAGGAAATTAACTCGCCACACAATAACGGGCAATTAATAAAACCGGTAGATAATTCAGGGGCCTTAGGTTCAGGGATCACAATAGACAGTATAGTAAACAAATGGTCTGAAATTTTGGAAAATGTCCGGCAACGTAAGAAATCCACCCATGCTTTCTTAATGGAAGGCAAGCCCGAAAGATTGGAAGCAGGAACTTTAATTATAGTTTTCAGGAAGGATTTCTCCTTCCATCGTGATAAGGTTGAACAAACTGAAAACCGACAAACAATTCAGGAAGCTATAAAACAGCTTTTTGGTGTACAATTGTCTTTGCGGGGAATTATGGAAGATGAACAAATCACAAAAGCTGGGCCGGCTACTGCTGAAGAGCTTGACAGGGAAGCTCTGATTAAGCGTACGGTAGATATCTTTGGACCTGAAATAGTAGTGATTAAGGAAGAGTCCTGATTTTTCAATAAACGAATATTGATAAAAGGAGAGTGTTACGATGGCATTCAAGAATGCTGGCGGCGGAATGGGGAATATGAATCAAATGCTTAAACAAGCCCAAAAGTTACAGGCAGAGATGGCTCGAACACAGGAAGAACTAAAAAACAAAACTGTAGATGCCGCCGCAGGTGGCGGGGTTGTCCGGGTTGTAGTAAGCGGTAAAATGGAAGTTGTTGAACTTCAGATAAAGCCTGAGGCAGTTGATCCGGAAGATGTGGAAATGTTGGAGGACCTTGTTAAAGCTGCTATTAATGAAGGGTTACGTAAAGCCCAGGAGATGATGGCTTCGGAAATGGGAAAATTAACCGGCGGGTTAAAAATACCCGGTTTATTTTAAGCACACATGGATTTTATATTTTATCCGCAACCATTGGCCAACCTTATTTCCAGTTTTGCCCGCTTACCAGGTATTGGACCGAAAACAGCAGGACGTTTGGCTTTTTATCTGCTGCAACATCCTCAGCTTGCTGAGGACTTGGCCAAGGCAATATCAGCAGCTAAAAATGATATTCGGAAATGTACCGTATGTTGTAATTTTACGGATAAGGATCCTTGTCCTGTTTGTCAGAGTGCGCGGCGCGACCGAACTTTGCTATGTGTGGTAGAACACCCCCGTGATGTAGTTTCACTAGAGAAGACAGGTGAATTTAAGGGGCTTTATCATGTGTTGCATGGTGTACTTTCTCCGCTGGAAGGAATAGGACCGGATCAGTTAACGATTGAAAAATTGTTATTAAGGCTCGAAGGAGTCCAGGAAGTAATTATGGCCCTGAATCCAACAGTTGAAGGAGAAGCAACATGTTTGTATCTGTCCAAACTTCTTAAACCTTTGGGATTAGAGGTAAGCAGACTTGCTCATGGCCTTCCGGTTGGGGGAGATTTGGAATTTGCTGATGAAATCACAATTGCCCGTGCCTTAGAAGGCCGCAGGATAATATAATTTGAATTAAGAACGTTAAATTACAGGTTCTTCCTTGTCTGACTTATGCATATCATTGACTAGTTGGACAAGGAGGTTGTGCAGTTATGACGCTCGTCTTTTTGGGATTATTCGTATTATTATTAATCTTAATTGTTAAGTCTTCATTAAGTCGTCCGGGATTTCTTCTCAAGGCAATAATTCATGTTTTGGGTGGTATAGTTGGGCTCTGGCTGTTTGATTTGCTTTTCAGTATTCTGGGTTTTGGAATCCCTATAAATTATTTTACTATAATAATTGTAGCCCTTATGGGTTTTCCGGGAGTGCTGCTCTTAACTGTTCTGCAGATTATTGGAATTTAAGATTTTTATATTTAGAAGATCTGTAAGAGAAAAATGTTTTAATCTAAAAAGATAAGAATGAAAAAAGACAAGTCTAATTGAAATGAGACTTGTCTTTTTTCATTAGAAGAATAGTCAGAAACTGAATAACCCGTCAGTGATGGGATAAAATAAGATAAATCCAGATCTATTCATATTTAGCGAATTTGGGGGAATAAGATTTGCGCAGTTGGTTGAAAATGCTTAAGGAAATAACGATTCGTCCTAAAGACAAAAAAAGGATCCGGAAACATGACCCCTTGCCGGTTGAGCAAGGATGGTCCCAAACTCTCTCCCTTGACCGGGTGCGCGAGGTCCTATCCAAAAGTAGTGATATTATATTCAGGGATTTTATACTGCAGGGGAAAGAGGCAGTAGCTTGTTCTTTAGTTGTAGTTGACGGACTGGTAGATAAACACTTGTTAGATCAATTCATCTTAAAGGCTCTAATGGTTGATTCAGCCGGGCATCCGGAATTAGTCCGTATGACCGTTAAAACTGCTTTGGCAACTATTGAAGAAAATTTAGCCCCTGCCAATGAAATAAAAAAGATCAGCGAAATAGGCGAAGCGATTGATGCCATATTATCGGGAGATGCAGTACTGTTTATTGGACAAACAGAGGAAGCCTTGGTTATCGGAGCCCGCGGTTGGGTTAACCGGGGAGTAAAGGAACCGGAAACAGCAAGTGTTGTCAGGGGTCCCCGTGAAGGTTTTTCGGAAACCTTACGTATCAACACATCCCTGATAAGACGTAAGATTAAACATCCTTCCCTCCGTTTGGTCTCCCTGAAAATAGGCGATTTGACAAGAACGGATGTTGTTGTTGCTTATGTGGAGAATGTTGCGAGTCCAGACATTGTTTCCGAAGTATTGAGGCGTTTAGGCAAGATTAAAGTTGATGGGGTACTGGAAACTGGCAGTCTGGAGATGATGATCGAAGATAATCCTTATTCACCTTTTCCCCAGATAGGTTATACTGAGCGCCCGGATGATTTGGCGGCAGAACTTCTGGAAGGTAAAGTCGGGATTATTGCGGATGGGACCCCGATTGTTTTAACTGTTCCGGCGGTATTTGCCCAATTTCTGCAAGTTAGTGAGGATTATTATGAACGGGCTCTGATTATGGTGCTGGTGCGGTTTATCCGTTATGTTGGGCTTGCTTTGGCCCTCTTGGCTCCCAGTGTCTATATTGCTGCGACAACTTTTCACCATGAAATCCTGCCTACTTCCCTGGCTTTAAGTATTGCGTCCGGCCGGGAGGGAGTTCCCTTCTCGGCTGCGATGGAAGCTTTAATAATGATAATTATTTTAGAAATTCTGCAAGAGGCCGGTTTGCGGCTGCCCAAGCCGATTGGACAGACAGTCGGGATTGTGGGGGCACTGGTAATTGGAGACGCGGCAGTTAAAGCTAGTTTGGTTAGCCCGATCATGGTAATTATAGTAGGCATTACTGCAATATCATCTTATGCCATTCCTGCCTATGATCTGGCTATTACGGTACGTTTACTTCGTCTTCCTTTGATTATAATAGCCGGTACAATGGGGTTTTTTGGAGTCGCGGTAGCATTATACGGTCTTTTGATCCATGTTTTAAGTTTACGTAGCTTCGGAGTTCCTTACTTTAGTCCTATCGTACCTTTACGCATCAGGGAATTCTTACAGGATGTGGTGGTTGTTGTACCAATCTGGGGCCAAAAGCACAGGCCGAATTTAATCGATACTGCCGAACCTGAAGCTGGGAGGAAAAAATGATTCAAAGGATTTCCAGTCACCAGTTTATGATCTTAAGTTCAGGGATTCTCCTGGGAACAGCATTCTTGCCTATTGCCCAAATACTTGCCGCAGTTGCCGGACGGGACAGTTGGTGGTCTGTTATGCCTGGATATCTTATTGCTGTCCCCTATGGATTAATGGTGCTTTCTTTTATGCAAAGATATCCGGGGCAAAATCTCTTGCAAATATCCGGAAATGTATTCGGAAAATGGGCTGGAAAGGCTATCGCTGTGTATTATATCCTGGTAGCGGGATATATTGGAGCTTTATATGTAGCCCGGGCGGTGGATACATATAAAAGGATGATAGCGCCGTTCATGCCTCAGTCTGTTTATACAATAGGTGTGATCTTACTGGTCATTGCCTTGGCTTGGGCGGGGATAGAGGTTTTGGCGCGGTTTAGTGAGTTTTGTTTTCCTTTGGTCGTAATCGGTTTAATAATTACCATGTTATTGGCAATCCCCCGTTTCGAATGGGATCAATTCTTCCCGGTTTTAGCTAATGGAATTAAACCTGTTGTCTTCGGGGCAGTCAAAACACTATCATTTCCTCTGGAATACATTGTATCTCTGACGGGGCTTATCCCCTTTTTACCAACAGCTGAACAATCCAGGCTTAGGAGCGGATTGTTGCGGGCGGTTGTCCTGGTGGGAATAATTATGACTTTGGTTACGCTCACGGAAATCATGGTTTTTGGTCCGATGGAGGCAGCACGTCTTAACTTGGGGATTCTGTCCCTGGGAAAAATGATTGAGATAGCCAAGACCATAGCAGGTATCGAATCTGTTTTTGAGGGTTTGTGGTTAGGTGCAGCAATCCTTAAAATAACCATTGCTTTTTTCTTAGTTGTTTGGGGGTTGGAATATATTTTTGGCTTCAGGAAGAAGTTTTGGCTGTATGCTGGGATCGGTTTGATTTTCTTTATCATTGCAATCTTACAGGAAGGCGGGACACAGGTATATTTAGAACTTTCAATAGCAGAGAATTATTTTCTTGTACCATTTGCCTTATTATGGGTTCCTTTGCTTTGGTTTGTTGAACGTCTGCGAAGGAGGTTTGGTAAAAGATGATAAGAAGAATGACTTGTCTTTTACTATCTCTGCTTATCCTGGTCTTGGCTTTGAGTGGTTGCTGGGGAAAAAGGGAAGTGGAGTCATTAGGCTTTGTCTTTGGAATTGGGATCGATAAAGGCAGTAAACCTGGTTCCTATCTCATAACTTTTCAAATTGGATCTCCTAAAGAGGCCGACGAAGGTGGAAACAACATCCAGGACTATACGATAAGTGCGGAAGGATCAAGTATGCGGGAGGCTACTGACAAGATTTATAACACTATTATCAAACATCCTTTTGTGGGCACTACTAAGGTTGTTATTATTGGAGAAGAACTAGCCAGGGAAGGGATAAATTCTGTTCTGGATTACATTCAGAGATATTATCAATTCCGCCGCTCAACATATTTGGTACTGGCTGAAGGCTCAGCCAAAGACTTGCTGAATATTAAACTGCGGACAGGCAAACTTGTTTCACTTTCCCTCTTGGATGATATCGAGAAGAATGACTGGCTAGCAAATTTCCCCAGGGTACGTCTTGGGCATTATTTAACTGAATTGGGCAATGAGAGTACGGCCCCGGTTATTCCCTTGGCTCATGAAATAGCACCTGGCAAAGAGAATATCCAATATGAAAGTCAGGACGGGGAAGAGCCGCAAGAGGTCCATATTTCCGGGATGGGGGTATTTGCGGGGGATAAGCTTTATGCGGTACTTGGTGATGAAGAGACCAGGGGTTTCATGTGGCTGCA
This sequence comes from Desulfitobacteriaceae bacterium, assembly GCA_028704155.1. GTDB lineage: Bacteria > Bacillota > Desulfitobacteriia > Desulfitobacteriales > Desulfitobacteriaceae > UBA2264. The sequence goes on from JAQVLN010000001.1 coordinate 90,152, forward strand.
GGGGGAGGTTAAATACCGTGTTTTAAGTACCAAAATAGGGAATGAGCAAGACAATTTTTGGATAAGTGCCCGGGTAATAAAAGCTAAGACTAATTGGAAATTGCAAAATAACGAAGGGAAGCCCGGGATTCACTATAAGATTGGGATTACTACAGATCTTGACGAACTATCTGCTGAGCAGCAACAAAGATCGCCTGAGGAGTATCTTCAGTTTGTTAAAAATAGTTCTACAGCTTTTAATGCTTTAGTTAAGGCTGAATGTGATGCAGCTTTACAAAAAAGTTATGAGTTAGGATTAGACTTTTTAGGTATAGGACGCAAGCTTGAACAGCGCAATTCAAGGTACTGGAAACAAATCAAGGATCAATGGCAGCAGGTTATGCCGGGTGTTCCGGTAACAGTGAGTATTGATAATAAAGTGGAAAGCGGCGGGTCATCTTTCAATCCTCCGACTAATCCCGTGGGTTCAGGGCAATAATAGGGGTAGTTTCAATTATTTGTTATTTAGGAGGAGGTTAGCATGCAAGGAAATATATATCCTCTTTGTTACCACTGTGGCAAGATACCTGAATTAGGCTTATATGATGGTTTCCGTATCCGGGGAAAGTTTTTCTGCTCAAGTTGTGAGCAGGCTATTGTAACTATGGAGACTGGTACCCAGGAATATCAGGATACCCTGGCTTGTATCCGTAAGGCAATTTTCGAGGGAATGTCGCGAGTAAAGGTCATTGGTTTGTAATGGTTTTCACATCCTCTTCGAGCAAAGATGCATTCTCCACAAAGATGTGCTAAAATGGTATGGAAATACCCAATGACGAGGGGGCCAGCCTATGCCGGTATTGGGAGAGGATTTACAAAGGTATTGCCGACAGGGATTTCGCTCTTTTCATACTCCTGGGCATAAAGGGCAACAGGAGTTTTTTCGTGATATAAATTTTCTCAAATTGGATTTGACAGAACTGCCAGGGCTTGATCAACTATCTTCCGCCAATGGTATAATTGCCCGGGCACAGCAGAGGGCAGCGCAAATTTTTGGTGCTGAGGAAAGTTTTTTTCTCATTAACGGGGGTACGGCAGGTAATCAGGCGATGTTTCTGGCACTGGGTGAAGAGGCGGAGAGTAAGAAAGTTCTTGTTGGACGGCAATCTCATAAATCGGTGATGTCAGCTTTGGTTTTGACAGGATTGGTTCCGGAATTCCTGACTCCGATTATTCACCCGGAGTTTAATTTACCCCTGGGATTAGATTCTGATATTGAAGAGTTGGACTGGGATACAATAGCAGCTTGCCATATCACTTACCCCGCTTATTATGGGACAATTCCAGATTTGCGCAAGCTTATGGATTACCGGAATAAACAGGGAGCAACCTGTCCTTTCCTGATAGACCAGGCTCATGGTTCACACTACCTTGGGTCCTTGTTTCCGCCAAGTGCCCTGGCTTTAGGGGCTGATCTGGTCTTGCACAGTACCCATAAAACATTAAGTGCCCTGACCCAGGCGGCAATGCTGCATGTTCAAGGAAAAAGTATTTGCCGGAAAAAGCTGTGCCAGAGTTTGGAACTGCTTCAGTCTTCCAGTCCAAGTTACCTGCTTATGGTTTCTCTGGAATTGGCAGGGGAGTTTGCTTTGGCCAGTGAGCGTTGGGCGGTTTTGAAGGAAGAAGTGGAAATTCTTCATACCAAAGTCGGGGGATTTCTGCGTATTCTTAATGATAATGATGCCGGAACCTATGGGATAAAACTGATTGATTGGTCAAAGATTCTTATTAACACAAGATCACTGGGAATACCTGCTCCCGAATGTGTTGACTACTTAAGACAAGATCATGGAATCGAACCTGAATTATGGGATCAGGAAAATATTCTCTTTGTTTTAGGGATTGGAAATACTCGTGAAGACATCAGGGCTTTGACAAAAGGCCTGCAAGGGTTGGCTGAATTAGTTAAAGGATCTGGATCCAGTGATTTTAAACCGGAAAGACTGCTGCTCAGGGGATATCCTGATGTAGTTCAGCGGATGTCACCCCGTCAGGCTTTTTGTGCTCCGAGGGAGTTTTTGCCTTTGCAGGAAAGTTTAGGGAGAATCGCAGCGGAAATTATTTCTCCTTATCCACCGGGAATTCCCTTGATTGTTATGGGTGAAGAAATTACAGTTGAGACTATAGAAATTCTTTTGGCCGGTGTTCAAGGTAATTGGCAGGGTTGGGACGGTTTTAAAAACGGTATGATTTGGGTGGTCCGGGAGATTTGATAATGTGATTTTCCTTGCTTGTTAGCCGTGGTGATCATTATTTTTATATGTACAGGAAAGTTTTCAGGGGTGAAAAAATGGAGTTGAACCTGACGCTAAAGCTTCTTGAGAAAGAAGCTTATTCCCAACAGATTGCCCATCTGTTACTTTTTCATGGAGGCAGTTCCAAGGACAGGCGGGATGTTAGTTTAAGGTTAGGACAAATATTAAATTGCCGGAGCCTTAAAGCTTCGGAGCCCTGTCAGCAATGTTCAGCTTGTCATAAAATATTATCTGGTAATCATCCGGATGTTACAAGATTGGAACCTTTAAAGACCAGTATTGGCATAGAACAAATATTAGCTTGGCAAGAACGCCTGTATCGTAAACACTATGAAGGGAATTATAAAGTATTTTTAATTGAAAAGGCGGATCATTTAACAATTCCGGCAGCTAATGCCTTATTAAAGGTTACTGAAGAACCTCCGGAGAGAACTGTTATTATTCTAAGTGCAGAAAATGAAGAGGGGATTTTACCTACTTTGAGAAGCAGGGCTCAAAGTACTTATTTTCCCACTGGCAATAAGGAACAATGGCTTGAGAGCTTGGGTGACATTGATCTTGGTGAAGCTGAGCAGGCTTTTGAGCTAAGTGGACAAAACCCGGATTTAGCTCTGGCAATTATGGAATATGGCGTTAACCCTGTCAAGGAATGGCTGGATAAATTTTGGAGGGTTATCGAACAGAGTGATTTTTTAGGCCTTTTTCCGCTGTTTCCTCTGAAAAAGGAGTTAGCAGAAATTTATTTGCAGGTTATGGCTGTTCGGATTCAGGCAGGAATAAAGGAAGGCCGTTTTTCGGCAACAAACATATTAACTATTAGTTATGCTCTTGAGGGGCTGCGCCAGCAAGCTAACCCAAGATTGGTTATTGAAGTTTTAGCATTGCAATTATTCCAGCAAGGAGGAACTCTTCATGGTAGAAGTTGTGGGAGTTCGGTTTAAGCAGGCCGGTAAGGTTTATTATTTTTCCCCGGGTGATTTTAAACTTGAAAAATTTGACAAGGTAATAGTGGAAACAACCAGGGGAATTGAATTTGGGGAATTGGTTATTCCTGCACGTCAAGTTAGCGAACAAGATCTTGTTTTACCTTTAAAACTGGTTATTCGTAAAGCTGGGATAGAAGATGAGCAAATTCTTGAGCAAAATAAGGCTAAAGAAAAAGAAGCTTTTCAAGTATGTTTAAAAAAAATAACAGAACATCACTTACCAATGAAATTGGTTGATGTGGAATATACATTTGACGGTAATAAGATTATCTTTTCATTTACTGCTGATGGCAGGGTAGATTTCAGGGAATTGGTAAAAGATCTGGCTTCGGTATTCAGGACACGCATTGAGTTACGGCAGATAGGAGTAAGGGATGAAGCCAAAATGATTGGTGGTGTAGGATCATGTGGAAGGGTTCTTTGTTGTGCTTCTTTTTTAGGAGATTTTGAACCTGTATCAATCCGCATGGCTAAGGATCAAAAACTTTCGCTCAATCCTACAAAAATTTCGGGTATTTGTGGACGATTAATGTGTTGCCTTAAATACGAAAATGATGGTTATTGCTGCAATTGCGACTGTGGCAATGAAACCTCGAATCTGCTTGCCAAAGACTGGCCGGATATCGATATTGAAGATAGTGATTTTATAATAAAACCTTTAGCTCCAGCCAATCAGCCTGCAATTAGGGAAGAACAGATTGCAAAGGCTGTACCTGTGACTAAAAGTAAAGGAATTCAATCAAAAAAAGGCGAAAAGCCAAGGGGGAAGAATAAAAAAGTATGAGACAGCTCACTCAGGCATTTCTTGAGGTGGAAGAAAAACTCATTTCTCTCTTGGAGGAGGTTCGCAGTTTGATGCCCTATGTACAATCCTTGGAAGATGAAAATCTCCGTTTGAAGAGGGAATCATGTGCTTTGCCCGAGAAGGAAACCGAACGGGTGATTGCTAACGCAGCCCGTATCGAGGGTGTGGCCCATGATAATTTAGTCCGTCTGTATAAGGACGGGTTTCATGTTTGCCATCTTTATTTTGGGCAGCCGATGGAAGCAGGGGCTTGTTTATTTTGTGCAGGTTTTTTGCGGAGAGAGTAAAGGCAGAATCCTGGTATCGAGGTGAAGGATATGCTTGAAAAAGGAATACTTTATGTCTGCGCAACACCGATTGGTAATTTGGCTGACATTACGTTGCGGGTTCTGGATACGTTGCGGCAAGTCGATTTTATTGCTGCTGAAGATACACGGCATTCTCGTAAATTAATGCTGCATTACGGGATAAATACTCCGCTGATCAGTTATCATCAACATAACGAAAAAACCAGGTCACAAGAGTTTATTTTAAAGCTGAAGGAAGGTTTTACCGTAGCTCTGATTACAGATGCCGGAATGCCCGGTATTTCTGATCCTGGAAGCGAAATAATTCGCAGTTGTTATACGGAAAATATCAAAGTAGATGTACTTCCTGGTCCCAATGCAGCTTTGACTGCTTTGGTTCTTTCCGGAATGTCGGGAGGTAACTTTGCTTTTCAGGGTTTTCTTCCGGCTAATTCCGGGGAATCCCGCCGTAAGCTGCAGGAGTGCTGCGAACTGCCGATGCCCCAGATTTTTTATGAAGCGCCACATCGTCTGATAGCAACGCTTAAGTTATTGGAAGAGGTTTTTGGTGACAGGTTTGCAGTTGTTGTCAGGGAAATAACCAAGTTGAACCAGAGTGTATACAGAGGACCGCTCTCCGAGTTGGTTCGGCAATTTGAGATTAATAATCCCAGAGGAGAATGTTGTATCGTGACATCCCCTTATTTGGCAGTTATTAAAACAAGTGGTCCGGGAGAATGGGTGCGGGAAGTGCGCGAGGCATTGGAACACGGCTTGAGCAGGCAAGATGCACTGAAGGAAGTTGCCAAACGTAATGGCATTAGTAAAAGAGAGGTTTATAATGCTTTATTACGTAAACAGAATGATTAAAACACCCCCCTTGCGGTAAAATAAAAGACGAAGGGTCCAGCCTTCGTCAAATTCCGCATTTTAGATTGTAATGTAGTAGGTTTTGAGTTAGTCACAGTTAGTTACTTTGTTACTTTTTTTTATTAGCCTACTTTGGAATTAGATGATACGCTTATTCCCGCTACTTCTCCCATAGCAGTTGCGCATTCCCTGCAAACATTTTTTCCATGGAATGTTTGGATATCACTGGCATTACTACAAAAGACACAAGCAGGTTCGTACTTCTTAAGTATAATTTTTTCTTGATCAACATAGATTTCCAGAGCATCTTTTTCGGCAATACCGAGAGTCCTGCGAAGCTCGATGGGCAAAACAACACGCCCAAGTTCGTCAACTTTTCTTACGATTCCAGTAGATTTCATCATATAGCGTAATCCCCTCCTATCCCACATCTTTCGACAAATTTATCTTATACTTATGATACCAATGATGCCATTAAAAGTCAACGTCATATTGTCAGGTATTGAATAAATTTGGAGGATCATGTAAAACATAATCAAGATATTGTTTAAATACAAGAATCAGCCAAAAGCTATTCTCTTTTGTTAATTAAATAGTGATATATTTACATTGAAATAATTATAATACTTAAACATATTATTCAAAATATGAAATAAACGGGAAAATCTATCTCTTAATGAAAATAAATTTAAAGGAAGATGTAAGGTGAAATATTACATAACAACGCCTATTTATTACCCTAACTCAAGTCCGCACATCGGCACTGCTTATACAACAGTGGCAGCGGATGCTTTAGCCCGTTATCAGAGATTGCGTGGTAATGATGTTTATTTCTTAACAGGTACCGATGAAAATGCTCAAAAAATATTACTTACTGCCCAATCCCAAAATATGGACCCTAATGATTATGTTGATGGTATAGTTGAACGTTTTCAAAGTCTTTGGCAGCAATTGGATATTTCTAATGATGATTTTATCAGAACAACAGAGGAACGTCACCACATTGTTGTTAAAGAGATATTTGCCAAACTTTTCGAACAAGGGGATATCTATAAAGCTGAGTACCAAGGCTGGTACTGTACACCCTGTGAGACATTTTGGACCGAGAGTAAACTTATCGGCGGAAAATGTCCAAACCTGGATTGCGGCCGCCAACCGGATCTTTTAAAGGAGGAAAGCTATTTTTTTCGCCTTTCTAAGTATCAGGATGTTTTGCTCAAACATATTCAGGAAAATCCGGATTTTATTCAGCCGGTTTCACGCCGTAATGAAATGATCCGTTTTATCGAAAGCGGCTTGGAAGACCTTAGTGTTTCGCGTACGACATTAAATTGGGGTATTCGGGTTCCCTTTGATCCCAAGCATGTTGTTTATGTGTGGCTTGATGCACTGGTAAATTATATTTCGGCACTGGGCTATCCGGATAATGATAAATATAAAATATTTTGGCCGGCTTCCGTACATCTGATGGGCAAGGATATTGTGCGCTTTCATGCAGTAATCTGGCCGATCATTTTGTTAGCATTAAATATTCCCCTGCCGAAAGTCGTTTACGGACATGGTTGGTTTTTGAGCAAAGAGGGTGGAAAAATCTCTAAATCCCGTGGTAATGTTCAAGATTCCTTTGAATTAATCAAGCGCTATGGCTCGGATGCAATCCGCTATTTTCTTTTGAGAGAACTTGTTGCCGGCGCGGATGGAATTTATTCCGAAGACGCTTTAGTAGAACGATTTAACCGTGATTTGGCCAATGATTTAGGAAATTTCGTTTCCCGAAGTTTGGCTATGCTCGTTAAATATCGTAAAGGTGTAATTCCTCAAGCTGCTCAGGATACAGAGCTGGAACAAGAGCTTAAGGTTTTAAGTGTTCAGGTCAAGGAAGCTGTCCAGGAACGGATGGAGGCTTTTGATCCGGCAGGGGCACTGGAGCAGATTTGGCGTTTTGTGGCGCGCTGTAACAAATATGTCGATGAAACAGAAGCCTGGAAACTCGCCAAGGACGAAAGTTCGAAAGATAGGCTTAATACAGTGCTTTATACTTTTGTAGAGTGTATCAGAATCCTGGGAATTCTCTGTGCTCCTTTTATGCCGGGATTACCGCCTAAGCTTTGGTCACTGTTAGATTGTGATGATGATCTACTGAAGTGGGAAGACAGCTCAAATTGGAATGTTTTGACTCCGGGAAAAGTAGTTCATAAAGGTCAGCCGATTTTTCCACGGATCGATATTTCTA